>CAZEXY010000040.1:10885-18898 GCA_964516345.1 uncultured Anaerolineae bacterium
ATTATCAAGATCAGTCTCCTCAAGATGCAATCCTCCAGGCAGACGTCGAAGACAAAAATAGCGGGGATTGCCCCCGCTATTTTCTGTTCGGTTCTTCGGATTCAAGGCCGATAATATTCTATCAGCTCCCGCATCAACGTTTCGCGATCCCTCTGCTCCGGTCGCACGGAGTTGAGTCTTTCGTGGAATGGAACCGTGTCCTCTTTCTTGTAGAACACGCCCAGGTAGAGCTTGCTTTCGTCAAGAGCCAGTTCGAAGGCTTTTACCTGATCCGTGTAGTCGTGATCCTCCGGCAATGGAGTGGCTATGGCGCGGAACTGCCGGTAGGTATCGTAGAACGTCACGCACGGGCTCAGTACGTGTACGAAGGAAAACCCTTTGTGCTGGATGGCTTCTTCGATGACCTTTGTCATTTCCTTCGGTTTGCCGGAGAATGCCTGAGCGACGAAAGAAGCCCCGTACGCTATCATCATCGCCATTGGGTTGAGAGGGGTCTCGACGGTCCCGTATGGGGAGGCCTTCCGCTTCGTTCCCACCGGGCTGGTGGGAGAAGGCTGTCCCTTGGTGAGGCTGTAAAGCCGGTTGTCCATGACGATGTAAGTCAGGTCTACGTCCCGGCGTGCGGCGTGCGGAAGATGCCCCGCTCCAATGCTGAACCCGTCGCCGTCGCCGCCCACGGCGAAGACGGTAAGTTCGGGATTCGCCATTTTCATTCCGGTGGCCAGCGGGAGCGGCCTGCCATGCACGCCGTGGAATCCGTAGGCAGAGGTGAACGCCGGAAAACGACCGGAGCAACCGATGCCCGATGCTATCGCCACCATTTCCGGAGGTATTTCCAGCTCCGCCAGCGCGGTGGTGAGGCTGTTCAGAACGGCGTAGTCGCCGCAGCCAGGGCACCAAATCGGCTTGACGTCACTCCTGTAAGTTTTTGCTCTTTCCTTGATGTTCATTCCTGTACCTCCTTATGCTTTCGCCCCGGTCAGACCGGCGTGGATTTCTTCTATCTTGGCAAGGATTTCGCCCGCCGTGAACGTCAGGCCGTCGTACCTGTGAACCACCTCCGGCTCGATGCCGAGCTCTGCACGGAGCAGATGAGCATACTGGCCGGTGTAGTTGAGCTCCGGCACCAGGATGACCTGAGCACTTTCGGCGAATTCTTTGAGCTGCTCCACCGGCAGCGGAGAGAGGAGCTTGGTGTAGAACACCGCAGCCTTGATCCCTTTGGCCCGAGCTCTCTCCACGGCTTCTTTGGCTGCTCCGTAGGTCGTTCCCCAACCCATGACCCCGATCTCCGGGTTCTCGTCGCCGTACTTGATGAAAATTCTGGGCCATTCGACCATTTCCTTCCTGGCGGTTTCCACTTTGCGGAACCGTTTGTTGACCTGTACGACCCTGTTGTCCGCTTCGTGGCTCGGGGCGCCGGTGATCTTGTGCTCGAGGCTCTCGGCGGTGTACTGCCCGCCAGCCTGCCCCGGCACCGACATCGGAGAGATGCCGTTTTCGGTCACCTGATAGCGGTAGTATCTGCCTTCAAGGTGCTCCAGGTCAGGCCTTACCCTGTCCAAAAGCTCCACTTTCTCCGGGAAGACGTCCACTGCTTCCACCTGGGCAGAAAGCCCCTGGTCGGTCAGTACGATGACTGGCACCTGATACCGCTCGGCGGCGTTGAAAGCGTTGACCATCTGATAGAACGTATCCTCTACGTTGATCGGAGCCAGGACGAACCTGGGGCCTTCTCCGTGGGAGCCGTAGAGTGCAAGGTTCAGATCTCCCTGATCCGTCTTGGTTGGCATGCCGGTGCTCGGCCCAACGCGCTGGACGTCCAGTACCACCACCGGTATCTCCGCCATGGATGCCATACCCAAAGCTTCCGCCATAAGGCTCACCCCGGGTCCGGAGGTGGCGGTCATGGAGCGAGCTCCGGCAAAGCTTCCGCCAATTGCCATGTTGATGGCCGCTATCTCGTCTTCCACCTGCACCATGTAACCGCCTATTTTCGGCAGATGTGCGGCGATGAACTCCATAACCGAGCTTGCCGGCGTGATCGGGTAACCGGAATAGAACTGTAACCCTCCGGCGATGGAGCCCATCCCGGCGGCTTCGTTCCCATTGAGGATCAGGCGGTCTCTTTCCGGGGAAACCGCGGGGAGCTCGAACTCCTCGGAGCCGGTGGTCAACATGTGCTCTTCCACATATTTGTACCCAAGCTCCAGGGATTTCAGGTTGTTTTCGAGGAGCTCCACTTTCTTCCCAAGCCTCCTCTTGACTATCTCCTGAGCCCTTTCGAACGGGAGCTGCATGAGCCTCGTCATCGCTCCGATGGCTATGAGGTTCTTGCCTCTGAGGAATTTCATGCTTTTCGCAAGGTCGGTGAATGGGATCGGGTAAAGTACGTGATCGTTGTCCTCGGGGATCTCGACGACCGTTTCGTCGAACACCACGATTCCGCCCTTCCTGAGCTCGCCATGGTGTCTATCGTAGCCTTCCTGATTCATCGCGAGCAGGATATCAAGGGCGTCCCCTCTGGAACCTACGGGATGGGTGGAAACACGCATCTGGTACATGACGTGCCCGCCCAGGATCTCTGCGGGGTATGTCCTGAAGGTGAAGATTTCATAGCCGGAGAAAGCCGCTATTCTCGAAAGGATCTCTCCTGTGGTGACTATGCCTTCGCCAGACTCCCCGCCTATGCGGATAACCAAATCGTCTACAGCCATCTCTTCCTCCCAACATAAAATAAAAGCGCACGCGGGGCGGCGCTTCGGCGCAACCCCTCTTTGGGCTTAGCTACGGTTGGTATTATAGGAACGCCAGATTCCTTTGTCAAAAGGCGATTCTAAAAAACACCGCTCAGCCCCAAAAATCGATTAAATATGTTAAGAATGATAAAAATCCTTGACAACTTTCTCCTTCTATGCTATCGTGTAATGCAAACGACCAGAGCTCAGGAGCGATAGATGATCAGAGAGAGGGTTTCGGAGGATATATACGTATTCACCAGTGAACTTTACGCTCAGGTGACGGCGGGGCTGATACTCACAGAGGAAGGAAGCGTGGTCATCGATACCATGCCGTTTCCCAGGGAGTCGAAAGCTCTGAGGGATTTCGCTCTCCGGGTGAGCGGCCCGAGAGGCGTCAGGTATGTAATCAACACTCACTCCCACGCGGATCACATCTACGGGAACTATCTCTTCTCCGACTCGGAGATCATAGCCCATCGGAGGGCGAGGTATTTGATGGAGAAGTACGGCAAACCTGCTCTGGAGCAGGCCAAAGTTACCTCGTCAGAGCTGAAGGAGGTCAGGATAAAGCTGCCGGAGATGCTGGTAGAGGACGAGCTGACGATCCGGCTCGGGGAGAAGACGATCCACATTCAGCGGCTTCCGGGCAATTCGGAGGATGGCATAGGCATTCACGTGATAGAGAAGAAGGTCTTCTTTGCAGGAGACGTGGTGATGCCGGTGCCTTACATCGTCGGTGGTGACCTCAAGCAGCTCATGCACTCTCTGCAGAAAATCGGACAACTTCAGCTCGATGCACTGGTCCCGGGGCATGGTCCGGTGCTCCTGAAGGGGGAGATACCGGAGAAACTGGCACGGAGCATGTCCTACCTCAGAGCCATAGACAAGATCGTGGAGCAGGCCATCGTGCGTGAGCGACCGAAGGAAAGCTTGGCTCAGATCGGAGTGGAGGCTTGCGGCATTCCGAGGATAGAACTGGGCGGGCTGGCGCAGGATTTGCACGTGGCTAACATGTTCTGGCTTTACGATCAGAAGGTCCAGAAGCGCCGTAAGAAGCAGAAAGAGGCTGCAAAAGAGGTTGCCGGTGCTTGAACGGGAAATCAAGGCGAAGATAGAGTCCCTTTCCCCGGAGGAACGCAGGAGGCTTCTCTCCTGGCTCCAGGAGATCGTGCTCGAGGAACAGAAGTCCGAAAGAAAGCTGTCCATAGTGTTCGATGGGGGCAGCCGGGGTAACCCGGGAGCCGGATACGGAAGCTACGCCCTCATACTTCCCGGAGAACCTCCCATCGTCAAGAGGATCGATTTCGACGGCGTGATGACGAACAACGAAGCCGAGTACAGGACGTTGATCGAAGCGCTGAAAGGCGCCGAGAGGTTCCTGATGGAGCGTAAGGAGAACCCCAGGACATGGTCTCTCGACGTCAAGGGGGATAGCAGGCTCGTCGTCAATCAGGTTCTGGGTAAATGGGCCGCGAGGGAGCCGAGGCTTGCGGCACTGAGAGATGAGGTGCGCCACCTTATGGGAAGATTCGGTTCCGTCGCTCTGAGCCACCACCCGAGGAACAAGAGCGTGGAGATCCTCGGTCACTGAACTCCTGCGGGGCATGGGCGCGCCTGCCATCGCATTGCTCTTCGTAATGACGAAGGAAAGATCGCCACTGTTGCAGGTTGCCTCTACCAAAGTTGTTGAGCGATTTCCGTTGTGCTATATTATCCACGAATCTCTACCGAGTAAAGCCGGTTCGGCTTCCCAAAGGAGGGAGATTTGCCTGGCTTTTGCATCACATCAGCTTTCTACCGAAACGAGCAGTCCCCGCTCTTGAGTGCTTTCCAGCAGGGCTTCAATACATCCATAACATTCTTACGAGGAGGTAACGATGCCTGAAAGGTTGATAGTGGTTGGAGGAGTGGCAGCAGGCATGAGCGCCGCCGCGAAAGCAAGACGCGTGAACCGGGACATGGAAATCGTTGCTTACGAAAAGAGCGGTTATGTATCCTACGGCTCCTGCGGCATCCCTTATTTCATCAAAGGCGATATAAAAGAGGTTCCAGATCTCGTCGTTCGAACGCCGGAGCAGTTTGCCAAATCAGGGATAGAGGTGCATGTGCATCACGAGGTCCTGAACATAGACATCGAAAGGCGTTCGGTAACTGTGAGAAACCTCGAAACAGGCCAGGAGTTCACGGATAATTTCGACAAGCTGGTGCTGACGACCGGCGGAAAAGCGTCTCGACCCCCGATCCCGGGCATAGATCTGAATCACATTTACACCCTGAGGATCGTGGAGGATGCGGTAGCCGTGCGGACCTTCCTGAGGGAGAAGAAACCTTCCCATGCGGTGATCGTGGGAGGCGGCTACATAGGGCTCGAGATGGCTGAAGCGCTCTCCGGGCAGGTGGAAAAGGTGACCGTGGTAGAGATGCTCCCGCAGGTTCTGCCGAACATGGACGCCGATTTCGCCGAAATGGCGGCTGAAGAACTGCGACGGAACGGGGTGGAGCTTGCTCTGGAGAGCCCTGTGGAGGGATTCGAGGGCGAGAACGGGGAAGTTCGCTCAGTGGTGGCGGGGGGCAGGAGTTACCCCGCCGACATGGTCATCCTCGCCGTCGGTGTCCGTCCCAATGCATCTCTGGCTAAAGAATCGGGTATAGCCCTCGGCCCTACAGGTGCCGTCGCCGTTAACGAACGGATGGAAACCAACGTCCCGGGGGTCTATTCTGCCGGAGACGTGGCCGAAGCGCATCACCTCGTGACCGGGAAGCCTGCTTACATACCGCTCGGCACCACCGCGAACAAACAAGGGCGCGTGGCCGGCGAGAACGCAGCAGGCGGTCACGCCGTGTTCGGAGGTGTGGTCGGCACTGCCGTGGTCAAGGTTTTTGGGATGGAGATGGCCCGAACGGGCTTGACGGAGAAGGAAGCGCTCGAGCACGGCTTCGATGCAGCTTCCGTGACCATCAAGTCCCTTTCCAGGGCGCATTACTACCCCGGGCACAAACCGCTGCACGTAAAGCTCGTGTTCGAAAGAGGGAGCAAGCGGCTTCTTGGAGCCCAGATGGCAGGCCAGGAAGGCGCGGCGTTGAGGATAAACGTCCTCGCGGCGGCTCTCCATGCCGGATGGACGGTGGAGGACGTCTCCTTCCTCGATCTGGCATACGCTCCTCCGTTCGCACCCGTATGGGATCCGATCCTGGTGGCCGCCAACGTAGCCAAGAAGTAAATCTCGACCGGGCGTCCCGGACGTCCGGGAGCGTCATTTACATGACGCAATTACATCGGAGGGAGGTATATGGCTGAACAGATAGACCTGACTCAGGAATTCGTGGAACTCATCCGGAGGTCTTCCACCGACCTGCCGGAGGACGTGGAGGAAGCCATTCGGAAAGGGCGAGATCGGGAGGATGAAGACTCGCCGGCCAGGATGGTGCTCGATACTATCCTGGAGAACGCAAAGCTGGCGAGGGAATCTTCCAGGCCGATTTGCCAGGACACCGGCGTACCGATCTTTTATGTCCATTATCCGTTTGGATGGAGCACCCGGAAGCTCAAGGAGCAGTTGATCGAAGCCACCAGAGAAGCCACCAGGAGGCTCTACCTCAGGCCCAACGCCGTCGATCCGCTCACCGGCAAGAACTCCGGAGACAACACCGGCATCGATTTCCCCACCATACATTTCGAGGAATGGGGTGAGGACTACCTGGAAGTCAAATTGCTCCAAAAGGGCGGCGGAAGCGAAAACGTCAGCGGTCAGTACAAGATCCCAAGTCCCGACTTTCAGGCCCCCAGGGATCTGAGGGGAGTCAGAAAAGCGATTCTGGATGCTGTCTGGAAGGCCCAGGGGAAAGGGTGCGCTCCCGGCATAATCGCCGTTGGGATCGGCGGAGACAGAGCTTCCGGTATGATGAAGGCCAAGGAGCAGCTCTTCAGAAAGCTGGACGACGTCAACCCCATACCGGAGCTGGCGAAGTTCGAGAAGGAGATGTACGAGGAACTGAATCGGCTCGGCATCGGCCCGATGGGGTTCGGCGGAAAGACCACCGTCCTTGGCGTGAAGGTTGGGCTGGTACACAGACTGCCGGCGTGCTTCTTCGTTTCGATAGCATACATGTGTTGGGCGTGCAGGCGGAGAACATTGACCTACCGAAACGGCAAGGTCACGATAGAGTGAGGGAGGTACCCAGATGGCTACTTACAAGCTTACTGTTCCGATATCCGAGGAAGAGATACGCAAGCTCGCCGTTGGAGATCAGGTTCTGCTCAGCGGCACAATAGTTACCGGCAGGGATGCAGCACACAAATTCCTGATCGAAAACTTCATCCACGGAGATCCTTCCAAGGCGTCTCCGGAGGACAGGAAAGTGTACGAGAGACTCAAGGAGTTGCTGAAAGAGGGGGTTCTGTACCACTGCGGGCCGGTGGTGGGCAAAAAGGAGGACGGCAGCTACTACTTCGTCGCTGCCGGACCCACCACGAGCATCAGAGAGGAACCGTACGAAGCAGAGGTGATAGAGCACTTCCGTCTTCGCGGGGTGATAGGAAAGGGGGGCATGGGGGCAAAGACCCTCGAAGCGTTGCAGAAGTTCGGAGCGGTGTACTTTCACGCCGTTGGGGGCGCTGCTTCCCTCATAGCCAACGCCGTCAAAGAGGTGGTGGAGGTGCACAAGCTCGAATTCGGCGTCCCGGAAGCCTTCTGGGTGATCCGCGTGGAGGACTTCCCGGTCGTCGTCACGATGGATTCCCACGGGAACAGCATCCATAGCGTGGTGGAAAAAGAATCCAGGAAGAACCTGGAATCCCTTCTGGCTGGATGAAGGGCGGATTTTGCGATTGCAGGAAATGGCCGGGCCGCACCCGGCCATTTTCGTCGAGCCGGGAACTGACGTGGGCAAGCAGGAACGGCCTCGCGTCCTTGCGTTTGATTATTACCCCGCGATCTGACAGCCCGCGCCACAGATCAACGCGCAGGCGCGAGGAGACGTAAGACGCACAAGAAACCTTTGCGTCTTTGTCTCTCCGCGTCTTTGCGTTTTGATTATTTCCCTGCGATCTGATAGCTTGCTCCACGGTTAAACGCAAAAACGAACTTCCAGGAAGAAAACCTTTGTGAGGCGTTTCTGCTTTTGCGTCGGGCCGGCCTCATCGTGGATAATATTAGGAGTTACGCAGTTGAGCCGGTTTGATTCCTTTCTTTGTCATGCCGAGGCTGATGGATAGGGGGCAAACTGCATGGTTGAATCTCGTAAAGTCATACCGTCCTGTTGTCTCGAAAAG
>CAZEXY010000041.1:0-4803 GCA_964516345.1 uncultured Anaerolineae bacterium
CTGGGTAGGCGAGGGCACTGCCCTCGCCTACCCAGGAGAATCCTGATTCGAGGGCATGGAACGAGGTTCAGGTGGATAGAACGCGTGAACTGCGTAAGTCCTATTCTTTTTCGTGGCGGAGCCGTGGCTCCTTGACGCAACCGATGTGAAGCAAATATACTTGCGCCCGAATCCACCGGAGGAGGAATGAACGTGCCCATGAAAGCCGATGTCTTGATCTGCGGAGCCGGAATAGCCGGAATCTCCACCGCCTATCACCTATCAGTTCGAAGGGGAGTCACCGACATCATCCTCGTGGATGAACGTCCCCCGCTGACCCTCACCAGCGACAAATCCACCGAATGCTATCGGAACTGGTGGCCCGACCCGGATGGTTCCATGGTGGCTTTCATGAACCGAAGCATAGATCTGATGGAGGAGCTCGCGAGGGAAAGCGGAAACATCTTCAGGATGAACAGGAGGGGCTATCTATTCGCCACGGCATCCAAACACAAAGCAGAGACGTTCCGGGAAGCGGCGGAGGAAGCAGAGCGGCTCGGCGCCGGTCCTCTCAGGGTGCACGATGGCATCGATTCGACGTATCGTTACTCCGCCGAGGAGGCCGAAGAATTCGATGCTCCGATTTCGGGTGCAGATTTGCTGCTCGGTCGTGAGGTGATCGAAGCGCATTTCCCGTACATATCCAAAAGGGCGATAGCCGCGATTCACCCGAGGCGCGCTGGATGGCTCAGCGCCCAACAAATGGGAATGTACATGCTGGAGCAAGCCAGGGGGCATGGAGTTCGGTTCGTGTCCGGAAGGGTCGAGTCGGTAGAGACAAATGGAGGCAGAATCTCCGGAGTTTCCGTATCGAAAAGAGGGGAAACCTTACGGATTTCCACGCCAAACTTCGTCAACGCCGCAGGCCCCTTCGTCGAGCATGTGGGAAGGCTTCTCGATGTGAGTCTGCCGGTGTTCACAGAATTGCACATGAAAGTGATCCTGAACGATTACCTTGGGATAGTCCCCAGGGACGCCCCATTGCTGATCTGGAGCGATCCGCAGTACCTTCCGTGGAGCGAAGATGAAAGGAGTTTCTTCGCCGAATCGGAGGAAACGCGCTGGCTGCTCGACGAATTCCCCGGTGGCGTGCATACCCGCCCGGAAGGAGGCCCCGGCAGCAACATGATACTTATACTGTGGGATTACAGAAATCAGGTGATGGACCCGGTTCCAGATCCTCCGCTCGACCCACTGTACGCAGAGATTGCCATCAGAGGGTTGTCCGCACTGCTTCCGGGGATGCGGGCGTACTTCGAAAAAATGCCAAAGCCGATACTGGACGGAGGATATTACGTCAAAACAGAGGAAAACCGTCCTCTCATAGGACCGATGCCGGTAGAGGGAAGCTACGTGGTTGGGGCTCTATCCGGCTACGGGATAATGGGTGCCAACGCTGCCGGCGACCTCATCGCCCGGTACGTTTGTGGAGAGAATCTGCCTTCATACGCGAGGAGCTTTTCGCTGGAACGGTACCGAGACCCGGGCTACCGGGAAATTTTGAGGAAGCTCGAAGAAGAATCCTGGGAACTGTAATGCCCTCGAACCGATGCCATCTTTTGCTCCCGAACCCCGTTCCATGCCGCAGCGATATCTTTCGGAATGCGAACATCCGAAGGTTTTGTCAAAGTGCAACAAGTCGTCACCGGTATCGATTCCCCTCAACTTGCAGCTTTACCTATCGCTTTGGAGCGATAAACCGGCTCGACTGTGCAATCCCTACATCCCATCCGCGATGATCGGGCGTTCTACTCACAAAGGGATGCGTATCACCAAAGTGGCTCCGCTCTTCCCATCGCTCTCGGCCCAGATTTTCCCCCCGTGCGCTTCCACGATCTTCTTCGCCAGGGCAAGGCCTACGCCGAAGCCACCACGTGCTCCTTCCGGGTGAAAAGGTTCGAAGATCTTTTCCAGATCCTCTTCGGATATGCCTGGGCCGTTGTCGGATACCCTGATCTCCGCCCACCCGTCGGCTTCCGATAAGCTCACTTCCACCCGGCCTCCACGCTGACTGAATTTCACGGCATTGTCCAGAATATTGTCCACGGCGTGAAGCAACAGGTCCCTGTTCCCGAGGAAGGTAACGTCCCCGGCATCTCCTTTAGAAACGTGAATTTCGACATCCTTTTCTTCCGCCATCGGCAGGATGCCTTTCACAGAGGTCGATACGATTTCACTCAAAGACAATTCCGCTTTCTCGAAGTCTTCCGGGAATCCGAGTTTTGCTTCCTCCAGCGCGGAAATCGCTTTCTCCGTCCTGGAAGACATCACCTTTAGAGCATTCTTCTGCTCTTCGGACAATTCTCCCAGGCGACCGCTATCGAACAGCTCCAGATATCCTTTTACGAACGAAAGATGATTCCGCAAGGAATGAGAGGTTATCGGGAGCAGGATATCCGGGTTCAACTCCCACAGATCCGGCTTCTTGTCATTGGAAATCATGAGTGCTATCAACAGGGAAATCTGTTCGAGGACGTTTACGTCCGCCTCCTTCGGGAACCTGCCACTCTGGTGATCGTTGAGCAACATGGCGCCGAGGGTTTCGCCTTTCAGGGAAATCGGAACCAACAGTATGGAACCCAGAGGAGTCCATTCTTCACCGGATTCGGTGCCCACGAACTCAGTGAATGTCTTCATGTCCCCGATGCACTTTTTCCACAGCGCCCCGTTGACAAGGTAAGATCGACCGACCTTTGGGGCAGCATCTTCCAGACAATCGAAATTCAGAGCAATGGTTTCTTTCGGGATCGAAGAGCCGGAAACTGCAGAGAAAGATGCCTTTCCATCCTTCCCAACGACCACGATGGCCACCTTACCCCATCCAAAAACGCTGGAAATCTCCTCAGCAGCACTGGAGAGGCCGCCGGAGATCATCCTGCCTATTTCAGCGCCGAGCATGGCAGTACTGAGGGACTTCGGCTTTTCGGTGGGAAGATTGGCAACGAACGACGCAATGGCATCGGCTATGGTGCGATACAGCTTCACTTTTTCGGCGTCGAAATCGCATGGAGGATCGCACGCCAGGCTCAACATGCCCAACAGTCTGCCGTTCCACAGCATGGGAATGGCAAGGACGTTCCCCCACGAAAGCCCCTTTACGTCCTCCCTTTCCCACTTCTTTATCGTCCGTTCTTGAATGGATTCCAGCATCAAGTACTCCAAATGCTCGAAATCCGGCGCCTTGCCGCTGGCACTCTTCACTATCCTTCTGTAGAACGTTCCGGACCTGAAGAGGTGAACCCCAACCTGCGTCGCGCTGGAGAGCTCGAGCACCCCAGAGGTAAGGGTATCCAGCATCTCGTCAGGATCGATCTCCGGCAGAGCGCGGGACACCACCTTCTGCCATTCTTCCAGGGCCCTGGTACGCTCCTCCAGCTGCTCCCGGGAGCGGGACCTGGCAATGGCAAGACCGATGTGTTGAGCGATGGCGGAAGCAGCCGTAAGCATGGCCGGACGCAGGTTGTGACGGGCGTCGGACCGGCGGTCTCCCAGAAGCATCCAACCCATGAGCCTCCCCGTCACCTCTATCGGCACCACCGCCGCAGTGAATATCTGAGGCGGTGTCGTCCTGAAGACCTCCTGCGCCATGTGGAGCCTTTCCGCGTCCTGACGCGTTACGAAGATCGGCTTGCTGCTCTTCTCGAACCTCTGTAGCACCGACGGCCATTCCGAAAGCATGAAAGTTCCCCCAGGTTCCATGCCGGGAACCGAATCCACGCCTTCCCGCTGTTCGTGCGCCACGACTTTCAGCTCGTCGCTTTTCTCGTCCGGCTTCAGCATTATCGACACGAGCGCCAGTGGAGCGCGATACGTGACCAGGCGCGCTATCTGCTGGAACACGGCGTCCACCCGGGACATTGATCCAAGGAGGGCGCTCACTTCCAGCAGCATGCGTGACAGCCTCTGGCTGTAAGTGGCTTCGTGGTACAAATCGGCGTTGCGGAAAGCTATACTTGCCTCACCGGCAAACATCTCAGCTACGTGAAGATCGTCCTCCGTAAAAGGCAGGCCGCCGCCTTTCTTACATACGGCCAGGAACGCCGTCAACCCTTCCTCGCTGGTGAGGGGAATCCCAAGCACCTCGGTGATCCCTTCCTCTGCAGCCAGGTTCGCATCATCGTAGAATCGGTTGAGGTCTTTTCCTTTGACGATGAAAGGCTTGCCGTTGCTGTTCACCAGGTGGTCGTTGACGGAGCGGCTTGGCACTTTCTGATACCTCATGTATTGAAACGAAACCCCCTCGCTGAATCTGGACATCAGGTACCGTTTCCTGTCGTCCCACACGTACAAAGTCGCGGCACCTCCGGCAAACATGGAAATAGCTTCTTCTACGAGGTACTGCAGGAAGAGCTCGAATGTAACCATGTGCCTGCTCAACCTGGCTGCAAGGGCGTGAATGTCCTGAATTCTCTTCAGTTCTATCCGTTCTGAATGACGTTTTTCGTGCCAAGCCACGGCGAGAGATGTTAGGACTCCGGCATTCTCCAGCTCCCTGAGGGAGTCTTTGCTCAGCTTGATCTCGTCCTCCACGAAAAGCAGTGTGAATAGTTGACCCTTCGGCGTTGGAAGCCCCCGAACCACCACTGCTTTTCGACCGTCCAGCGTGTGTACGGAGATCCCTTCGGTCTCCGCCAGCCAGGCATCCAGATCGTAAGCAACTACCAGAGGGCTCATGGAGATTTCCAGCTTCAGGAGCACGTCCAGGTCATCCCCGTCGCGCCTGAGGACGTAAGCAGCTCCCGCTCCTACGAGTCCGGCAAGGGA
>CAZEXY010000041.1:4903-18861 GCA_964516345.1 uncultured Anaerolineae bacterium
GCCGACGCAACCGCTGGCGCCGGTTCGCCCTGTCCTGTGACCCAGGGTGGAGCAGTTTCGCCCCTCATGTCCGATTCGAGATGACAGTGCTTGTATTTCTTCCCGCTACCACACCAACACGGTTCGTTCCTCCCAAGATACGGAGGGGTCATCCTGCGCCCTCCTGAAGTAGTCCGCCTTTGCCTTGCTCCATCCCCTCCGTTTCCACCAACGCTCGGGTGGACCGCCCGAATGTTGCGCTTAGGGAGCACCGGCTGGCGCTGCAACGTCACGTAGTAGATCGTGTGAACGATGTCGTTTTCGATGTTTTGCAGCAAAACCTGATAAGCTTCGTGCGCTTCCCGCTTGTACGCCACCAGGGGATCCTGATTCGCTATTGCCCTCAGGCCTATCCCTTCCCTCAGGGAATCCAGATCCGTAAGATGACGCTGCCACCTTTCGTCCACGGCTTTCAGCATCACCAGCCTTTCCAATTGCCGCATGCTCTCTTCGCCGAGTTCCTGTTCCTTCAGATCGTAAACCCAGTGAGCGAGGTCGATGAGATGGTCCAACAGGTCCCGGTTGTTCATCTGCGCCCATTTTCTGGGCCCTTCCCCTTCCGGAAGCGGGAAGATCTCCCGAACGGCGTTGTAGAGTCCTTCCAGATCCCACAGCTCCGGGTCTCTGCTCCCGGCGAAGGCGTTGACGAGCCTTTCGATTTCGTCCTCCACCATCCGCAGGATGGTGGGCTTCATGTTCTCCTGGAGGATCCGACGACGCTGAGCGTAGATCACCTCTCGTTGTTTGTTGACCACATCGTCGTACTCCAGCACGTGTTTCCGGATGTCGAAGTTGTACCCCTCCACCTTCACCTGTGCATTGGCTATTGCCTTCGTCACCATGCTGTGTTCGATCGGCATGTCTTCGTCTATGCCGAGCTTGCTCATGAGTCCGGCGATGTTCTCTCCACCGAACCTGCGCATCAACTCGTCTTCGAGGGACACGTAGAACCTGGACGAACCCGGGTCGCCCTGGCGACCGGCGCGGCCGCGTAGCTGGTTGTCGATTCGGCGAGCTTCGTGCCTTTCCGTCCCTATCACGTGCAGACCACCGAGCTTCCACACTTTCTCGTGATCCCTCTTGCACATCTCGAATTTCTCTTTGAGTACCTCCGCCCAGCGTTCTTTGTACTTCTCGGTGGGGTCTTCTCCCCGGCGGAGCATCTTCAAAGCGTCGTCCCACTCCGAAGTTCGGATCAGAGAAAGGTCGAAGCCCTCTTTACGAAGCTGGTCCCTGGCGAGTCCCTCCGGATTACCGCCGAGCAATATGTCCACACCTCGGCCCGCCATGTTGGTGGCTATCGTCACTGCTCCGGGGCGCCCCGCCTGAGCTATGATCTGGGCCTCCCGCTCGTGGTACTTTGCGTTCAATACCTGGTGCGGGATGCCGCGCCGCTCGAGCATATCGGACAGAAACTCGGATGTCTCGATGGCTACAGTGCCCACCAGCACAGGTCTGCCTTTCCGATGCAGTTCCTCTATCTCGTTCACCACCGCTTTGAACTTGGCCTTCTGGCTCTTGTATATCATGTCGGAGTAGTCGATCCGCTTGAAGTACAATTTGCTCGGATCGTTGGGATCGGTGTAAGTGACCACCTCGACGCCATCCCGTCTCTCCCGATGCTCTATCAACTTGCCCTGCATCGCCATGTACTCGATGTTCGTCGGGAGGACGATGACTTCGAGATTGTATATCTGTGCGAACTCTTCCTTCTCGGTTTCCGCCGTACCGGTCATGCCGGCGAGCTTGTGGTACATGCGGAAGAAGTTCTGGAAAGTTATGGTGGCCAGGGTCAGGCTTTCCTGCTGTATCCTGACCCCTTCTTTTGCCTCGATCGCCTGATGGAGCCCTTCGGCGTACCTCCGGCCGAACATCAAACGGCCGGTGAATTCGTCGACGATGATCACCTGCCCATCTTTGACGATGTAATCCTTGTCCCGCTTGTAGAGCACGTGCGCCCTAAGGGCGTTGTCGAGGTACGGCGTCAGCTCGTAATACTCCGGCGAATAGAGGTTGTCTATCCCAAGCCATTTCTCTATTTTCGCGATGCCGGATTCGGTGAGGGTGACGATCCTTTCTTTCTCCTCGACCGTATAGTCTTCCTCCGGCCTCAGCCTTCGCACAAGCTCGGCGAATTTTCGGTAGTAGTCGGAGGGCTTGTCCGACATGCCGGAGATGATCAGCGGCGTCCTTGCCTCGTCGATGAGAACGTTGTCCACCTCGTCGATGATGGCGTAGTTCAGTTCCCTCTGTGTGACCTGATTCAGGTCGTAGACCATGTTGTCGCGCAGGTAATCGAAGCCGAATTCGTTGTTGGTGCCGTAAGTGATATCGGCCAGATAAGCTTCCTTCCTGGTGATGGGCCGAAGGTTCTGATAGCGATCATCCGGGGATTGGAAGTCCGGATCGAAGAGGTAGGACGCGTCGTCCGGCGACCTTCCCCCCGCCGACTGGATCACCCCGACGCTCAGTCCCAGCAGGTTGTAGATCGGCCCCATCCACTGAGCATCGCGTTTGGCAAGGTAATCGTTCACCGTGACCACGTGCACTCCTCTGCCGGTGAGGGCATTGAGGTACACCGGCATCGTAGCCACCAGCGTCTTACCTTCGCCGGTTCTCATCTCCACCACTTTGCCGCGATGAAGCTGCAATCCCCCGACTATCTGTACGTCGTAATGGCGCAAACCTATGGTCCTCTTGGACGCCTCCCTCACGGCGGCAAACGCCCTGGGGATGATCCTTTCGAGAATCCGATCCTCCTCTTTGAGGATTTCCTTCTCTTTCCTGGAAATCTCCTCCCGCATCTGTGCAGCCACCATCGGGTCGCCTTCCCTGAGCTGCATCTCTTTGAGCTCCTGCACTTCCTCCCTGGCTGCACCGACGGCGTCCGATATCATCCGCTGGAACTCTCTGGTCTGTTCGCGGAGCGCTTCGTCGGAGAGCTTCTCGAACTCCTTTTCCAGGCGGTTCACCTCTTCGACCAGAGGTTCGGCTTCTTTCAAAGCTTTCTTGTTAGGGTCTCCGGTTATCTTGCTGAAAAACTTCCTGATCATTTTTACCTCAAATCCAGTATTTTCCCGCTCTTTCCGTATTTCCGCTCATCCCCTACGCGTGAATGGCGAATATCGGCAAGCGACAACAGGCGCAGGTTTTCTCTGCGCCTGTGTTGAAGTTCCGATGAATCCCGACCGTAGAGAGTTTCGAATCGCAACCGCCCAGCTCCGGGAAACATGGCCATGGGAACCGAGCGTTTTCTCGGAATCACTCGTTGAACAAAGCACCCACGGATATTCCTTCGTGTATCCTCCTGATGACTTCTCCAAACTGATCCGCCACCGATAGAATTTTCACTTTTCCTCCCATCCTGCGCATTTTCTCTTCAGGGATGGGCAAAGTGTTGGTAAACAGGATTTCTTTGATCGGGCTTTCCCTGATCCTGTCCGGAGCAGGTTCCGAAAGGACCGCATGGGTGGCGCAGGCATAGATGTTCCTGGCACCTTTCTCCTGCAGGTACTTCGCAGCGTTCGTCAGTGTCCCTGCCGTATCCACTTCGTCATCCACGATCAAAGCGTTCTTCCCTTCGACGTCCCCTATCAGGTTGAAAATCTTGGTGTTCGAGCCGTCGAGAGCGCGCCTTTTCTCTATGATCGCCAGCGGAGTGCCAAGGGTAACGGCAAAGTTCCTGGCGCGCTTGCTCGCGCCGATGTCCGGAGCAGCTACGACGAGATCCGGAATCGGGTGCTTCTTGTAATATTCCGTCAGAATGTATCTGGCGTGGAGCTCATCCGTCGGGATGGTGAAGAACCCCTGGATCTGACCTGCATGCAGGTCCATGGTCAGTATCCTGTCCGCTCCGGCTACGGTGATCATATCTGCGAGCAATCTGGCCGTGATCGGCACCCTCGGTTGATCTTTCTTGTCCGTCCTTCCGTAGGCATAATAAGGGATCACGGCCGTGATTCTGCCAGCGGAATCCCGCCGTATGGCGTCTATCATTATCAAAAGTTCCATTACGTGGTCGTTCACAGGTCTGCTTATCGGTTCTATCAGAAAGACGTCCTTGCCCCGAACGCTTTCCTTCAGCCTCACGAAGATGTTCTCGTTGGGAAAAACCATGACCTCGGCTTCGAGCAGCCTTTTCCCAAGGTAGTGTGCGATTTCCTCTGCAAGGGGGCGGTTGGCAGTGCCGGATATCAGCGTCAATTCCCCGTACATCTTGCAATCCATGGGTTTTCGTCCTCCTCACACTTGCTCAAAACATTATACTCTATACTTTGGGATATGGCTAAATCGAAGCGATTACAGGATTCCGGATGTTAAGCATTCAGTCCCCAAATGTGGTATATTTGAACCATGAAAAAATTGATCCATGATCTGGCATTCGAAGAAATTTCCGATTTGATGAAGGAGATGGGCGAACCCGCCTATCGGGCGGAGCAGGTATGGCAGGCGCTCTACCGAAGGTTTGCGAACTCACCCGACGAACTCACGACGTTGCCCAAGGGACTGAGGCAGCGCCTCTCGGAGAAGTTCCTTTTCCAACCCATGGAAGAAGCAGCCGTTCAGATCTCCTCGGACATGTACACGCGGAAGTATCTGTTCCGCCTGCCCGACGGCAACACCATAGAGACGGTGCTGATGTTCTACGAAAGAAGACGCTCGGTATGCGTCTCCACCCAGGTGGGGTGTGCGATGGGATGTCCGTTCTGCGCCACCGGCATGGGCGGGCTGAGAAGGAACCTTTCCGCAGGGGAGATCGTGGCTCAGGCGCTCTATATGGCACGGTGGCTTGGATCCCCGGATGACGGAAGCGCCCCTGTGAAAAAGCCGACCACGTTGACCCATATCGTCCTCATGGGCATGGGGGAACCGATGGCAAACTACAACAACGTGTGGAAGGCACTCCGTATACTCACGGACAAGCGCGGTTTCGGCCTGGGAGCACGCAGGATAACCCTTTCAACCGTGGGGATCGTGCCCGGAATCAGGAAGATGGCGAAGGAACCCCTCCAGGTCAATCTCGCCGTATCGCTTCATGCCCCAACGGACAGGTTGAGGAACAAGCTCGTTCCGATCAACCGAAGGTATCCCCTCTCCGAGCTGATGGACGCGGTTCGAGAGTACATCAGGCTCACGAACCGACGCGTAACCTTCGAATATGCGCTGATGCGGGGGATAAACGACGATCTCGCCCAGGCGGATCTGCTGGCCAACTTACTTGCCGGCATGCTGGCACACGTGAACCTGATCCCCTTGAACCCGGTGCCCGGCTCTCCGTTCCAGCCCAGTAAGCCGGACCGAGCCAGGGCGTTTCTGGAACGATTGCAGAAGCGCGGCATCTCCGCCACCATGCGCCTGAGGAGAGGAATCGATATCGAAGCAGGGTGCGGCCAGCTCCGCCGGCGCGTCATAGAAGGGATGGAGATCTCCAAACACTGACGCTATCGAATCCCGTTGCCGCTCCGACCGAACCCCAACCTTGCGCATCTTGACCTTTTGACTAAACGTCCAACAGTTGCTATCATGTTCCCAGGAAAAAGCGAAAAGAAGAGGGAAGCAACATGGTGGATTGGAAGGAACTGCTTTTCCCAAAGGCCGAGATACTGTTCCCGCCCAGGTTGATACCCAAACTGAGGGAGCTACGGGAGAGCAAAGAGTGGCGCGATCTGGTTGACAGAGTCTCAAATCTTCCCCCGGAAGACGTGGATAGGTTGGCTTTTTGCCTCATGATGATCAGGATCAACAACTGCTTGAACTGCTTCAACGGCAGCTACAAGTTCATGCGCGGATGCGAAGTCTGCTCCAGGCAGAACATCGCCCAGTTCAAGTTCGGGGACGAAGAACTGCTCAGGATATACGATCAGGCAAGGGAAGACCTGATCGCCGCGCTGGAAGAAGGTAAGCCGCTCCCGGATCGAGAAGGCGGAGTGGTGATCAACACCGGGGAGTGGCCTGACGAGGATGAATAGCAGGAAGCCGGGGAAAGAAACGAGAGTGGGGATCATAGGCGGCGGATATGCCGGGTTGACCGCCGCCTATGAATTGCAGAAAGCAGGAGCGAAGGTCTTCGTCTTCGAAAAGTACGGCATCTGGGGAGGACAGGCCGCCACGATCCCTTTGTTCGACACCCGCATCGAGATCTTCTATCACCATCTCTTTGCCGGAGATCGGCACATCATCGGTTTGATGGAGGAGCTGGGCATATCCGATCGCCTGCGATGGATCGATTCAAAAGTCGGATTTTTCTCCCACGGCAAGATCTACAACTTCGTTACCCCCATCGACATACTGACTTTCTCTCCGCTATCCCTTCCGAACCGGCTGCGCCTCGGCATAACCGCCCTTTACCTCCAGAGACTGAACAACTGGAAGCCCCTGGAGAAGATCACGGCGAAGGAATGGATACTGAAGCACGCCGGCAAAGCCGTGTACAGGGAAGTGTGGGGACCTCTGTTGAGGGGAAAGTTCGGCGACATGGCCGAGCAGGTCGCCATGGTTTGGCTCTGGGGGAAACTGAAGCTGCGAGGAGAGTCCCGCAAGGGGCCAATGGCGAAGGAAAAGCTTGCCTATCCAATGGGTAGCTTTCAGATCATCACCGACGCTCTGGTGAACAGGCTGAAATCCGGCGGCGCGGAGATGTACCTCAACGCCGAGGTGAAGGAGATATTCACCGGCAAAGACCCCCACAAGGTCGGCGGGGTGAAGCTGCGGGGAGGAAAGGAAATTCCCCTGGACGCAGTGATAGCCACACTCCCGAACTACGCCATGGCCGAGATATCGCCCCCTTCCATCGGAGCGGAGTTTCTTTCGAAACTCAAAGCGACCAGGTACCAGGCGGCCATCGTACTGCTGATGGTGAGCAGGAAGTCCCTGAGCCACATCTACTGGCTGAATATCGCCGACAGGGAGATACCCTTCGTAGGTATCATAGAGCACACCAACTACATTCCTCCGAAATTCTACGGCGGTAAACACATCATCTACGTGACCAACTATCTGGACAAAGATAACCCGCTGTACCGGATGTCCCCGGAGGAGCTGTTCCGGGAATACATCCCGGGCATCAAGAAAGTCAATCCGGATTTCGAGCCGGATTGGATAGAGAAGAAATTCCTCTTCAGGGCGGAAGCCGGTCAGCCCGTGGTGACGCTCGGCTATTCCGAAAGGATTCCGGAGCACCGCACCCCCATCGAGGGGCTGTACCTCGCCAACACATCGCAAATATACCCGGAAGATAGGGGCACGAACTACTCCGTGCGGCTCGGACAGGAGATCGCACGAATGGTAAAAGAAGACCTGAATTTGACTGGATTGACCGTTACTCAGTAATATAAGGTATCTTTTTGGAGGTAAAAGCTCTATGCTTGGTGGAAATAAAGGATCATCCATAACTGAAGAACAGGTTCTGAATGCCCTCAGAAAAGTCATAGACCCCGATCTTGGGAGGGACGTCGTTTCCCTTGGGATGATAAAGGATCTGAAAATCGAAGGAGGTCACGTCAGCTTCACTTTCGAGCTTACCACTCCGGCCTGCCCGTTGAGGGATCAGCTCACGAAATCGGTCCGAGACGCTGCGGCTTCCGTGCCCGGGGTGGAATCGGTGGATGTGAAGCAAACTGCCAAGGTGAAAGAAGATTCCAGGATCGAGCTCAAGCTGAACGCTCCGATCCGGAACGTCATCGCCGTTTCGAGCGGAAAGGGAGGCGTCGGGAAATCCACCGTAGCGGTGAACCTGGCAATAGCCCTTGCTCGTTGGGGCGCCAAAGTCGGAATACTCGACGCAGACATCTACGGCCCCAACGTCAACATCATGCTCGGCATAAACGGGACTCCGCTGGTCGAGAACAAAAAACTGATCCCGATGCGCGCATACGGAATACAGGTGATGTCCATTGGGTTCCTGGTTCCGCCCGGGGAGGCGCTGCTATGGCGGGGCGCCATGCTTCATTCGGCTGTGAAACAGTTCCTCGAAGACGTGGCCTGGGAGGAAATGGACTATCTGGTGGTGGACATGCCACCCGGAACCGGTGATACCCACCTTTCCCTGGCGCAGTTGATCCCGGTCACCGGAGGCGTCGTGGTGACGACCCCCCAGACCGTTGCTCTGGCGGATTCCACCCGCGCCACCACGGCTTTCAAAAAGCTCAAGGTGCCAATCCTCGGAATCATAGAGAACATGGCCGGGGATATCTTCGGACAGGGCGGAGGGGAACTGGCTGCCAGAAAACTCCAGGTCCCGTTCCTGGGGCGCATCCCCCTGGATCCCTCCGTGAGGATAGGCGGAGACACAGGACAGCCAATTCTGGTATCCAAGCCGGAATCGGAGACGGCCAAAGTGTTCATCGATCTCGCATCCAAGATAGCCATGGAACTCAGCAAGCTCAACGTCGAGAGGCCGGAACCGAGCAAAGAGGAACGAATGGCGAACATGAAACTGAACATCGGCCCAGGGGTGGGACCGAGCTAAGGAAGTATTTTCGAAAATTCCGTCTGTAGACGGGCACAGGAGCCTGTTGATGGAGGCGAAGCCCTTCGTAGCTTCAAGGTTTCCTTTCGAAGCTGGAGAAAACCTTTCCGGATGTGACAAAATGGACACCGATCTATTCGGTGTCCATTTATTTTTGTGTTTTTTACAGGCGTGCAAAAGGCAAGAATTCCTGCTGGAAACGATTCGAGCCGACTGACGAAAACAGGAAAAGAGAGGTGAGAAAATGCAACCACAAAGAGTGAACTTCTGGGGAATCCCCATGTGGGCTCATTACGTCTTCTGGTTCATCATCCTGGGCTCCGTGGCGGTGATGTTCTATGGGATCTTCCAGCGCTACAGACTCTGGAAGGCAGGAAAACCGGAGGTGAGGACCGATCGTCTCGGTGAGCGGACGATGAACTTTCTCCGATATGCCATTGCCCAGCTTAAGATCCTGCGTCAGCGATACCCTGCTTTCATGCACCTGTTCCATTTCTGGGCGTTCACACTTTTATTCCTCGGGACGGTTTTCGCAACGCTGGATGCCGACATCGTTCCTCACCTGGCGAACTACAAACTCCTGGCAGGACCTCGGTATCTGTTCTACAAGCTGGTGCTCGACATTTCCGCTTTCTTCATGGTGTTCGGGGTGTTGATGGCGTGGTACCGAAGGTTCATCGTAAAAATGGAGCGGCTGGACAGGGACTGGAGATTCACGCTTACCACGACACTGTTGATACTCATCGGATTGTCGGGGCTGATCGTGGAGGGTCTGCACTTTGCGGGAATAGGGAACCCTGTGTGGGGACATTGGGCTCCCATCGGATTCCTGCTGGGGCATCTTTTCGCCGGGATGAGCAAGCAGGCAATTCTGAACTGGCACCTCGGCATGTGGTTCCTCCACTTCCTATGCGTCGGCACGCTATTCGCCACGCTTCCCTACACCCAGCTCTTCCACGTCTTCCTGGCCCCGGTGAACATCTTCTTCGGTTCACTCGACCCGCACGGGGCCGTGGTCAAGCCGATAGAGAACATAGAAGAAGCGGAGATCTTGGGCGTCGGCCGGATTCAGGATTTCACCTGGCATGACCTGTTCAGCTTCGACGCGTGCGTAGAATGCGGGAGATGCCAGGACGTGTGCCCCGCTTACGCCATTGGAGACCCTCTGTCTCCGAAGAAGTTGATCCTCAACCTCCGGGAGTTCATGACGAAACACAAGGATCTCCTCCTAAACCCACCCGAGGTGGAGCTCGACGAAATGGGAATGCCCTCCGGTGATGGCGTAGCCTTGCTCGGGGACGAAGGAATCGCTTACGAGACGATCTGGTCGTGCACCACGTGTCAGGCGTGCATGACCGAATGCCCCGTGCTCATAGAGCACGTCCCCATCATCACGGAGATGCGCCAGTACGCAACGCTCATGGAGGGACAGCTACCGGACACGCTGGGGAACACGCTGAACCTCATCGAGAGGAGCGGCAACCCGTGGGGCATGTCCCGCCAGGACAGGATGAAATGGGCCGAGGGCCTGGACGTCCCGCTGATATCCGAAAAAGGTGAGGCGGACGTGCTCTACTGGGTTGGGTGCGCCGGAGCGTATGACCCGAGAAACCAGAAAGTGAGCAGGGCCATCGTTCGAATACTGCAAGCCGCCGGTGTGGATTTCGCAGTGCTTGGGAACGACGAACAATGCTGCGGCGATTCGGCGCGTCGCGGCGGGAACGAATGGCTCTTCCAGACCCTTGCCGAAGCCAACATCGAAATGTTGAAACAGTACAAGTTCAACAGGATACTGGTACAGTGTCCTCATGGGTACAACGTCTTCAAGAAAGAGTATCCCCAGTTCGGCGGGAAGTTCGAGGTGGTGCATCACAGCCAGTTCATCGCCGAGCTGCTGGCGATGGGAAAGATAAAACTGAACGGGGACGATTCCGGCAAGAAATTCACCTTCCACGATCCGTGCTACCTCGGCCGCCACAACGGCGTTTACGAAGAGCCCCGTGAGGCGATCCTCTCCGCCGGATTCAGCATCGTGGAAATGGAAAAGAATCGGGACAAAGCCATGTGCTGCGGCGGAGGAGGCGGACGGGTCTGGATGGAAGACAAAGGAGAGAAACGCATCAACTACAGCAGGATGGATCAGGTGATCGCAACAGGCGCCGAAGGGCTTGGGGTGGCGTGCCCGTTCTGCATGATCATGCTCAGCGACGCTGCAGGCGCCAAGGGAGTCGATGAATCCCTGGAGATCAAGGATATCGCCGAAATAGTAGCCAAGCACCTGGCCTGACGGCCGCGCAGAGCCGCAGACCCACCCGTCCAACGGGATGCGGCTCTTCCTTAACCTGGAGGAAACCATGGAAATCGAAACGATCAGGGCCGAGTTCCCGGTCACCGAAAACTACGCCTACCTGAACCACGCATCCACCGGTCCATTGCCTCGTTCCACAGCCGAAGCGATGAAAGGGCTCATCGAAGGGCGAAGCCGCATGGGAGGGGTGGCACTCGAAAGCGGGGAGGAAATCAGGGATCGGGCCAGAAAAACCTTCGCCTCCCTCATCAACGCCAGATTCCACACGGAGATAGCTCTTACCCGCAACACCTCTCACGGTCTGAACATCGTCGCCGCAAGCCTTCCGTGGGAGGAAGGGGACAACGTGATCTGCGCCAGAAGCGAATTCCCGGCCAACGTCTACCCATGGATCAATCTGAAGAGAAAAGGCGTGGAAGTAAGGATGATCGATCTGGTGGACAACCGGATTTCGATAGACGACATAGCAAAAGCCATAGACGAGAAAACGAAGCTGATCGCCCTGAGCTTCGTGGAGTTCGCAACGGGATACAGGAACGACCTGGCGGCACTGGCCGAGCTATCCCGCGATAAAAACGTGCTCCTGACGATCGATGCAATTCAAGGGCTTGGCGTCTTCCCGGTGGACGTGCAAAGCACTCCGGTGGACTTCCTTTCGTGCGGTACGGCAAAATGGCTGCTCGGGCCGGTCGGTTTCGGCTTTCTGTACATCAGACAGGAGCGGATCGAACTGCTCGATCGGGTAATGAGCGGATGGAAAGGCGTAGAGGATTGGTCCGATTTCTTCCGCTACGATTCTCCGTTCAGAAACGACGCCGTCCGGTACGAAGAAGGCTCCATGCCTCCCGTTTTCATGCTCGGAGCGACGAAGAGCGTCGAACTGCTCCTGAAACAGGGGATAGAGGGCATCAGCGAACGGGTGCTTCACCTGACCGACCATCTACTGCATGGTCTGGAAGAAAAAGGGCTTCAGGTGATAACGCCTCATCAGCACGAATCGGAACGCTCGGGGATAGTATCGTTCATCCCTCGGGACGATCCGGCCGAAGTAAGCAGCAGATTGACGAAGGCAGGAGTGATAGTATCGCAGCGGGGCAGGTTCATACGAGTTTCACCCCATTTCTACAACACCGAAGAGGAGATAGACCGGTTGCTGGCTTTGGTGTAGGGAAAAGCGTGGTGCGATCGGGGGCGATCGCACCACGCATCACAAGACTACTTCACGGATTCCGCGAGCCTGGCAACTCCCTCTTTTATCCGTTCTTTGCTTTCCGGAGTCATCAATCCCTTGAATTCGACCACGTCCACCAAGTCGAACTTGCAATCCTCGAACATCTTGGAGAATTTCTTGCCCGCTGCGCCTGCCCAGCCGAAAACAGCGATGAGAAGGACGGGCTTTTCGAAGTGTACTTTCTTCATCATCTCGCTCGCTATGAATTCGGAATAGGGGAACACGTCCGATTCGTAGGTCTCCGTCCCAAACACTATCGCTTCGCTGTCCACCATGTCGGAGAGCATCTCACCCAGATCGTCTCTGTGATCGTCCACCAGCCTGTAGACCACGGGATCGAAACCACGGGCTTTCAGTTCGCCGATGGCCTCCTCCACCGCTTTCTCCACGAACCGGTACATGGAGGAATACACCACGGTAACCTTCCCTTCTTTCGGCTTGCCCTCTCCCCAGTCGAGGTAAGCCTGGAGGATTCGATCGGGGTCTTCGCGCCATAGAAGCCCGTGGGCAGGGAGGATCATCCGCGGGCGGATGCCGAATTTCTCCAGCTTGCCTATGTTCTTGCCGATCTTTTCCTTGTAGTGGCCGATGACAGTCACCGTGTATTTCCTGGCAAACCGGAGATACTCTTCCACGTCTGCTTCGTCGTCGAACACCCCCGCGGGGATGGAATACCCGCCGAAGATGTCCCCGGTCAGGAAGATACTTTCCCCCTGCAAAAAAGTTGCCATGGTCTCTGGCCAGTGAAGCCACGGCATCTGGACGAACACCAGCTTCCTTCCGCCGATCTCCAGAGCGTCCCCATCCTTGACTGCATGGAATTTCGGCGACTTCCCGTAGAGCCCGGCTATCAACCTTTGAGAGAAAGGATGCCCCCAAACCTCCACCTCATCATTGATCAGTTCCAGCATTTTCGGCAGGGTGCCGCTGTGATCCGGCTCCATGTGGTGGATCACTATATGCTTTATCTCTTTGGGAGAGACGATGCCGGAAACGGCTTCCACGAATTCCTCTTCGAACGTCTGCTTCCAGCCGTCGAACAGAACTGCGCCTTCTTCCGTCTTGAGCAGATATGCGTTGTAAGTGATCCCTTCTGGGATGCTCCAAAGGGCTTCGAAATATTTCGTCCGGGTATCGGATACCCTGAGCAAATACAGGCCTTCGGCTATCTCTCGAATCGCGACGTTATCCATGAGAGTCCTCCTCATTGTCAAGATGAACTCGATATATCCTATCACTCATGTCGGTACTTCAGAGTATGCCAGAGCGGAAAAGGGGTGTCAAAAAGGGAACCTTCGAAGGAAAAACCCAGAGGAGCATGAACCTCTCGCGGGATTTTGTGGCGATAAGAAAGGTATTCTGATATAATGGATTTGGAAGTGATGGCACGGGCGCTGGAGCGGCCGTGTAATTTTTCGGGGGAAGAATGGAAAAGAGGAACAGCAAAAACACGTTCGTGTACTTCCTGTTGCTGATAGCTTCGGTTGCGCTCTTTGCAAGCCTGTTCATGTCGAACACCGAGAATCAACCGAAGCATCTGAGTCTAAACGAAGTCGCGACGATGATAAATCAGGGGAAAGTAAAATCCATCACCCTCATCGGGGAGAAAATAGAGATCGAGGGGAAGGACGGAAAGACTTACCTTTCACGCAAGGAATCAGGCTCCGACCTGATCGCTACTCTCATCGATCTTGGGGTCGACAAAGACAAACTAACCTCGTTCAAATACGAGGTACAGGAACCGACCGATGTTGATAGCTGGCTGAACCTGCTGAGCTGGGTGCTCCCGCTTTTGTTCGTCGGGTTCCTGTTCTTCATATTCATGAGACAGGCTCAAGGAAGCAACAACCAGGCGCTTTCCTTCGGCAAGAGCAGGGCGAGGATGATCGCAGGAGACAGGCCTTCTGTGACCT
>CAZEXY010000042.1:0-8952 GCA_964516345.1 uncultured Anaerolineae bacterium
AATGCCTGCTTCGCGTGGGTGGTGGCACTGTGGGTAGGAGGAGGGCGCTGCCCTCGCCCTTGCTAACCCGACGGACGCGTTTTGGGGCCTCGTCCTTATTGTCGAACTGCTACTCATGGGTGTTCAATCTTCTTTCGGGAAGATCGGCATCGGCTCTCCGATCAGCGCTTCCTGCCTCCCATCGGCAGAGGTGACCGATACGAGGAACCTGATTTCTTCGTGCCCATCGAGGCCTATCCTGTGCAACGGCAGAGCAACTTCCATCACTTTTGTTCCGATTTCGTGATGAACCGGTCCGATCGATTGCCACTCGTCGTACCCCAGGGCTTTGTAGAGGAATGGAGGCCTTCCGTACTGGCTTTCCACCGCCCATCCTATCCTGGCATTCACTTCCTTCCCCGAGTACCGCAGGGTGATGTTCCAGGGGATGAATTTGTCGCAGGCAATGTGGATCGTGGTGACGAAATCCTGGAGAGGCGCATCGAGTTCCAGCCGCATGTACAGGTTCCTGGAATCCGTGCCGAAATAGAACGCCCGGATTATCCCGTCCGATCTCTGCATCGCGCCTGTGGAATTTTCAGGAAGCAGCACCCCGGCGTTCCTCCAATCGTCCGGCAATGCAGCCTCTCCGCGCAGGTCCGGGGCAATGGTATAGCGAGGAGGATGGCTCTTCGGCTTTTGCCAGCGCCCCTGGATCGGTACGTCCAGGTCGGAAGGCGGCTCTTCCCCGCGTGCTTCGTAAGAAGCTCTGAGGTATCCCCGGAAAAGCTCATCGTACAGGTCGTCCTGATCGGACGTGTTCCTGCTGGAATACCACCAGAACCAATCGCTTCCTTCTGCCACGTGCAGGGCATCCAGTGCGGAAGTGCGGGCTTTTCTGAATTTCGATCCTTTGTGATCTTCGGCCCACTTTTCGAAATCCTCCCTGGCCTGTGCGAGCAGGCTCCAGGCGATGTCGTGTTCCGGGTCGCCGATCCATGTGGTAAGATCAGCCCTGATCCACGAGCCTGTGGCGAGGTGTGCAAGCATGTCCCGGGCGCCGAACCGGTCCAGGTACTCGCTCACCGTCACCGTTCGAATCGTCTCTTCTTTGCTCAGCCTCTCATACAAGCTTTCCAGGAACACGTCTCCGTTGTGCTCGTAGCCCTCCCAGCAGTTCTCCCCATCGAGTATTATGCTCACGAGGTAAGGATGCTCCGGGTCGTCGATGCGGTCTCGTATCATCCTCAGCCTGATGGTCAGATCCTCCGCCGCTTGCGCCCCGGGCCATGAATGGTAGACGAAACCTATCCTGTCGGAAAGCTCGTGATCTCTGAATACGGCAACAGGTCCGAGTTTCCCATCGACTATGGTCCAGTACGGATGGTAGAGTTTCCTCGGCTCCTGCACGAATCCATGCCCATCCCTCGAGAAGAATGTGCCCAGGCTCTTTCCAAGCACTCCTTCGTCGGAAGCGAACCACCGGAACCCTTGTTTGCCGACAATGCGGAGCAGATCATGTGAAACCGCTCCTTCCGAAGGCCATAGCCCACGTGGAAAATCGCCGAATCTGAGTCTGTAGACCTTTTTGGCCAGCTCGAGCTGGGCTTCGGCGTCTTGCGGAAAGGAAAATCTCCTCCGCGGCAGTCTGATGTCGGGAGTTGCCTCTCTTGCCGAATCGGTATCCATGAGCAGCGGGAGGATCGGGTGGTACAGGGGAGTGGTGCTAACCTCGATTTGTCCTCTTTCTTGCATATTCCTGTAGGTCGGAATTATCTTGCGGGCTATCTCGAGCTGTTTGGCGTGCACCAGGGATATCTCCTGAAGGGTAAACCCCCTTTCTTTCGCCATGAGCCTGCTCAGTTCCGGGTCGCTCTCGAGCCAGTTGAGATCTATCCACGTGAGGTTGAACCACGCTATCAGGTCACGGTAGTCCTGGTTGGAGAAAGATTCCGGGTCCTGCAACGCCTTTGCCTTCCTGAGGAAGAGCTCTCTGTACCTGGGATAGAGGGATATGACCCGGTTGGGATCGTGCCCGAAGCACACGTTGAGCAGATACAGTTTCTCTTCCCTGCTCCATTCCTTTTTCAGACTGATCTGCCAGAGCCTGTCCGTCACCCTGCCGCTCACGAACTGCTCTATCTGGCGCAGCAGGGATGGAACGACGTTGAAGGTGGCATGCACGGAAGGGAACCGCGCCAGCACCTCCGCCATGTGCAGGTAGTCCTTGGCGGCGTGCAGCCGAACCCAGGGGAGCACGGCCGTGGATCTGTCGTCCGGCGACACGTACATCGGCTGATGCATGTGCCACACGAACGCCACGTAAAGCGGGTGTTTCATTTTTCCTTCGATCGCAGGTGCGGAAAGAGGATCACTTCCCTGATGGATGGCTTGCCGGTCATCACCATGGTGAGGCGGTCGATGCCCATGCCAAAGCCTCCTGTGGGAGGCATCCCATACCTGAGCGCCAGGACGAAATCTTCGTCTATGGGCGTTGCTTCCTCGTCCCCTGCCGCCCTTGCCTTTGCTTGCTCTTTGAACCTTTCGAGCTGGTCATCGGGATCGTTGAGTTCGCTGAAAGCGTTGCAGATCTCCATGCCACCGATGAACCCTTCGAACCGTTCTGCTACGTTTGGGTTCTCCGGCGATCTTTTTGCCAGTGGAGACATTTCCACCGGGTAGTCGACGAGGAACGTTGGCTGTATCAGGTTGGGCTCCACGAAGGTGCCGATGAGGGAATCTATGAGCTTGGCGCGGGATGCTTTCGGGTCCACCGAAAGCCCTTTCTCCCGCATGGCTTCTCCCAGGCTTTCGGCCGTGGGATATTCGTCGTAGTCGATTCCGCTGGCTTCCAATATGGCTTCCCGCAGGGAGAGCCTGCGCCATGGTGGCGTCAGGTCTATTTCGTGGCCTTCGTATTCTATCTTCAAAGTGCCGAGCGCTTTCTCGGCGGCGTAAGCGATCATTTCTTCCGCCCGCTTCATCACGCCGCGGTAGTCGGTGTACGCTTCGTAGAACTCGACCTGGGTAAACTCCGGGTTGTGCTTGTAGCTGACGCCTTCGTTCCTGAAATCCCTGCCGATTTCGTACACGCGCTCATATCCTCCGACGATGAGTCGCTTGAGGTAGAGCTCGAAGCTGATGCGGAGATAGAGATCCTGATGGAGCTGGTTGTGGTGGGTGATGAATGGGCGGGCTGCCGCTCCTCCGTATATCGGTTGCAGGATCGGAGTTTCGACTTCCAGGAATCCATTCTCGTCCAGGTATTCCCTTATCGCCCGAACCAGCTTGGCGCGGGTGACGAAGATCTGCCGGACGTCTTCGTTCATCATCAGGTCTACGTACCTGTGGCGATACCTGACCTCCACGTCCTTCAGCCCGTGCCATTTGTCCGGAAGCGGGTGCAGAGTCTTGGTGAGGATCTCCAGGTCGAGGACTTTGCAGGTGATTTCCCCGGTTTTCGTTCGGAAGATCGGGCCTGTGACCCCGATGAAATCCCCGACGTCGACCATTTTCTTGAAGAAATTGTACTTTTCTTCGCCAAGGTCGTTGATGCGGAGGAATATCTGAATCCTCCCACTGCCGTCTTCTATGTGGGCGAAAGAAGCTTTCCCCATCTTTCGGATGAACCGAACGCGCCCGACGAGGCTGACGTTCTGGTCTTCTTTCAATTTGCCTTCTTCGAAGAGTCTCTTCGCCTCTGCGGCGGTATGGGTCCTTTTGGAACGAGGCGGGTAGGGGTTTATGCCCATTTCCCGCAGTGCTTCCGCTTTCTTCCTGCGGAGCATCTCTTCTTCGGTGATTTCGAACATCCTACGAGCTCCTTCCGTGAAGTGATGAAAAATTAGAGTCTGTCGAGTCGGGGAACCTTTAGATTCACTTTATGGAGAGAATCTTGAACCGAATGGTCCCGCTGGGGGTATCGACGGATACCACGTCTCCGGGTTTCTTCCCCAGCAGCGACGAACCCAGGGGCGATTTGTGGGATATGCGCCCTTCGCTCGGGTTGGTTTCCGCCGATCCCACGATCACGTAGGTTTCGGTGAAGTCGGTGCCCTCTTCCTGAATGGTGACCGTGTGCCCTATTTGGACCGTTTCGTAGTCTTCCACCTGGTCCACGATGATCGCTTTTTTTAGTATTTGCTGGATGGTGAGTATCCTTCCTTCGACGAAGGCCTGCTCGTTCTTAGCCTCGTCGTAGCCTGCGTTTTCGGAGACATCTCCATCGGCTTTTGCATCGTGGATATGCTGCGCCACCTCAGGACGTCTGACGTTGATCAGGTAATCCAGTTCCTCCTGAAGCTTTTGTGCTCCCTCTTTCGTCAGATACACTTTATCTTCGTTCTCGTTGCTTGCGGCCATTTCCGTTTTCACCTCCATAACAGAAAAACTGAGAGGCGGAGTCTCTCAGTTTTGGGACTTCTGATTGCCGGGCCTCATTATACAACATCGGGGATTCGAATCAAAATTTTCTGAAGTTCCGGCTTTGCGGCATTTGACCTTGCATCCACGCCAGTTGCGAGCTATACTTGTCGTTGATTTCCGGGATAAGGGGTAGATGGTGGCAAAAGATTTCTTCGGCAAACTTTCCGAATCCGTGGATCGAACGGGGTCTGCCCTTTGTGTGGGCCTTGATCCACGTCCCCAGAACCTGCCCGATAGGTTCAAGCTCTTTTCCGATCCTTTACTGGAATGGAATCTGCACGTGATAGAATCCACGGAAGGGCTGGCCGCTGCTTACAAGCCGAACATCGCTTTCTACGAAGCTCTTGGGAGGGCTGGTTTCGACCTGCTCAAGCGCACCATCGATGCGATACCCCTGGATACGCCTGTGATCCTCGATGCCAAGAGAGGCGATATTGGGAGCACAGCGGAGGCTTACGCTCGCGCCGTTTTTGACGTATGGGGCGTGGATGCGGTGACGGTGAACCCTTTCCTGGGCAGGGATAGCATAAAGCCTTTCGTGGAAAGGGTCGACAAAGGGGTCTTCTTGTTGTGTCACACCTCCAACCAGGGCGCATCCGACGTACAGGAAGTTCCGTCGCCTGTGGAGCCGCTTTACATCCGTATGGCACGTGAAATCCACAGGTGGTCGGATTACGGGAACGTCGGGCTGGTGGTGGGGGCCACGTTTCCGGAATCGATAGCCTATGTGAGAGAAGTTTCCCCGGAAGCCTGGATGTTGATCCCCGGGGTGGGTGCCCAGGGTGGGGACCTGGAGAGAGCCGTCCGCTCCGGGAAGCGGAGTGATGGGAAAGGCGTGCTCGTCAACGTTTCCCGGGGCATATCTCTCGCTCCCGATGCCCGGGAGGCCGCTGAGCAGTTCCATCGCAGGATTTCGGAGGCGCTCGAATCCCCGGCTTTGCCGCCGGAACCGCTCGCTTTGACCCTTGTCGACGACCTGTTCGAGCTTGGGGCTGTGCAGTTCGGAGACTTTTTGCTGGCATCGGGAAGGAGGTCGTCGGTTTACATCGACCTGAGGAGGATCATTGGAGATCCGGGTACCATGCGGAAGATGGCCTCCCTTTATGCCTCTCAGATAGCTGGGATGCCCAGAAAGCCGGATTTGATCGCTGCTGTGCCGTATGGAGCGCTTCCGATTGCAACCGTCGTGAGCCAGGCCACCGGATTGCCGCTGATCTACCCGAGGAAGGAAGTCAAGGACCACGGCACCAGACAACCGATAGAAGGCGTCTATTCCGCCGGTAAAAGGGCTGTGCTCGTGGAGGACCTGGTGACCTCCGGCGGGAGTGTGCTGGAAGCAGCCGAAAAATTGCGCTCAGAGGGGATCGAAGTGACCGACGCGGTGGTCTATCTCGACAGGGAAAGCGGTGCCGGGGAACGTCTCCGGGAGGCGGGGATCTCGCTTCATGCCGCTCTGAAATTATCGCAGCTCCTCGAGAGGGCGAAATCGAGGTGATCATGGGTGAAAGAGACGATAAGGTAGAGGAAATAGCCCGGCAAATGTCACAGAACGCAAGCTTCGCGGGGTTCGATCATGCTTGGCGTGTTACGCAGATAGCTCTGGACATCGGCGAACGTGAAGGGGCTGACCTTGAGGTTTTGAGGATAGCGGGTTTGCTTCACGATATCGGAGTGCCGCTGGACAAGCCCCATCACTACGAGATTGGAGCATTCCTCGCCAGGGGGATTCTGAAGGAACTCGGTTACGGAGAGAAATTCGTGGACCGGGTGGCGAAGGTCATCGAAACCCATAGCAGATACGGGGGTCCTGATCCTGAGACTCTGGAAGGCAAGATCCTTCAGGATGCAGATGCCGTGGAGTACGTGGGAGCGGTTGGATTGGTGAGAGGGATCGTCAGGGCACTGGAAGCGGGCAGGTACCGCGGCGACGTGAACCAGATTCCATCGTTGATAGACGACCTCGTCGCTCAGATTTCCGGGAACCTCCACACTGAGCGGGCGAAGGAATTGGTAAGGGAAAGAATCGAGTTCCTCGAAGGCTTCAAGCAGAGGATTCTGGAGGAATTGAACGGGGAGAAGTAGGAAATTCTGCAGTCATGGAGCGGAACGGTTGCAACGCACGCCCGGGTGGGCGCTCGAAGATCATCCAAAATCGAGGAGAAAGGAATCATGAGCGGAGTGAAAATTGTTCCAATCGACGTAAAGGACAAAAAGGACCTGATGACTTTCATCAAGCTTCCCTGGAAGATTTACAAAGGAGACCCAAACTGGGTGCCGCCGCTGATCGGTGAGCGTAAGGATTTCCTGACGCCCGGGAAGAACGCCGAATTGGAGTTCATTGATTTCCAGCTTTTCCTTGCTATGAAAGACGGGGAGCCGGTGGGACGGATCAGCGCTCACGTCAATCACCGGCACAATCAATTCCACAACGAGAAAATGGGGTTCTTCGGATTCTTCGAATCCACGAATGATCCGGAAGTAGCTGCCGCATTGTTCGAGGCTGCCGAGAAATGGGTAAAAGAGCGCGGCATGACGGCCCTCAGGGGACCTGCCTGCTTTTCCAGCAACGACGACAGCTACGGCTTGTTGGTCGAAGGGTTCGATGGACCTCCGGTGGTGCTGATGAGCTACAACCCCAAATATTACGTCGATCTCATCGAAGGGCTTGGATTTGGGAAAGCCATGGATCTTTACGCGTACTACCTGGATGTGTCCGACAAAGTTGGAAAGTCGGAGGAGGAGTTAATCCCGGAGAAGATCCTGAGGGTGACGGAGCTGGTGAGGAAGCGATACAAAATCACCGTGCGTAATCCCGATATGAAGAAATTGAGGGAGGAGATCTACAGATTCAAGGAAGTTTACAACAAGGCGTGGGAGCTGAACTGGGGGTTCGTGCCGGTTACCGATGCGGAAGTGGATTCCCTGGCGGAGGAACTGGTTCCGATACTCGATCCGGACGTGGTTTTCTTTGCGGAGATCGACGGTCGACCCGTGGGGGCCATACTCCCGTTGCCGAACTACAACGAAGTCTTGATACACATGAACGGCCGCTTGTTCCCGTTCGGATGGGCCAAGTTCCTCTGGTACAAGAGGAAGATCAAGATCCTCCGCGTGTTCGCCATGGGAGTCATCAAGGAATACAGAAACCGCGGTATCGATGCCTTGATGTACTACGAGATGGCAAAAGCTGCTTTGAAGAAGGGGTACAGGGCTACAGAAATGGGGTGGATTCTCGAAACCAACACCGTAATGAACAAGACCATCGAAAATCTCGGTGGCAAGCGTTACCGGACTTACAGATTGTATCAGAAACCTGTGTGATGCCGTTCCTGCGGGCCTTCCTGCGCAAACTCCGCACGGAAGGCCCGCATGGCCGCAAAGCCCCTTTGTTCGTTTGTCTTCCGTTCCCAATCCCAAGGAAACGATTCCGTTCCTCGTTGATGTCTGCCCGGCACGGGCAGTTGGGTCATGCGTCGTCTGCCGATTCCATGTGCCGTGCCTCCGAAGGTTGAACTCTTGTCTAACGATCTCCTAATGCAGATCTTCTTCCGTATTTTTATGGGCCTGCGTAATAGAAATTGACTCGAAGCGTTAGTCCGTGGTAGGATAACGCCAGCAACGATGTAGGGGTATGAGATGAAAGAAATTCAAGCTACGCGTCGAAAGATCCTGGAGATACTGAAAGTGCAGGGGCGGGCCACCGTAAACGAGCTCGCCGAGCAGGTGGGGATTGCACCTGTTTCGGTCAGACATCACCTCGGAGTTCTCCTGCGCCAGGGGTTGATCTCCAAGTACGGCATCGAGAACAGAGACAAAGTGGGGCGGCCGCAGGTTCTCTACGCCGCCACCCCGAAAGTGGACAAGATCTTCTCGGCGGATTACGAAACGATCGTGAATTACCTGCTGGAAGAGCTGCGTGAGCGCGTGCCTGCGGAGATGGTTCAGGAAATCTTCGAAAGCGTGGCCAGGAGAATCCTGGAGGAATCGAGCCTGAAAGGGGATGGAAACATCGTCGATCGGCTTCAGGGGATAACGGAATTCCTTTCGAAGCACGGATACATGGCCCGGTGGGAGAAAGCGGAGGATGGGAGCGGATACTACCTTCTCATCCATAATTGCCCTTACAGCCAGTTGCCGCACGATGGAAGTTTTTGCTACATGGACAAATGGTTGATCACCATGTTCCTGGGAAGGAACATCGAGCCGATAAGCAAAAAAGGGAACGAGCCGATACATTGCGGATATTTCATCCCGGATTGAGCCGTTGCTTGATTCCTTCGAACCCAGATCGTTTATTCATGCTTTACCGGGAGGACGTGCTTTGCTGAAAGATCGATTCGGAAGAAACCTGCACTATCTCAGGATATCCCTGACCGACGCCTGCAATTTTCGATGCGTCTACTGCATGCCGGAGCACATACGGTTCAAGAACAAGAAAGAATTGATGAGCAACGAGGAGCTTTTGTTGCTCACCAGGGCTTTCGTCGACCTCGGCGTGGACAAGATCAGGCTCACCGGCGGAGAGCCGATGCTCAGAGAAGGGCTGAC
>CAZEXY010000042.1:9052-17334 GCA_964516345.1 uncultured Anaerolineae bacterium
TGGAGGCGGTGCCGGGGTACAACGGGGAAGACCCCTCGAGGCCTTATCGGATTCCGGGCGCTCCCGGCCGACTTGGATTCATCAGCTCTGTGACGGCGCCTTTCTGCGCCGGGTGTACGAGGCTCAGGCTCACGGCCGACGGAAAATTGAGGCTTTGTCTTCTCCACGAGGACGAGGTGGATTTGCTGGGGCCGCTCCGTCGGGGAGCGAGCTACGATGAGATAAAGGAACTCATAAGGAACTCGGCCTGGAACAAGCCGTGGGGACACAGACTCGAAGAATCTCGGTTCCCGCTGAACCGGGAGATGTCCCAGATAGGCGGCTGACTTCGCTGGAGGTTCTGGAAATGGACAGAAGCGATATCATCAGGCTAAAGCCATATCTTTACGAGATACCGAAGGGATACCGCAAGGACATGCGGGTTCCTGCCAGGTTCTACGCAAACCAGGACATTCTGGAACACGCACTTCGGGATAAATCCCTCGACCAGCTGGTCAACACCGCCACGCTGCCGGGGATAGTCGAGTACGCCCTCGCCATGCCGGATATCCACCAGGGATACGGTTTCCCCATAGGAGGCGTCGTGGCAACCAGATATCCGGACGGTGTCATCTCTCCCGGGGGCGTCGGGTTCGATATCAACTGCGGAGTCCGGTTGCTTGCTTCAGGGTTGCACAAAGAGGAGGTGAAGCCGCACCTTGCCGACCTCGCGTCTGCTCTATATCGTTACGTCCCCAGCGGGGTGGGGGTGAAGGGGTTCATCAAGCTTTCCGACAGAGAGCTGAACAGGGTGTTGAACGAAGGTTCCACCTGGGCGCACAAGCAAGGGTACGCCACGGAAGAGGACCTGGAGCACACGGAAGAACGTGGGCACATGGAGATGGCCGATGCCGGAAAGGTAAGCAAGCGCGCGAAGGAACGCGGCAGAGAACAGCTCGGAACGCTTGGTGCCGGTAATCATTTCGCCGAGATCGACGAAGTGGAAGAGGTCTACGACGAAGAAGCGGCTGCTGCTTTTGGATTGTTCCCGGGTCAGGTGACGGTTATGATACATTGTGGTTCTCGTGGCCTGGGGCATCAGGTGTGCAGCGATTACGTCGATCTGTTCCAGGGGGCGATCAGAAAGTACGGCATCGAGCTCCCGGACAGACAGCTCGTCTGCGCTCCCCTCGATTCTCCCGAAGGGCAGGATTATCTGAAAGCCATGGCGGCTGCCGCCAACTACGCGTGGGCGAACAGGCAGCTCCTGACGCATCAGGCGAGGCAGGCTTTCGAGGAAGTGCTTGCGGGGAAGGTCAAGAACTGGCACCTTAGGCTCGTGTACGACGTGGCGCACAACATGGCGAAGATCGAGGAGCATTACGTGGGCGGGCGAAAGATGAAACTTTGTGTCCACAGAAAGGGCGCTACGAGGGCCTTCGATGCGGGGCGTCCCGAAGTGCCGGAGGACTATCGTCACGTGGGGCAGCCGGTGCTCGTGCCCGGTTCGATGGGAACGGCTTCCTATGTTCTCGTCGGGAACAAAGGCGCGATGGAACACACGTTCGGTTCCACTTGTCACGGTGCTGGCAGGATGATGAGCCGCCGTACTGCGAAGAAGCAGGTGCAGGGCAGTGAGCTCAGGGATCGGCTCGAAGCACAGGGAATCGAGGTTCGGGCGGGCTCCTTGCGCGGGCTTGCCGAAGAAGCCCCCATCGCTTACAAGGATGTCGACATCGTCGTTCAGGTCGTGGAGCAGGCAGGTATCGCCCGCAAGGTGGCCAGACTCAAGCCGATGGCGGTGGTGAAGGGGTAGGGATCTCTAATCTTCAGCCATTTTTATGAGGCTTGTGATAAAAACTTGCCCCTGGCCTGTGGTCGGAAGTATAATCTCCCCACGCTTTTGAGGGAGCAGGATGAAAATGATTCGGAGGTTTGGCTTTTCATGAAAGTATTGTTGATAAACCCGAAGTTCAGGTTGCCGATCGATACTCGCACCACGCCGCACCTTGGGCTGGCGTACCTTGCGGCCATGTCCGAGCGCCGGGGCGATGAAGTGGTCATATTCGACGCCGACGTGGAGGACGAACCCATAACCGAGTTCGTCAGGAAATTCAGGCCGAATCTGGTCGGCATAACCACCAACACGCCGCAGGTTTTTCAGGCGTGGCGCACTGCGAAGGCGATAAAGGAGATCATCGACGTACCGATCGTGCTCGGTGGGCCGCACGTGAGCGTTTCCGCCGAGGACCTGGATTTCGAGTCCATCGAGAAACCGTATGTGGATATCGTGGTCCGTGGTGAAGGGGAGGAGACCTGGGTGGACATCTCCGACAAGCTGGAGGAGTTCCTCAGGGATCAGCCGAATTTCTCCACCAAGGCGCTGATGGACCCTGCTCTCAACATCTGGAAGGACGTCGAGGGCATTTCCTACAAGACCAGCGATGGAGAGCTTCATCGCAACCCGGACCGGGCCCCGGTGGCCGATCTCGACAGCCTGCCGTGGCCTGCGTACCATCTGTTCAAGATGGATAGATACACGAACCTTCAGCCGGCGACGGATCATCTGGACGGTTCCCGGAGCTTCAGCATGTTGACCAGCCGCGGCTGTCCGTACCGCTGCGCTTTCTGCTCTCAGTCGGTGATGCCGATCAAATGGCGGGCGAGGTCCCCGGAAAACGTGATCGAAGAGTGGCGTCACTACGTGGAGGATCTGGATGCCGTGGAAATAGGCATCCTGGACGATACCGCCAACGTGCGAAAAGATCGACTGCACAAAATTTGCGACCTCCTCATCGCCAACAACCTGAATCACGTGCCGTGGATATTCGTGAACGGCATTCGGGCGAACATAGTCGACGAACCGCTGCTGCGGCATCTGAAGGCGGCGGGACTCAAGCGCACGGCTTACGGTGTGGAAACCGGCGACGAGGCAATGCTGAAGCGGATACAGAAGCGGGAGGACAAAGAAACCATCAAGCGGGCTTTCGAACTGACGAAGAAAGTCGGAATCGAAACGATCGGGTTCTTCATCATAGGATTGCCCGGGGATACGGAAGAAACCATGCAGAGAACCATCGATTTTGCCATCGAGCTGGATCCCCTCATTGCCAATTTCTCGATGATGACTCCATATCCGGGGACGCTGGTCTACCAGATAGTCAAGAAAGAAGGGCGTTTGCTGATGAAGGACTGGGAAGATTCCGTCTTCTTCGATACCAGAGCCCGGTATGAGATATGGGATACCACGGCCGAAATACAGGAGAAAATGTACCGCAAGGCCTACAGGCAGTTCTACTGGCGTCCGAAGTACATCTTGAGACGGCTCAAGGATCTCGATTTCTGGCTAAACTTCGGAAGAAATGCGAGAATAGCATACAGGACGGTATTCCCGAGAGTCGAGAAAGAAGAACTCAAGCGACAAATGACGGAAGGCACGATCTGACGGGGGAAAGCCATGAAAGAAATCAAGACTACGTTGATCTACGCAGGTATCGCAGGGATCGGGTTCAACTCCCTGAGTCAGGGGATGGACGCCGGATGGGTGTCCCATGGACTGGCTTCACTCAGCGCCAGCGCCAAAGCCCAGGGTTTCGACATAGATCTGATCGACCTGAGGGCGCTCAACAGCTGGGATCACTTCCGGGAGGTGTTCGCCGAACGGGACCCGGATGTGGTGGCCCTGACGATGATGAGCGTGGACTACGGTCCGGTGCGCAAAACCCTTCAGATCGTGAAGGAAATGAAACCGGAAGTGATAACCGTCATCGGCGGGCCCCACGTGACCATCGCTCTGGAGGATAGCCTCCGAATTCCACATGTGGATTATCTGGTCATCAAGGAAGGGGAGATCACTTTCCCAAAGCTGCTCAAGGCCATCGCCGAAGGGCATCCGCCCCGGCAGAAAGTTCTGTTCGGGGAACGGCCAAACCTGGACAAGATACCTTTTGCCGATCGCGATCTTTTCCTGAACGAATGGCGTAAATGGGGATACAACCTGAACTCTCCGGAGGTGCCTTTCGTGAAGGAACTTCCGGCTCCGTTCGTGACCATCATCGCGGGGCGGGGATGCGTGTACAATTGTTCTTTCTGCAAGCCGGGCGAGGATTTGATCTTCGGCAAAGGCGTGCGCCGCAGAAGTGTGGACAACGTGATCGAGGAATTGAAGCTGCTCAAGGAGAAATACGATATCGCCAGTTTCATGTTCCACGACGACTGCCTGACCGAGGATAGGGCCTGGGTATCGGAGTTCTCGGAGAAATACATCGCCGAAGGGTTCGACATGCCCTATTTCTGCCAGAGCCGTGCCGATATCATCGCCCGTCACCCGGATATGGTGGAAAAGATGGCAAGCGCCGGTCTGAAGGGGTATTTCATCGGATTCGAAAGCGGCAACAGGAGGATTCTCAATCTGTTGCGCAAAGGCACCACACCGGAGAGGAACCTGAAGGCGGCGAAGATCTGTAAACATTATGGGCTGAAGATCTGGGCGAACTACATGATGGGCATCCCCACGGAGACCAAGGAAGAGGTGATGGACACTGTAAGGATGATCAAGGAGATCGATCCGGATTACTACAGCCCATCTTTCTTCACGCCGCACCCCGGCACGGACCTGTACGATTATTGCGTCGAGCACGATTTGATCCTCGTGGACGACTACGCAAGCTTCCGCCGCAATCCGACAGAGCCGAAGATCAAGGGGGTGGATTACGAGTTCCTGAAATGGGCCAGGGACGAATCGCAAAAGCGTCTATTCAAGAACCGGGTCAAGCGTTCCTGGGCTGCGTTCAAGGAGAAGTACACCGACCCCAGGCGCTATGTTCGGAAAGTGAAGAAAATCCTTGGCATATACAAGCCATCGGATGTTTCCCTGGCGGCGAGGTAGCGTCCTGGTGGCAACATCTCGCCAGTGGATCAATGAATTGGACGCTGATGCACGCAGGTAGCACCGGAAAAGGATAGCGTTCGATGGAAGTTTCGAGGTCGAAAATATGAGAGTTCTGCTCGTAAATCCGGAGTCGGAGGTCTGGTCCTCCAGAAAACACATCCCGCTGGGTCTGGGGTATCTGGCTTCGTCCCTGCGGGAGAACGGACACGAGCCGTATATCTTCGATATGGCGGTGGAGGACGAGCCGCTGGCCGCGGAGATAGAGCGCGCGGAGGAAGCCGGTCGCCCTTATCATCTCGTCGGCATAACGGCCACAACTCCACTTATCGAAGACGCATGGAAGGCTGCGAGAACAGTCAAAAAGTATGGCCTCCCGACCCTTCTCGGAGGACCGCACCTGATGCTGTTGCCTCTGGAATCGATGGAAAGACCAGAGGTCGATTTCGTGCTCCAGGGCGAGGCGGAGTTCACCATAGTGGAGCTGGTGGATGCGTTGGAGCACGGAAAGGACCTGGGCAGGGTTCCGGGGCTTTTCTGGCGCAAGGATGGCAACGTCGTGGTGAACCCTCCGGCCCCGCTGGTGGAGGACCTTGATTCGATTCCGTTCCCTGCGCATGACCTGTACAAGATCGAGAAATACACCAACCTCCAGCCTTTGACGGACGGCCTGGACAAGCACGCCAGATCGTACACCATCATCACTTCGAGAGGTTGCCCTTACCACTGCACCTACTGCTCAAAACCGATTACCGGGGATACGTGGCGCGGCCGCTCGGTGGACAACATAATCGAGGAGTGGCGATGGCTGGTGAAGGGGCTTGGAGCTACGGAAATCGGCGTCACGGACGATATCTGGAATCTCAAGCGGGACAGGGCGAAAGAACTCTGCCGGAGGCTCATCGAGGAAGGCCTCAATACTGTGCCTTGGGTTACCGTTCACGGCATGAAGGTGAACAACACCGACCAGGAACTCTTCCACCTGATGAAAGCGGCGGGGTGCAAGCGCGTCGGGTTCGGCGTGGAGAGCGGCGATCCATGGATCTTGAAGCACGTCATAAAGAAGTCCCAGACGCTGGACATGGTCAGAGATGCGTTTCGCTGGGCTAAAACTGCCGGACTTCAGACGATGGGGTTCTTCATTTTCGGTATGCCTCACGAAACGGAGGAAACCATGGAGAGGACCATCCAGTTTGCGCTGGAGCTCGATCCAGACCTGGCGAATTTCATGCTTGCGGCGCCGTTCCCCGGAACCGAGCTGTGGAACATGGTGGTGGAGAGCGGGGGACAGGTTATGGCCCAGAACTGGCAGGACCTGGCAATCCACAGCGATCACGCCAGGTTCGTCATGCCGGGGTACGATCCCGAGCTGGTAGTCAGGAAATGGAAGGAGGCATACCGCCGCTTCTACCTATACCGCCCGAAGAGGGTCTGGCAGAAAATCACGAGGAAAGATCTGTGGCTCAACATGCCGGAGACCTTACGGAACATGAAACGGTTCTTCTTCCCTTCGCATCGTAAGGCTGCGGCGTGACGTGAAAAATTCTTCGATGGAGATGTCATGTTCGGACTCGCTTTGAAGATTCCCCTTTACTGGGCATTCAGGGAATTGGGCAGGCCGTCCATGCGGCCTTTCAGCATAGTGGTGAGCGTCAGTTTCCGGTGCAATTCCCGATGCAAGACCTGCAACGTGTGGAAAAAGCCGAACGACGATATGTCCGTCGAGGAATGGCGCAAGGTCTTCCACAGCATCGGACGTACTCCGATTTACGTGACTTTCACCGGGGGCGAGCCGTTTCTGCGCAAGGATCTTCCGGAGATGGTCGAGGCTGCATACGACGAAATGAGGCCGAAGGTGATCACGATACCTACCAACGGAATTCTCTCCAGGAGGGTGGTGGAGTACACCGATAGAATCTGCGGTCATGCCCGAGATGCGGAGATCGGCATCAATCTTTCGCTGGACGGCGTGGGGGAGGAGCACGACGAAATCCGCGGTGTGCCCGGCAACTGGAAACAGGCCATGAAGACGTGGAACGGCCTCAAGGAATTGCAGAAGAAGCATTCGAACCTCGTTCTCAGCATTCACACCGTCATCTCGAAGTTCAACATCCACAGATTCCCCGATATCTACGAGGAGCTGCAGAAGCTGGAGCCCGATTCCTACATTACGGAAATGGCGGAACAGCGGGTCGAGCTGGACACGATCGGACTCGACATCACTCCCGAGCCGGAAGATTACGCGAAAGTTGCAGATTTTCTCAGCAAAGAAGCGAGGAAATCTCCGGCCAGGGGAATTGCCCGGGTGACCCAATCGTTTAGAGCGGAGTATTACCAGATCGCGAAGGAATACCTGTTCAGGCACGAGCAGGTGATACCATGCTATGCCGGTTGGGCCAGTGCTCACATCGCTCCCAATGGAGATGTGTGGACGTGCTGCATCCGCGCCGAATCCATCGGCAACCTGCGGGAGCATGGATACGACTTCGACTCCGTGTGGAACGGTGCGGAAGCTCGAAGGCTGCGCCGCAGCATCAAGAACAAAGAATGCGCGTGCCCTATGGCGAACGCCCACTACCCGAACATGCTCCTGCACCCTCCTACGGTTTTCAGGGTAGTTCGTGATTTGCTCGCAAGGGAATAGCGGAGTGGCAGTCCCCTTCGGAGCACGTTCCACTTTGGATATCCTGGCAGAGGAAATGGAAGGGAAAATAGAAGCAATCTCGCTGGATATGGGGTACACCCTTGGGCATCCGGTAAAATCCGCGCTGGACATTTACGTGGAAGGCTTCCGGGTAGTCGGCGTCGATCTTCCGGAAGAAAGGATACGTGAAGCAACCTGGGAAGCGTGGATGAGGCGTTCGGAGGAATGGGCGGGAGAAACGTGGGATGCTTCTCCGGAGGAGGACAGGCGCAGGGTGCACGAATCGAGACTGTGGATCGTGAAGGCTCTGGAGCTCCCGGAGGATATACTGCCGGCGCTGAACGAGTACATAGACGAGCAATTCGCAGACCCGGATATCTACTCCCTTTACCCGGATTCGCTGGAGGGGGTGGATGCGCTGAAGAAAGAGGGATTCGTTGTGGGCATAACGTCCAACTGGTCGTGGAACCTGCCGGAAGTGTGCGAGCGGCTGGGGCTTGCCCCTCATCTGGATTTCGTGGTGGTTTCGGCCAGGGTTGGGGCGGTCAAGCCTCACCCCAGAATATTTCGGGAGACTGTGGCTCGTGCCGGGACGACTCCCTCGGGGATCATCCATGTTGGAGACGACGTGCGGGCGGACGTCATTGGCGCGTTGAACGTTGGGATGCAGGCTGCTCTGATGGATCGAACCGGCGAGATTCCAAAGGATACCCTGCCTGACGGCGTGCCTGTGTTCGGTAATCTGCTGGATTTTGCGCGGTGGGTTTCTGA
>CAZEXY010000043.1:0-4869 GCA_964516345.1 uncultured Anaerolineae bacterium
CTTCGTTGTTTCTTGTCATGGAGGAACTCGACTGGTATCATGTTGGGGACAACACAATCTCTGGAGGTGCTGCAATGGGGACGTTCAAATTCTTGGTCGGATTTACCGTTGGGGTCGCCGTGGGGCTTTTCGTGGGGTCTTTGGTGGCTCCCGAGGAATCAGAACTCCAGATGGAAGCTCGTTCCATCCTGCAGGAAGCGATAGAAGAAGGAAAGCGGGCAGCCGAAGAGCGCAGGCGGCAGATGGAGGCTAGGCTGAGAGCCCCGGTCAGGGAGTGAAGCTTTCATTTCTTGTGTTTCGTCAAAAAGAGCACGACGAGCATAGCGGCCAGTAAAGCCACGACTGCTCCCCACCACCAGCTTGGCGCTGTTCCCCTGCCTGGCTTTTTCGAAAGCGTTCTTGACGGGGAAGGGTGAGGAGCGAGAGTTGCTGTTGGAGTTGGAAGCGTGCCCCCTTTGCTCGCAAGAAGGGGTTTCTTTGCTTTCTTTGCCTCAGTCGCTTTGGGCGCCGATAGAGCTTTCACTTGCGGTGTGCCGAGAGCCGTCGGCGCTGGCTGCAATTTCTTTTGAACTGCTTGAGGTCTGGGCGACGCCGACATTCCGCCGGACATGAGTGTGAAAAATCCCCACCCCACTACGATGACGAGCATGACCGCTGCCAGTGAGAGAGCCAGTTTGAACGCTTTTATGCCAAGGAGTCCTCTCTTCTCGCTCTTTTCCGAAATGGCGAAAGCGCGAGGAGCTCTCATCTTCGGAAGAGAAGACACGGCTTCTTTTGTATGCTTCAGCTCCATTAGCATCGTGGATGCGCTTTTGTCTCTTTGCAGGATTTCTTCGATCCTTCCCCTTTCCTGCGGGGAAAGTTCGCCGTCCACGTATGCAGAGAGCAATTCTTCCACCGCCATGCGGCGCTCGTCCGTACCCTTTGTCACCTTTTCCAGTCCCCCCTATTATTAAAACGATATTGTGCGGCCAAAGTTCCTCAAGATCCGGGCAAAACTCCTCTTTCTTTCAAATATTCACGCATCTTCGCCCTCGCTCTTGCGAGACGTGATCTGACCGTTCCGATCGGGACCTGCGTTACCTCGGCGATCTCTCTGTACGAAAGTCCTTCTATGTCGGAGAGAACCAGCACCGTCCTTTGGTCTGGGGGAAGCTCGGAGATTCCCTTCTGTATTATTTCCGCCCTTTCATGTTGCAGGACGATTTCATCTGGCCCTGGGGCCGTCTCGGGCCACTGCTGGATGGTTTCTCTTTCCCCTGAGGGGGTGTCCATGGAGATCGTTGGGTGCCGTTTTTTCTTTCTGATTCTATCGTAACAACTGTTAGTTACGATTCTTAAGAGCCAGGCTTTGAAGCTTCCGCCGTGTAGTTGGTGAAGGCGCTCGAAAGCTTTTACGAAACTGTCCTGCACTGCGTCCGCCGCGTCGTCCGGGTCTGCAAGTATCCTGTACGCGACGTTGTAGGCCATGTCCTGGTATTTCAAGACAAGCCGGTTGAACGACTGCACGTCTCCACGTAGCGCTTTTTCTATCCAGATGGCTTCTTCGGACAATTTGGTCCCCGGGATCGGAATACTCCTGCGGCTCTGGCCGTCACGTCCGGGCCGCCCGGACCTGTAATTTGACTACGCTCTCTTTCTTCAGTATAATTTTGCGCGATTTGCCGAAGTGGCGGAACAGGTAGACGCGACGGTCTCAAAAACCGTTGGGCACTAAGGCCCGTGTGGGTTCGAGTCCCACCTTCGGCATTGGTTGCGGGAGTGATTATACTGTACTGTAGCATGGTTGTCCAGGAGGGTCGAAAAACGGGTTCCGTGGTATGCACCAAAAGGGAGAGGGCCAAGTGACTCTTTCCGAGGAGACTGGAGCCGGGAAGCGCAGATCCAGGTCTGAGAGAAAGCGGTTGTTGAGTGGATGGTGGATAGCAGCATCGTTGCTCATCATTCTGTTCGTGCTTTCAGGCTGTGAAAAAGAAAAAACCGCAACGGTCACTCCCACGCCCGACAGATCTTCTCAGGTTCTCCGGATTGCGTTATCATATGAATCTGGCGGGGATGTGGAGAAGGCTCGCAGAGAGTTGGAGAATTTGGGCGTGACGGATCCAGCTGGCTTCGTGGCTGACTTGGCGGTGGAATACGAGAAACGCGAAGGCGCGTCTTCCAAGAAGACGATGGCGCTGGCCAGATTAGCTTTCGATCTTGGCTATAGGGGAGAGGATGTGGCCGTTCTGGCAGGCAGGGTCGCTTCTCCATCCCCTACCGAGTCTCTTGCAACGCCGACCCCGGTCTCGGTTCCCACCGCTACGGATACACCGGTGCCTTCTCCATCTCCCACTCCAACCCCAGCCAAACCCGTGGTGATCGCCCACGATTGGACTAACGTGCGCCTTGGGCCGGGGAAGGTGTATCCCAGGATTGGGCATCTCAGGCCGGAGGAGATTGCTTTCATCACCGGCCTGGGGCCGAACGGGAAATGGTGGCGGATCAAGACGAAGAACGGTAGAGAGGGCTGGGTGTTCGACGGGGTGGTAGATGTCAGAGGTCCTATAGGCAGTGTGAAGAAGATCGTGAATGTGCCTCCCACTCCCAGACCGACTTTTACTCCCACGCCTGCTGCTACTCCTACGCCGTCCGTGGATTTCGTCGTCGTGAAGCAGAGGTTGTGGACGGTGGAGGAGAACGGAGGTAGTGTGGATCACGGATCCGTCAGGTGCGGATACAAGCACCAGATTTACGTTACCGTCGTCGACAAGAACGGGCAACCGATAGATGGAATCGTTGTCGAAAGGATTTATGCCAAAACCAGAGGGGTATCCGGAACGAAAGGGCCGGGCAGGCTCGTATTTTCTTTGTTCAGCCACGGCGACAAGCTTCGAGTGGTGGGCGACGTAAATGGCCGTTCTTTTACGAGCCAGGTGACGAGGAACCTGGACGTGAGAGACGACCAAATTCCGATCAAGGACCTGATAGCAGCTCATTATTGCACCGATCCTGTGAGCTGTCAGCAATTAATCGACGCAAATCATCTTTGTAGAGGGCATTATTCCTGGAGTGTAGTGTTCCAACGTCAGTGGTAAAGCGCAAGGTGCAAAAGAGACTGCTATTTCTGAACGGAGGTCAACTATGGATATCGAGAAATTGAGGCACGTGCCGATTTTTTCTCGCATGAGCGATGAAGAAATCGGGAAGATTGCCGCCAGCATGAAGGAAGAGAAATTCGACAAGGGGACGACTTTGTTCCAGCAGGGGGAGGACCCTCGCGCCATGTATGTGATCCAGCGAGGCTGGGTTCACATCGTTGGAGGGGAAGGGAACGTCCTTGCGAGCCTTGGAGCCGGCAGCTTGTTGGGTGAATCTTCCATTTTCAGCGGCAGAAAGTACCCTACCGGTGCTGTTGCCGGCTCGGATGTGGAAGCGCTGTCTTTGAACGTGGAAGACGTGGAAAGGCTTGTGAGCGAGAACCCTGCGATCGGAGTAAAACTCAGCAAAGCATACGGTAAGGCGATCAAGCCTTTGATGGGATATCTACAGGGAATGCTGAAAGAAAATTCCGCGTTTTCCTCCCTTCCGGAAGAGGCGCTGAGGGCCATCGCGGGCGCTCTGGAACCCGAAGAGCTCGCTGCAGGCGGGACTCTTGTTCGTTCGGGCGGGTATTCTGGTGGTGTGTATCTGATATCCGACGGAGAGCTGGAGTTGCGAGCTGCCGATGGTAGGATACTCGGAACCCTGGCGTCGGGGAACCTTGTGGGTGTCGAGTCGTTTTTGATGAACAGACCCTGTCGCGGCAGCGTGGTGGCAAAAGAGAATTCCACCCTCTGGAAACTCCCAGGCGACAGGCTTCAGACTTTGCTCGAATCTTATCCCTCGGTCCGGGAAGCTCTGTCCCAATCGATGGAGCTTCCGCTTTCCGATGAAGAAATCGCGAACGTGAAAGAAGCGTTTGGGGATCTTCCAGTACTTGCTGGAGCTTCGGACGACGACCTGGAAGCCCTGGCTGAAGCTATGGTTGCCAAGGTCTATGTCCGGGGTACAGAGTTGTTCAAAGAAGGAGAGATAGGCAAGGCGCTGTACTTCGTTTCCAGCGGCAGCGTGAACCTGCTCTCTGCCGATGGGAGCGTGGTGGCAACCGTAGGGCCCGGTGGATTCCTTGGCAGCACCCAGGTGTTTTCCGGGGGAAGCTATGCCTCTACAGCTGTGGTGGAAGAGAATGCCACTTTGTTCGTATTGACCCGAGATAACCTCGACAAAGTGCTGGAAAGCCGACCCGAGCTTGCCGTAGACATCTTGAGAAGGATGCAGGAACAGAGCAAAGGTGTTAGAGAATGGCACATCGAGGGTCAGATCAGGAACCTTTCCGTCTTCAAGGCGCTTCCAAAAGACGAATTGATGGACATTGCAGAGGAGCTCACCCCGGTGAAGTTCAGTGCCGGTGAGTATCTGTTCAGGGAAAACGACCCCGCCGATACCGTCTATTTCGTAGGCAAAGGCCGGGTTGCTTTGCTGAAGAGCATAAAGGGGAAAGAGCGGCTCTTCTATACGGTGAGGAAGGGAGATTTCCTCGGCGAATCTGCGTTGCGGCGAATGCCGGTTCGCAGTTTTTCAGCCAAGGCGCTCGAAGATGTGGAAGGGTGGTCGATTTACGCCGAAACGCTCGAGGCCCTCGCCTTGAGACATCCTCTCCTTGCTTTCACTTTGAGCCGTGCTATGGCTGATAGGATCGCCCTTGCGAGCGCTGCTTTGTCCGGCGCTGCCCTTGCAGCGGTGCCTGCGGTACAGAAATCTGCCGCGGCTGCCGTTTCTGCTCCTGCCCGGGCTCGTGCGGCTGTTCCGACAGTGGCTCCCAGACCTGCCGTCAGGAAAGCCCCGACG
>CAZEXY010000043.1:4969-16219 GCA_964516345.1 uncultured Anaerolineae bacterium
ATCTACGTTACTGTGGAAGATGCCAACGGAAATCCCATCAACGGAATATGGGTCATCCAGACTCCTCATGGCCAGCTTTGGAGAATTCTGGATAAGAAACGGACAGGTGCCAAAGGGCCTGGTAAACTCGACTTCATAATGTGGAAAGGCGCCACGTACGACGTGTTCGTTTCACTCGATGGAGTCCATCCGGTGGGGCAAATAGCCACGGGGCTCACTTCTGGCTTTACAGATGAAGCTATGTGTCCGCAGGGAGGCGGTGGAAATACGCTGTTCCACAACTCCTTCAAAGTGGTTTTCAAGAAGATGTACTGAGTAAGATAAGTAGTAGCTTTTCACAGAGATCTGCAGCGGGGACAAAGACGTTCCACGATCCTTGTCCCCGCTGTTTGTATTTTCACTCGAAGTCATTTCTATCACATGCCATCATAAGGAGGCTATCATGAGGATAGGGGTGCTTACAGGGGGCGGCGACGTCCCTGGTCTCAACGCGGCCATAAGGGCCGTCGTGCGGCGGGCGTTCGAGTACAATTTCGAAGTCCTTGCCATTCGGAATGGTTGGGAGGGGCTTGTCCTGGGAAATATAGAGCCGATGAGCGTTCGTGCAGTGTCCGGAATTCTCCCGATAGGCGGCACGATTCTTGGATCTTCCAGGACGAACCCATTCAAACGACAGGAAGATGTCGAAAGGAGCCTCAAGAACATAGACAAGTTTGGGCTCGACGCTCTCGTAGTCATCGGTGGAGACGATACCCTTGGAGTTGGTGCAAAGTTCAGCCAGGAAGGGGTGAAAATCGTCGGGGTTCCAAAAACGATAGACAACGACGTGTATGGCACGGATTATTGCATCGGGTTCGATACGGCTGTCAGCTTCGTAGCCGAGGCGCTGGATCGGCTGCACACCACCGCAAGTTCTCATCATCGGGTCATCGTTGTGGAAGTGATGGGGCGCCATGCGGGCTGGGTTGCCGTGGTAGGAGGCATGGCCGGCGGCGCCGATTTCATCATGATCCCGGAAGTAGAATCTTCCATCGACGATGTTTGCGATCATGTCAGAAGTCGTTGGGCGAGGGGAAAGAATTTCAGCATTGTGGTCGTTGCAGAGGGTGCCAAAGTAAGGGAGATATCCTATTCCGAGGATGAGTTGGGTGAAAAGGACGAATTCGGACACGTGAGGCTCGATCGACGTGGCCTTGCCTATACCCTCAATACGGAGATCGAGCGTCGTACCGGCTTCGAGGCCAGGAGCGTGGTGCTCGGGCACCTGCAACGGGGTGGATCTCCCACCGCTTTCGACCGGGTTCTCGCTACCAGGTTCGGTGTTTTCGCTGTGGATATGTTGAAGGAGGGACTTTCGGGGAACATCTCTGCCCTTCAGGGGAATTCCATCGTACCATTCCCGATCTCCGAGGTGCTTTCCAACACGAGACCGGTTGACATCGAACTCTACGAGATGGCGAAGGTCTTCTTCTAAACCGTTTGCTTCGGAAGAGGGCAGGCCGTGAAGCCTGCCCTCTCCTGTGTGACTTACGCTGCCACCGGCTCCGGCTTGCTCTGCCGCAGGAACACCAGCTCGCCGTCCTGCACGTCCACCAGGATGTGGTCGCCGTCCCTGTAGTCGCCTTTCAGCAGTTCCATCGCCAGCGGATCCTGCAGGTACCTCTGGATCGCCCGCTTCAGCGGCCTTGCGCCGAAGACCGGATCGTAGCCTTTGTTCGCCAGGTACTCCTTCGCCGCATCCGTCAGTTCGATGGTGATGTGCCGCTCCGACAGCAGCTCCCGCAGCTTCCGCAGCTGGATCTCCACGATCTGCTTCAGGTCCTCCCTGCTGAGAGGCCTGAAGATGATTATCTCGTCCACCCGGTTCAGGAACTCCGGCCGGAAGTGACGGTTCAGCTCTTCCATCACTTTCCGCCTCATCGCTTCCTGATCCGTCTGCACCAGCTCCCGGATCCACTGACTTCCGATGTTGGAAGTCATTATGATGATGGTGTTACGGAAGTCCACGGTGCGGCCGTGCCCGTCGGTCAGCCGACCGTCGTCCAGCACCTGAAGCAGGACGTTGAACACCTCCGGGTGCGCTTTCTCGATCTCATCGAAGAGCACCACGCTGTACGGCCTGCGGCGAACCGCCTCCGTGAGCTGACCGCCTTCCTCGTAGCCGACGTATCCGGGAGGCGCCCCGATGAGCCTGCTGACAGTGTGCCGCTCCTGGTACTCGCTCATGTCGATCCGGATCATAGCGTGCTCGTCGTCGAAGAGGAACTCCGCCAGCGCCCGCGCCAGCTCCGTCTTGCCGACGCCCGTGGGCCCCAGGAAGATGAAGCTTCCCAGCGGCCGGTTCGGGTCTTGCAGGCCGGCCCTGGCCCGCCTGACGGCGTTCGCCACCGCTTTGACCGCTTCCTCCTGATCTACCAGGCGTTGATGGATTCGCTCCTCCATGTGCAGGAGCTTCTCCTTCTCGCCTTCCAGGAGCTTGCTCACCGGGATACCGGTCCAGCGGGAGACCACCTCCGCCACGTCCTCGGCCGTGACCTCCAGCTTCAGCAACGCACCGTCCTTTTGCAGCTCCTTCAGATGCTTTTCCGCCTCCTCGAGCTGTTTCTGAAGCTCCACCAGCTTCCCGTACTGGAGCTCTGCTGCTTTGGTGTAGTCCAGATTCCTCTGGGCGACCTCGATCTCGTGCTGGACCTGCTCGATCTCTTTCTGAAGCTGGCGCACGCGCTGGATCGCCTCTTTCTCGGCGTTCCATTTGGCCCGCAGGACGTTCGCTTTCTCCCGCAGGTCGGCCAGCTCTTTCTCGATCTTCTCCAGCCGCTCTTTCGATGCCTCGTCTTTCTCTTTCTTCAGCGCCTCACGCTCGATTTCGAGCTGCATGATCCGGCGCTCGATTTCGTCCAGTTCCTCCGGCTGGCTGTCTATCTCCATCCGCAGCTTTGCCGCCGCTTCGTCGATCAGGTCGATGGCCTTGTCCGGCAGGAACCGATCGGTGATGTACCGATGGGAAAGGGTGGCTGCGGCGATGATGGCGCCATCCTGAATGCGCACGCCGTGGTGCACTTCGTACCGCTCCTTCAACCCCCGCAGGATGCTGATGGTGTCCTCCACGCTCGGTTCCTCCACGTACACCGGCTGGAACCGCCGTTCCAGAGCGGCGTCCTTCTCGATGTACTTCCGGTACTCGTCCAGGGTAGTCGCACCGATGGCATGGAGTTCACCTCGGGCCAGCATCGGCTTCAGCATGTTGGAAGCGTCCATGGAGCCCTGGGCGGCCCCGGCGCCCACCACCGTGTGCAGCTCGTCGATGAACAGGATGATCTGCCCTGCGGCGTCGGTCACTTCCTTGAGCACCGCCTTGAGCCGCTCCTCGAACTCGCCGCGGTACTTCGCCCCGGCGATGAGAGCCCCCATGTCGAGCTGGACGATGCGCTTGTCCTTGAGCCCTTCCGGCACGTCGCCGCGGACGATCCGCTGCGCCAGCCCTTCCACGATGGCCGTCTTGCCCACGCCCGGTTCTCCCACCAGAACCGGATTGTTCTTGGTTCGGCGGCTCAGGATCTGCATCGTCCGGCGGATTTCCTCGTCCCTGCCGATGACCGGGTCAAGCTTGCCCATGCGGGCCATCTGCGTGAGATCCCGGCCGTATTTCTCCAGCGCTTGGTACTTTACCTCCGGGTTCTGATCTGTCACCCGGTGGCTGCCGCGGATGTCCACCAGCGCCCGCTTGACGCTATCCTCGGTGATACCGTTTTGCGCCAGGATTCCGGCGATTCCTCCGGCGCTCTTGTCGGTCATCGCCAGGAGCAGATGCTCCGTGGAGACGTATTCGTCCTGCATTTCGGCGGCTTTGGCCTCGGCGTTCATCAGAACGCGCTGGAGCTCCGGCGATATCCCCACCTGAGCGGCCGCGCCGTAGACCCTGGGCCTTTGCTGGAGCACCGCTTCGACCTGATTCAGGAGCATTCTGGGTTGAACCCCGAGCTTCTGCACGATCTGCGGCACCACGCCGCCTTCCTGCTCCAGCAGCGAAGCCAGCAGGTGTTCCGGTTCGATCTGGCTGTGATTGTATCTCAGCGCCCGCTCCTGGGCGTCCACCAGCGCTTCCTGTGCTTTCTGTGTCAGTTTGTCCAGTTTCATGATTCACCTCCGTGATGATTCCTTTCTCTTTCGATTCGCAAATGCAGATTGTTCTGTTTTGAGCCAACCTAATTGTAAGCCTGCATTGTTAGAAAATTGATAGAATTGCGTTAGCGGTTTGTTAGTCCGCTCGGGACGATCCGCGAAAATCTTCTTTGGAAAGCGCTGCAATCTCGGGGCCCTGGATGACGGTTCACGCATTTCTGCATTGACCCGAGGCAGTGCGGATGTGCTCCACCGTCACACTTGGTGTTCGTGGGTTGACATGTTTTCGCCAAGCGTGTATAGTACACGTTGATTATAGGCACGTAACGGGTTTACGGCCGAGAGAGGGAGGAGATTCATGGGAAACGATCTTTTGGATTCCATGCTGGGAGACATGTTGGAAGGCGGCGAGGAGGAAGGCAAAGGCTCTTCCGCACGGCAGCCTTCGTCCGACGAACTTGGAGACCTCATAGGCGGGCTCATGGGTTCGCAGGGGGATTCCGGCGGTGGGATGGGCGAACTTTTGGGCAACTTGCTTGGAGGGGGCTCTCAAGGAAGCGGAATCGGGGAGATGCTCGGGGCATTGCTCGGGGGAGGGCAGCAAAGCGGCAGCGCATCCGACCTCGGTGACGTCATTGGAGGTATGCTCGGTGGTGGAGGTGGACAGCAGGTGCAGGACTTGAGCCAGATCCCAGTTCTCGGTCCCATCCTGGAGAGCCTCAGCAAGAAATTCGGTCTGCCGCCACAGGTTGCCGCAATGCTGTTGACCGGCGTGCTCCAGATGATTTCGGGTGGAGAGAAAGGCTTCGATCTCTCGAGGTTGATGGAGGACCCCTCTGCTGCGGAGGAGATAGCAGGAGAAGTGGCCGGGCGAGTTGGAGTCGATGATGATACTGCCACCCAGGCAGTACAGCACATCTTGCAATCGCTTCTCGGAGGTTTGCAGTGATGGGTGATGAAGATCGCACCGTCAGAGCCCGGAGGCGCAGGCATGTGCAGCCGTCCGGCCCTCGGGAGGATGCAGAAGCACCCGTAAGAAGACGGGAAGAAGCGCCGCCACCTCCCACATTTGGGGGAGGCGAGCCCCCTCAAGAATCCCAGGGAGGTAACATTGCCATCCCGAGCAAGGGGTGGGGAGGAATTCTGATCCTCGGGCTGATTCTCTTCGTGGTGTTCGTGCTGCCGCACCTGATGGGAGGGCAGCAGGGAGCTCAGGAGCAGCCTTCTGGCTCGTTCTCCCATATCACACCGATCGCCACGGTTCAGCAAGCTCCTACGAAGGCGCCTGCACAGGCCATTCCAACGTCACGACCGTCTTCCGCCCACGCAACCGGTAAGGGCGGGAAGTGGACCATCATGCTGTACCAGGACGCCGACGACCGGGTTCTGGAGAAGGATATCTTCATCGACCTGAACGAGGCCGAAGAGGTTGGTTCTGGAAAAGACGTGAACATCGTCGCTCAGATCGACCGGTACCGCGGCGGTTTCAAGGGCGATGGGGATTGGACCGATACCCGCAGGTTCTACATCCGTTACGATCCAGACCTGAACAGGCTTACCTCGAAGGAAGTCATGGACCTCGGCGAGGTCAACATGGCCGACGGTCGAACCCTGTCGGATTTCGTAGAATGGGCGGTGAAGAATTATCCCGCGGAGCATTATGTGCTGATCCTGTCCGATCACGGGATGGGATGGCCTGGCGGGTTCACCGATCCGACCGCCAGAGACAAGGGCCCAGGCGATGTGCCTCTGTCCCGGGCCATCGGCGACATCCTCTACCTGAACGAACTGGACGAAAGCCTTGCCCGTATCCAGGCTCGTACCTCCATCGATAAATTCGACATAATAGGGTTGGATGCCTGTTTGATGGGTATGGGGGAAGTCTACGACGCCCTGGCTCCGTACGCCAGATACGCCGTGGCATCCGAAGAGACGGAGCCTTCCGTGGGGTGGGCTTACGCTGCTTTCCTGGGTCCGCTGGTGAAGAACCCATCCATGTCTCCGAAAGAACTGGCGAGCCTCATCGTCGATACTTACATAGCCGACGATCAGCGCATACTGGATCCCAAGGCTCGCGCCGACATGCTGGGTCAGCGCGGGCTGTTCGGAGTCCCGCCGGCTCGGGCCGTGGCAAACAAGCTCCAGACCAATGCCACCATCTCCGCCGTAGACCTGCGGAAGTTCCAGGAGGTGATGTCGGCGTTGAACAGGTTCGCGTTCGCCCTCCAGGGGGAAGATCAGCGCCTGGTGGCAAAGGCTCGAGCGTACGCGGTCGGGTACACGAGCGTCTTCGGACGGGGTACCCCTCCTTCCTACATCGATCTGGGGAACTTCGCCATGTTGATCGAGAAGAACACCAGGAAGGCTTCCGTGCGGAGCTCTGCCGAACGGCTCTTGCAGGCTATCCGGGAGGCGGTGATTGCAGAAAAGCACGGACGGGGCAGGGATGGCTCCCACGGAATCTCGATATTCTTCCCGAACTCCACCATCTACAGGAACCCCATGGCGGGCGTTGCTTCCTATGTGAAAGTTGCAAGCCGGTTCGTGCGGGATTCGGAGTGGGATGAGTTCCTGGCGTATCACTACACCGGCCGCAGATTCTCGTCCGAACTGGGCCGAACTGCTGTCGTGCCGAACCTGGCCGACACCAGAGCTCCTGGACTGGGGCATATTTCCATCACCAACATGCGTTCTTCCAAGAGGGTTGTCTCCCTGGGCGAATCAACCACGCTTTCTGCCAGGATAAACGGTGACAACATTGGATACATCTACCTGTTCGCCGGATATCTGGACAAGAAATCCCATTCTCTTGCCGTGGTGGACATGGACTACCTGGAATCCGGCAAGACCAGGACTGTGGACGGCGTGACGTATCCGGATTGGGGTAAAGGAAGCTTTCGGTTGGAGTTCGATTGGGAGCCGGTGCTCTACGGGATAAACGATGGTTCCCGCACCGTGCTTGCTTTGTTCCAGCCGGAGCGTTTCGGATCGAATCCAGACGACGCTCGGTACTCCGTGGACGGCATCTACACTTTTTCCGACGGTACGCAGGAGTACGCCAGGATGTTCTTCAGCAACAAGACTGGCAGAGTGGACCAGATCTTCGGGTATACGAATCAGAAGTTCACCGGCTCTCCTGCGGAGATAACGCCTGAGAAAGGGGATCGGTTCACCGTGTTGCAGAAATGGTTCGACCTGGACGAAAACGGCCGCATTACGAACCTGACGATGCTTCCAACCAAGTCCGTCGGTTTCGAGGATTCGCCTTTGACGTGGCGTGAACTCAACCCTCCATCCGGCACTTATGTGCTTGGATTCATCGTCCAGGATCTGGACGGCAATAGGCAGGCGGCGTATGTGCCCGTGAGGGTGGAGAGGTAAGCTCAGAAGGCCGGCGGGGTTCCCGTCGGCCTCTTTGTTACTGTGCGAGGTCTATAAGGCTCAGGAATTCGCTCCTGGTTCGTGCGTTCGTCTTGAAAACGCCCCGCATCGCGCTGGTGACCATGCGCGCGTCCGCTTTCTTCACCCCACGCATCATCGCACACATGTGGACGGCTTCGATCACCACCGCCACGCCCTGAGGGTGCAGCAGTTCGTCCAGGAACTGCGCGATCTGCTCCGTCAGACGCTCCTGCACCTGCAGCCTGCGTGAGAACATCTCCACCACGCGCGGAATCTTGGAGAGCCCCAGAACTTTGCCGTTGGGAATGTACGCCACGTGGGCGTGGCCGTGGAACGGCAGCAGATGGTGCTCGCACATGCTGTACATCTCGATGTTCCGCACCACCACCATCTCGTCGTAGGACACCTCGAACAACGCATCGTTGACCAGCGAGACCGGATCCACCCGATACCCTTCGGTCAGCTCGGCGAACATCCGGGCTACCCGCTCCGGCGTGCGCTGCAGCCCCTCTCGCTCTGGATTTTCGCCGATGAGCTCCAGGAGCTCCCGAACCACTTTCTCCATCGGCTCCACCGGCCACGATTCCGGCACATAAGAACGCTCTATCGCCATGAGAGAATCTCCTTTCTTTTGAACTTGTCTGCTTCTTCTTTCATACTCGCTGCTATCTCTGCGACTTTTGTGTCGCCCACAGGCCAATCCGGCGCAACCTCGGCCACCGGGATCGCCACGTGGGCGTAATCGAACAGGTCCCTTGAAGGCCCCTCGCCTTCGTACAGGATCAGATCCAGATCGATGGTGCGCGGGGCGTTGGGGTCCGTAGTCCGAACCCTGCCCAACTCCGCTTCGATCCGGCGCAGCTCCTTGCGAAGCTCCGTCGGCTCGAGCCCGGTTTCCACCAGCGCCGCTCCGTTCATGAACGGAGGATCGTCCGGATTGCCCACCGGTGGTGTTTCGTACACGCCGGAAATGGAAAGCACGCGCACGCGCCGCCTCAACCGATGAAGCGCCTCCGGCAGGTTGGCCTCCGGTTCGATGTTCGATCCAAAGGAGATCACCGCTTTCGCCATCACGCCACCTCGAAATCCGATCTCTCCCGCTCGATGGTGACCCCAACGGATCGGGAGAACCGCACCGCTCCCGGCTTCTCAACCTTGACCCGAACCTTCGGCACGCCGAACTCCTGCACGCAGATGCGGGCGATCTCCTCCGCAAGGCGCTCCACCAGGAAGAAGCGGGATGCCTCCGCCATCTCGATGATTCGTTTGGCTATGCTCCGGTAGTTCAGGGCGTCGGCGATGTCGTCGCTGCGCCCTGCAGGGCGGGTATCCGTGAACATGCAGACGTTTATCAGCACGTCCTGCCGATCCCGCCTTTCCCAATCGTTGACCCCGATGACCGTCCGAACGAGCAGGTCTTCGATCTCCACGCAGTCCCGCTGAGCCATTGTCGTCCCCTCCGCAGTTTTCGCCATCATCCGTGTATCAGGTGCGCCCCGCCGTCTACGAAGATCGTCTCTCCCGTGACGTAATCGTTCCGCAGGAGGAACAGCAGAGCGTCGGTAACCTCCCGGATCTCCGCCGGCCTCCCGGCCGGTATCCTCCCCACGAGCCGCTTCAGGTAGGATTCGTCCTTCCCCGGCGGAGGCAGCACCGCGCCCAGTGCCAGCGCGTTGACCTGAATACCCGGCGCCAGCTCTCGGGCTGCCATGAGCGTGAAGGTCAGCAGGGCGGACTTGCTCAGCGTGTACGCCAGGTACTTCTGCCCCGGGTATGCCGCCCGCCAATCCGAGATGTTCACCACCTTCCCCGGCGATCCATCTACCTTCCTGGCGAACGCCTGCGTCAGGAGGAACGGCGCCCGCAGGTTCAGCGCCATGTGCCGTTCCCAGTTCCCGATGTCCGTATCCCTCACGGTGCCCGGCTCGAAGATGGCCGCGCTGTTGACCAGCACCTGCGGCGTTCCCAGCAGTTTGGACGCCCTGTCGATCAGCGATTGTGCTTCTCCGGCGTCCCTGAGATCCGCTCCGACGGCGGCGGCTCTGACGCCATACCGCTCCGCGGCACGCACCGTATCCTCCGCTGCTTCTGCCGCACGACCGTAATGGACGATCACGTCCATCCCCGCTTCTGCCAGGGCCAGCACGAACGCCCGCCCAAGCCTCCTCGCCCCGCCTGTGACCAGGGCTACTTTCCCTTCGATATCCATTTTCTCTCCTGTCGCGTCATGCCGGAAGGATCCAGCAGGCGCATCAAATCTTCCTCCGGAATGTCGGTCGTCTCCCGTGCGACTTCCAGCACAGGACGGCCTTCCCTGTAGGCTTTCTTTGCCACTTCCGCCGCTTTGTCGTACCCGATCAGCGGGTTGAGTGCCGTCGCCAGGATCGGGTTCCTGGATAGCGCCTCGCCGAGCCTGCCGGGATTCGGTTCGAGCCCCCGGATCGCCTTGTCCGCCAGCACCCGGGCCGAATTGGCGAGCAATCCGATGGACTGCAGCAGGTCGTAGGCGATGAGCGGAAGCATCGTGTTCAGTTCGAAATTGCCCGATTGTCCGGCCAGGGCGATGGTCGTCGTGTTCCCGATCACCTGTGCGCACGCCATCACTGCCGCCTCCGGGATCACGGGGTTCACCTTGCCCGGCATTATGGAAGAACCGGGCTGCACCGCCGGCAGGGAGACCTCCGACAGGCCGGCCAGGGGGCCGGAGTTCATCCACCGCAGGTCGTTGGAGATCTTGGCGAGCGCCACCGCCGTTGCCTGTAGCTGCCCGGCGAACTCGACCGCCGCATCCTGGGAGGCCTGCAGGGCGAAGTGGTTGTCCGTCTCCCGGAATTCGTGCCCCGTCAGCGAAGATATCGCCTCCGCCGCCCGACGACCGAACCCGGGCGGCGAGTTCACGCCGGTGCCCACGGCCGTGCCTCCCAGGGTGATTTCCTGCAGCGCCGCGGCCGAGCGCCTCAGCCCGGCGATGCGCCGTTCCACCTGTCCGGTGTATCCTTCGAATTCCTGCCCCATTCGGATGGGCAGTGCATCCATCAGGTGCGTCCTGCCGGTTTTCACCACGTGGTCCAGGTCTTTCGCTTTTTGCTCCAGGGTGGTCTTCAGATGCTCCAGCGCCGGTAGGAGCTTCTCCGCGGTGGAGATGTAGGCGGAAATGTGGATTGCGCTCGGTATCACGTCGTTCGAGGATTGGGACATGTTCACGTGGTCGTTGGGGTGGATCGTCAGCCTCCGGCCTCGTTCTCCCAGAATCTGCATCGCCCTGTTGGCGATCACCTCGTTGGTGTTCATGTTGGTGGAAGTGCCTGAGCCGGTCTGGAAGACGTCCACCGGGAAGTGGTCGTCCCAGCGCCCCTCGGCGACCTCTCGTGCGGCCAGCCTGATTGCTTCCGCCCGTTCCCGGTCGAGCATGCCGAGATCTTCGTTCACTGCTGCGGCGGCTTCCTTGATCCGACCGAGTGCTTCGATGAACTCCCTGGGCATGCGCAGGCCGCTGATGGGAAAATTCTCTATGGCTCTCTGGGTTTGAGCTCCGTAGAGAGCGTCGTCAGGAACCGCAACCTCTCCCATGGAATCGTGTTCTGTTCTCATTTCGTCAATTCTTCCTCCAGAAAGTGTATAAATGTTACCACATGGGTGGAGAAAACGCAACTGCTCGTGGTGCGGGGAGACGCTTGGGGCGATACGTTGGCTCTCATCCCCATCGACGCAGAGCCGCAGAGGATG
>CAZEXY010000044.1:0-1926 GCA_964516345.1 uncultured Anaerolineae bacterium
TGCAACAGAGTGCCCCTACGAAAGAGGAAAGTGTGGGCCATGTTCGGGCACTAAGGCCTGTCCGCCCACCAATAATCACGCAGGCGGAGACACCTCGCCGACCACCTTTCCAATCATGGACCAGGGACCCGTCCAGGTAATCTTCACTCGGGCAAGTTTGCCCCGCCAGTTTCCATCGTCGGAGAAGAACACGAGTTTGTAATTCCGGGTCCTCCCCATCCATCTGCCCTTCTGTTTCCGCTCCACCAGAATCACCAACTCCTTTCCAAGATACCCGGCATTCTTTTCAGCAGAGATTCGAGCCTGCAAATCTTCCAGTAACCTGAACCGCCTCCACTTCTCCTCCTCCGGGACATCATCGGGCATTCTCCTCGCAGCCACGGTTCCGGGCCTCGGAGAATACCTCGCCAGATGCATGACGTCCAGCCTAAGTTCCTCCATCAACTCATAAGTGTGGCGGAACTGCTCCTCCGTCTCACCGGGAAAGCCAACGATTATATCCGTTACGATGGAAGCCTCCGGAACCATCATCCTGATCTTTTCCACGATTCGTCTGTAATCATCGACCGTGTACCCTCTTTTCATGTTCTGCAAGACCACGTCGTCACCCGATTGCACAGGCACCTCGATATGCTCGCATACCTTCGGCAACCCGGCCACGACTTCGAGTATCCTATCGTCGAGGTAGCTGGGGTGGCTCGTAAGGAATCTAATCCTCCACAACCCTTTCACGTCGTGTACCATCCTCAGCAGATCGGCAAGATCCGGTGCAGATGGGTCCTCTCTCCTCAAATCCACTCCGTAACGATCGACTATCTGCCCCAGCAGGGTAACTTCCCGCACCCCTTGTGCGACAAGGTCTTCTACCTCACGAACGATTTCATCCGCCGGCCTGCTCCGCTCGGGACCGCGTCGGTACGGAATTATGCAGTAAGTACAGGCATGAGAACACCCGTAGACGATGGGAACGTACGCGCTCACCGGAACGCCGCCTTCTTCCAGAGATTGAAACTTCAAGGATTGCTCCCACGGAGACACCCCCTCCGGCACGCGCTCGTGGAATCTGCTTTCCAGGAACTCCACCAGAGGCTCCGGATTGGCAGGAGGCATGAAGACGTCCACGTGCGGAAAACGCTCTCTCAACTTCGGAGAAGGCTTGTTTCCCACGAGGCACCCCATGACCGCTATCACCAGATCGGGATTCTGCTTCTTCAATGACTTCAGCGAACTTATGCGTCCGGCAGCCTTGTCTTCTGCGCTCTGCCTGACCACGCACGTATTCAGCACGATCACATCGGCATCCCGTTCGCTGTCGGTGGGGACATAGCCGAGCGCTTCCAGGCGTGCAGCAACCTTATTGGCATCTGCCAGATTCATCTGGCAGCCTATCACCCACATGTAATATTTCTTCATGGATCACCCTGAGCCTTTTCGATCTGAAATTGCAGCACGGATTATAAACGGGGATTGCCGGTGCGGGAAATTCTTCGATCCTGGGAAGAATCGACGCCCGGCAACTCACCTGTTCTTGGCCCATATGTCTATCCTGGGGCCAAGGACGGGAACGGGCTTCAACAAATATACGTCCACTGCGGCTCTGAAAGAAGCGAAAATCTCCCTGAAGCGGTACTTGAGGTAGAGCGAGCGAGGATACCTGTGCTGGTCCGATGCCACCCCTACGGATTTCACCCCGAGCTCGTTGCAGGTGAAAAGAGCCCTCGGCATATGGAATCCCTGCGTTACCAGAACAGCCTTCTCGACTCCGAATATCTTCCTGGCGCGGTAGCAGGTATCGTAAGTCCTCCTGCCGGCGTAATCCATCACCACGTCCGATTTTGGTACCCCCCTTCTTACGGCATAAAGCGCCATGCTGCCCGGCTCGTTGTAATAGACGAACCTATTGTCGCCGCTCATCAAGATCTTCTT
>CAZEXY010000044.1:2026-9154 GCA_964516345.1 uncultured Anaerolineae bacterium
GGCTGGGAAAGATAGATTTCCTGTAGACTTTTCCCATGTAGAACCACGGGAGCAAGCCGACGGAAACCACAACCAAACCCAAGAACGCAAGTTTCTTCAAAAGCTTCATCGCTTGATCCCTATGGCGCTAAACCAATGGGGAGCCTCCTCAGCCCACCATCGAACCTCCCATCCGCCCTCTTTCATCATATCGATAGCCTCTCCTGGACGAACATAAGTGTAGAACCTCCTGAACCCTTTCCATTCTTCCCACCCTTTCCCCTCTCCGAGACGCAAAGAAACGAAGAGCACTCCTCTTCGGGAAGCGACCCTGGCCATCTCCAAGAAAGCACCTCTGATCTCCTGCCGCTCCAGGTGCACGAGCGAAGCACAGGCCCAGATACCATTGAAAGAAGAACTGCTGAAGGGGAGGGAGCGCACATCACCCTGTATCGAGCACACGGCAGCGTTTCTCCTCCTGGCTTCTGCCAGCAAACCGGCGGAAAGGTCCAGAAGGCAAGGCTCGAATCCCTTCTTCGAGAGTTCAGCGGAATCCCTCCCGTGCCCGCCTCCTGCATCCAGCACCTTCGCCCCGGCGGGAAGGAAGGAAGTAAACAACTCCATCTGAGGACTCAGCGGTCTGTAAAACCATTCATCGGCATACTCCGCTGCCAGGGCGTCGTAAGCCTTTATCGTCTCCCCAAGCCTCGAATCGAACGCCATTCACTCACCTTTCAAGAAGGCTCTTCCGAAAGCCTGGCCGCTGCAACCCCAAGCCCTATCAAAATCCAGAACAACATAGCCATGTGCGGGTAAACGAGGTTGAAGAGATAATGATCGAAAATACCTCCCACCATGCCGCCCGCTATCGCACCGGCAGCCCCAAGAAGAATCGCTTCCCTTTCAGGGTTGTGGTGCAAGCGACGCCATCCGCGCACCACCGTCCCGAAGAATCCTGCAATTACGAGAAGGAAAACGGAAAGCCCAACGAGACCCATCTCCTCCGCCATCAACAAGTACACGCTGGACACCCCTATGTAGGACCCTATTTCGGGTGTATCGATGAATCCCACCCCGATCCATGGATACTGTCTGATCAGCCGGATGGCGTCCCTGTACTCGCCGAAACGCATCTGAGTGGCCCTATCCTGTCCCTCGAACCCGGCCATTAGATGCTGCATGTACGCCTGAGTCCATGGCAGGAACCATAGGGCTACCACGACCACCAGCCCGACCCAAATGAGCCGCCTGTACTTGACCGCTGCCAGCACCGTCAGCGCCACGAGCATACCCAACATGGAACCGCGGGAATAGGTCAGAAACACGCACAGAAACTCCGTAGCCAGAGCAGTGTAATTGAACCACCGCGGAAACACGGGCCTGGAAGACCCAAGCTGAGGAGCCAGAAGCCCCGCCGATAGCACCATCATTCCACCCAGGACGTTTGGATCCACCGCCGTTCCGATGGCTCTCATCGGGTTGTGTGGATCGTCGTTTATGTACCTCAAAGCACCGTACCCGCCGGGATACTGAAATCTCGCCAGCTTGTTCAATATCTGGACGGTCCATTCCTTCGGGATGAAATAGAAAATCACCCCTATCGAGGCAGCGAAGAACCCGGCAAGGATCAAAGCCCTGGTCAGGTTCCTCAACGAACTTTCGTCCCTCAAGACATCGACCACGACGAAGAACAAGCCTATGCTCAACAACATCTCCGTGAACCTGCGTAGCACGGTAGGCGTGAGGCTCGAATGCCCCAAACCCGCCACGAAGGAAAATATCGCCAGGGTCACGAAGGCAAGCACCAAAAAGCCGAGCTTCGAAAACTGAATTTCCTGCTTTCTGGCCGTCGCAATCTCCACGAACCACACGAAGAACACAGTAATCAGCACCAGATCCAGGAAAGTCGGCCTCAACACGAGCTTGAACGGCATGGCAGCAAAGGGTATGGTTCCGATGAGGAACAACAGGAAATACAGCCCCCACTCCACACTGGTGAGCATCACGAGAGCGGCTACAAGAGCTACCGCGAAAGCAAGCGCCAACATGGGTCCAAGAAGAGCCACATACAGCCCCCCTGCAACCACGCCCACCAGAATGAGCAAAGCCAGAGCCAGCGCTGCCACGATGCGGTTCGGGTGGTTCAAGAGCGTTTCGAGCTTGTAGATCATCTCAATTTCCGGAACATCTCCGGGTAAACCATAGCATCAGCGCCCACTTTCTCCAGGAAGTATTGAATTGCATCCGGGGAATTCACGTAAATACCCCGACCGACGGAAGCCACAGTTCCATCCGGAAGGACGATTTCTCCTTCGGTGTATACTTTTTCCCCTTCGGCGGAAGTAACCCGCCCCGATATCCTTACCTCGATTCCCAGCGGCACCGGGCGCTTGTAATCCACTTCCAGATGCACGGAAAGCACCTTGTACCCGTTCCACCAGGCAGACATACCCATCACTTCGTCCAACACAGCTGCCTGAGCTCCACCATGGGCATGGCCTGGAGGCCCTTGCTGCTCCCTGGTAAAGACTATATTCGTGAACACCGTATTGTCGTCGTCATCGACCCAAAGAGAAGCACCGATTCCTCGGGGATTCTCGTCTCCACACACGAAGCAATAACCATGGGACGGAAATTTCTTCGGCATGTTCTCCTCCGACACAGGCAAATTCCCTGCTCAACTTGCACAAGTATACCAACCCGACAAAATTTGGTCAAAGGATGGTGAGGCTCAAAAGAAATCGACCTCAACGGAGCAAAGCCAAACGATACCCCGCTGCTACGAAATTTTTGGCCTTTATCCCCAGGGGTTGTAATGTCCCGTGCTTGTATGGTAAGATACCGAAGTCGAAACCCAAGCAATCTCATGCCCTTTCGATCAAGGAGGCCTTCATGAGCCCTACACGCCCTCTGCCCGAACACGGGCGAACGAAAGAAGAAGTGCTGAAGGAGATGCAATCGTTTCGCTCCAACGATGTCCCCTGGAAAGAAGGCAAGCTGTTCAGCCTTGTCTACTACGCCGGAGAGGACGTTCTTCAACTCCTCAAAGAAGCGTCCATGCTTTACTTTTCCGAAAACGCTCTAAATCCCACGGCATTTCCCAGCCTGCGCAAGATGGAGACGGAAGTAGTAGCCATGACCGCTTCCCTTCTTGGAGGCGGGGAAGAATCGGCGGGGAACATGACCTCCGGAGGCACGGAAAGCCTGCTGCTGGCCGTCAAAGCTGCAAGGGACTGGGGTCGGGAGCACAGGAAGCTGACAGGGGAGCCGGAGATGATACTTCCGTCCACAGCGCATCCCGCTTTCGAGAAAGCATCCCACTACTTCGGCGTCAAGTCGGTGAGGGTACCGGTGAAGGATGATTTCCGCGCCGACCCAGAGGCGATGCGACGGGCCATCACCGAAAACACGGTGCTCATGGTTGGTTCGGCCCCTTCTTACCCCCAGGGAGTCATCGACCCAATTCCGGAGCTTGCGGCAATCGCTAAGGAGCACGGAATCCTGTTTCACGTGGATTCCTGTGTCGGCGGATACATCCTGCCTTTCATGCGGGAACTGGGATACCCCGTACCGGACTTCGATCTCCGGGTGCCCGGCGTGACCTCGATATCCGCCGATGTGCACAAGTACGGCTACGCCGCCAAAGGTGCCTCAGTGATTCTCTATCGGAACGCCGGCCTGCGGCGGTACCAGTTCTTTGCCGAAATCGACTGGTCCGGCGGCATCTACGCATCACCATCCCTGGCAGGCACGCGCCCGGCAGGCCCCATTGCCGCGGCGTGGGCCGTGATGAACTACCTGGGGAGGGAAGGATACCTTCGGCTGACGAAATCGGTGATGGAGACGACGCGGAAGATCCGCTCCGGCGTGGAGTCCATTCCGGGCGTAGAAATCCTGGGTGACCCGGACGCAAGTATCCTGGCAATCGGGTCACGCAAGCACGACATCTACGAAATCGCCGACGAGCTGGAGCTCCGCGGGTGGCACATGGATCGCCAGCACCGCCCGCCAAGCCTGCACCTTACCATCACCCCGGCGCACGCTGCCATCGCCGACCAGTTCCTGGCCGATCTGGAGGATTCGGTGAAAGCGGTGAGGCGTCCGAGCCCGGCGCGCTGGGGGCGGGCTGCCGTAGTCAAGGGGACGAACGCCCTGGTGCGAATTCTCCCAAAGCCGGTGGTGTCGAAGACGATGGCGCTGGCCCCCAGGCTGTTCAAGGGTTCGACGGAAGGAGGAAGCGGCAGAGCCGCCCCGATGTACGGGCTAATGGGCAGTCTGCCGAATCGCAGCGACGTGAAGGAAGCGGTACTGGAAATCCTCGATCAGATCTTCCGTCCACCGGAAGAATGACGCGACACACGATCTTCATAGAGAGGCGACAATGGGAAAAACGTCCAGAGAATCGCAATCACAACACCCGCTTACGACATGGATCAAAGTCGTCTACGGCTCAGGCGACTGGAGCCTGGCAAGCTTCGGCACGCTACGGCAGATATTCTACGCAATATTCCTCACCGACGTCGTTGGGCTCGACCCAAGGGTGGCCTCCTTCGCTGCGCTCTTCGGAATCATATGGGACGCAATCAACGACCCGCTGGTTGGAATGCTGAGCGATCGGGTGAGCACCAGGTGGGGGAGGCGGAGGCCGTTCTTCCTGTTCTTTTCCATCCCCTTCGGCCTGGGATTTCTCTTCCTATGGTGGGCACCACCCTGGAGATCTCAACTACTTCTGGCGGCCACGGTGACTTTGGCTTTCATGCTATCCGATACTTTCCAGACGATGGTCTCGATCCCGTACTACGCCCTTACGCCAGAGATCGCTCCGGATTACGACGATCGAACTTCTTTGACCGCATACCGGATGTTCTTCAACCTGATGGCTTCCCTATCCACCGCCGTCGCCGCCCCACAAATTCTGGACGTAGCTCTGCGGCACGGACTGACCCAACAGCAGGGGTACCTGATCGTGGCTGCGCTCTTCGGCGGACTGGCGGTGATCCCATTCCTCCTGATCTTCTCTTTCATCCCGGAGCCTCCCCACGCGGAGGCGTCGAAGCTGGCGCGGGAAACTCCGCTGAGGGATACCGTCAAATCCGCCTGGGAGAACGTGCCGTTCCGGTTCGCCGTCGCCCTCTACATCCTCAACTGGGTGACCTTCGACCTGGTGGCGCTGATGCTCCCGTTCTTTCTGGTGTACTGGATCGCCCGGGGCAACCTGCTGGCCCAGGCATCGGTGTTCGGGATAAAGCTGGCGCTGGAATCCGCCGTCCTCGGGATTCTGCTGATCGTGGCGGTTTCCGCCCTGCCGTTGTGGAATGCAATTGCACACTGGCTCGGGAAACGAAAAGCGTACATCATCGGAATGAGCTTTTGGGCTGTGGTGCAGTTGATGCTCTATTCACTGAAGCCGGGAGAGGTGAAGCTGGTACTGTGGATGGCGGCGCTGGCCGGGCTCAGCGTCTCCACCGCCCATGTCCTGCCCGACGCCATCTTCCCGGACGTGATAGAGTGGGACGAGCTCAGGACTCGCCAGCGAAGAGAGGGAATCTACTACGGCATCAAGAATTTCCTGCGAAAACTAACGGGCGCCGGAGCGATTTTCGGCGCGCTGCAGGTGTTGGGATGGTTCGGGTACAAATCCCCGCCGAAGGGAGTGACGAGCTTCGCCCAATCCGACCGGGCGCTTCATGCCATTCGCTTCCTCACAGGGCCGACCGGCTCTGTGATCTTGCTGAGCTCGATCCTGGTGGCGTGGTTCTATCCCCTGACCCGGGAGCGGCACAGGAAGATCCGGAACCTGCTGGCCCGTAGAAAGGAACGCGGGTACTGAACAATGCCGAACGCCACAATCCTGACGGTAGCAGCAATTCTATTCCTTGCTGCGTTCACCCAAAGCCTGTCCGGCTTCGGCCTCGCGCTGGTATCCATGCCGCTGCTGGCACCACTGATAGGGATAAGAACCGCAACGCCTCTGGTGGCGCTGATATCCGTCTTCGTCGAAGCAGGGCTGTTGTTCCACTACCGAGCCGCCCTGAACGTCCGGGCAATCTGGCGGCTCGTGATATCGGCGGTCATCGGATCCCCGCTTGGGGTGATCTTCCTGACGAAGGTGGACGAAAAACTGGCGATGGTGGTGCTTGGGATAGTCATAGCAGGGTATGCGATCTACGCCCTGGCCGATCTGAACCTACCGAAACTGCACTCTTCCCTGTGGGCGTTCGGGGCAGGGCTCCTGGCCGGGATGCTCGGCGGAGCTTACAACACTTCCGGCCCGCCGGTGATCATCTACGGCGATTGCCGCCGATGGCCCAGAGACGAATTCAAGAGCAACCTTCAGGGATTCTTCATCGTCAACAGCGCCGCCGTCCTCGCCAGCCACCTGCTCAAAGGGACGATAACGCCGCAAATCTGCATGTACGGGCTTTACTCGGCACCGGCTCTGGCAGCCGGCGCTCTGCTCGGATTCGCCTCGGACCGATGGCTGAGCCCGCAGGCTTTCAGGAAAATCGTGCTGATTCTGCTGGTAGCAATGGGGATAAGGATGATGGTGCTGTAACGGGGACGTATCGATGGGAACTCTCAAACGATGGCTCTATACCCAACCGCAATCTTTCCTGATCGGAATGGCGGAGCTGTGGGGGGTGGAGATACCAAAAGCGGCTCACAAGAGGAGCGCCGAGATATTGCTGGAAGCGGCATCCGACGTCGACCTCGTGCGGGAAGCCGTGCAAGGGTGCTCGGAGGAAGCAAAGGAAGCCCTATCCTTCGCCATGGGCGAGAACGGAAGCGTGACCGCCAGCCTCTTCTCCTTCAAGTACGGAGAACGCCGCCCCATGGGCCCGGGGGCGATGGAACGAGAGAAACCATGGCGCTCACCCCAGAATGTCACGGAGGAGCTGTGGTACAAGGGCCTGATCATGGAATCCTCCAGGAAGATTGAAGGAAAAATCGTGGAAACATACGATATCCCGGAGGAAATTCTCCCGTTGCTCTCCTCCATCCTGCCCCGCCGGGCGAAACCGGAAATCCCTTCGGAACGCAGGGAATGCTCCGAACGCCCCTCCACGTCCGTGCACGATCTAACCGCGATCCTCGCCTACCTGTATACCCACAAAGTCCGGGACGCAGGGGAAGGCAACCTCGCCGTGA
>CAZEXY010000044.1:9254-16021 GCA_964516345.1 uncultured Anaerolineae bacterium
GCCTACCTGTATACCCACAAAGTCCGGGACGCAGGGGAAGGCAACCTCGCCGTGAAGGATGCCGAAGCCCTCGCCGCCAGAACCGGGAGCGACACGGGAAAATTCGCAGGGAGCAAACTGGATTTCCTGTGGACGTTGTGCATCGAAAGCGGGCTGATCAGGCTCTCGGAACGTGAGTTCTCGATAGACCGGGACGGCACCATCCAATGGCTCGAGCTTTCCGCCGCGGAAGCCATGTCGCAATCGATCCGAATGTGGCTCCAAAGCAAAAAATGGGCTGACTTATGTAGAATACCGGAAATTCGATGCGGCGACGACTTTCCCCTCGACCCGGCTGGAGCCCGCATGAGATTCCTCCAGAAATTGATGGACTGGACCGGCACATCGGACGTATACCCCGTAGATGCGCTGATATCGGCGTTCGAAGAATGGGCTCCGGATTTCAACCGCCCTTCCGGGGACTACACGGGTGCGGAGATTTTCGATTCTCGTTCCGGAGAAGAGCTGAGCGGGAGAGAACACTGGAAAGCCGTGGAAGGCAGGTTGATAAAGTATCTCCTGACACACCCTATGCAGTGGCTCGGACTTGCAGCCCGTTGCGACGAAGGTAGTTTCCAGTGGTCTACGGGCGGCAGGGAGCTGCTCGAAGCCATCCTGCAGAATGAGGAGCAGGAATGGGCAGAAGATCTCGCTGATGGGCATTTTCTGCAATTACTGGACGGGACGGATTTTCTCCTCTCCTGGCACGCGCCTCCACGTCAGGTGTTCCGAGCCTACCGGGTGGCCGAGTGGAAGAAAAGGACGCGGGAGGGAACGGTTTTCTCGTTTTCCCGAGCAAGCCTGAAAAGAGCAGCCATGCATGGAATTATCCTGGGCCAGGTGATAGAATTCCTCGAGGACGCCAGCGGAGAGGAAATTCCTCCAGAGTTCCTGGAAGCCCTGGCGAAGCTCTCGAAAAGATGAAGGAGGGACTGTGGCAATTCTGATCGTTTTCCTGCCGGTGATCTTGATTCTCCTGGTAGCCAACCTCGGAGAAAAGAGCTCCGGATGGAAACTTCTGACTTTCATACTGATCGGATCGACCGGCTTGTTCCTGGTCCTGATCGGGGTGACTCTATTGCTATCCCGATCGATTCCAATCCCCCCAGAGGTGAGCGCGAAAATAGGGAATCTGCACATGGCTCCCGGTGGATGGGCGCTGCTTGCCGGAGGCATCTCGACGCTGGCACTGCTCCCCAGGCGACCGAGGAAGACGTTCGCCATCGATCGGCTTGGGTTTCACCCGGAAAGTTCCACAGTACACGCGCTGTCCCTGGAGATGGCGCTATGGCTCATCGCCGTCAGCATAGCCCAATGGGCGATCTTCGGGAGCGCATCGAATCTTCTCAAAGAGATGCCGTCCATAGGGATCGTGGAGATCACGCTGCAGGGCATCGCAGAAGCAGTCGTGGCCATGGTAGGAGTCGGATGGGTGGTTCGGAGGAATCTCAAAGAAACCCTCGACAGGCTCGGTTTCCACCGCATAGAGGGCTGGCATCTTCTCGCTGGCCTGATCGCCCTCGGCGCAATGTACAGCACGAACTTGCTCTATGGAATCGCGGCGACTTTGTTCAAGTTCGGAGGCCTGGGAGAAGTCGGTAAGATCAACGAAGCACTGTTGGGGAACCTGCTTTCCCCGTGGGGAGCTCTGGCGGTCGGCATATCCGCCGGGATAGGGGAGGAGATGATCTTCAGGGGAGCGGTTCAGGAAAGGATGGGCGTGCTCACGGCAGCGATACTGTTCGCGATGCTGCACACCCAATACTCTTTCTCCCCCGGGATAGTGGTGGTGTTCGTCATAGGCCTGATACTCGGATACCTCAGGAAACACACGAGTCTCTCCATCTCGATACTCACACACGCCACTTACAATTTCTTAGGTGTGATGTTGATGATCCTGGCGCAGAATCTGGGGAAATGAGTCGCCCGTCATCTCGGGCCAATCCACAAAGCCCAGTAATAAGCGATCGGCACTATGAAGAGGAGGCTGTCGAGCCGATCGAGCATCCCACCATGCCCCGGGATCAGGTGTCCTGTATCTTTCACGCCTACCTGACGCTTCACCATGGAGACCGAAAGATCGCCGAACGGCGCGGCGGCGCTCAGGATCAAACCAAGAACCACCCACCGAACGAACGGAACAGCGGGAAAGAACCACACACCCATCAAAAAAGCTGCTGCTGTTCCAAAAACCAACCCACCGACCACCCCTTCCCAGCTCTTCTTGGGGCTGAGCCGGGGCCACAATTTGTGTTTCCCGAACGATATGCCGACGAAATACGCCCCGGAGTCGGACACCCATGTTGTGATCACCGCCACGAGCACCCACCGAAACCCGTGAGGGAGCTCCCTCATCGCGACGAAAGTTCCGGCGAGAGTGCCGAGGTAAACGGCTCCGGCCGACGTAAGTCCCCAGTCCTCCACAGGATTCGGCCATCTCCATAGCGCCCACGAGAGAGTCACTATCAAACCCAGAACCACGATCGCATGGTACGAAACCGGAAACGAGGGCCACACACTCAACACCAACAGGAGCATCCAGGCGATACCCACGACGGGAGAAGGAGAGTATCCTCCTTTCTCGAGCATTGCGTAGTATTCCCATCCGGCCAGCAATACGGCCACCAGAGTCAATCCAAGAAACCAGTACCCGCCGAGGTAAAACAGCACGAAAACGAGCGGGATCAATACGACGGCGCTGAGCACCCTTTGGAAGAGCATCTTGATCACCTGAGACAGTCGAATTAAGCTTCCCGATCAATCGATCGACGGCAGCTTACCGAACTTCCTTTCACGCCGGGCGTATGCATCGAGCGCTTTTCTCAATTCCTCTCTGTCGAAATCGGGCCACAGAGTAGGGGTTGAGTAATACTCTGCGTAAGCAGCTTGCCAGATCAAGAAATTCGAAAGCCGCATTTCCCCGGCGGTCCGTATGATCAAATCGGGGTCCGGCAGATCCGCCGTGTAAAGATGGGAAGAAATCAGTTCTTCGGTAACGTCCTCGGGGCTGACGCCATCCCGGATGATCTCTCTGACGGCTTTGACGATCTCCGCTCTGCCGCCGTAATTCAGAGCCACGTTCAGAATGATCCTATCGTTCCCTTTCGTCAAATCGAGAGCTTTCTTGATAGCATCCTGCAACTCAGGAGCAAGTCGGGATGGATCACCGCTGTGCACGAGCCGGACCCCTTTCCTGTTCATCTCGGGAACTTCTCTATCGATGGTCTCCTGGAGCAATCTCATGAGCCCGTCCACCTCGTCCTTGGGCCTGCCCCAGTTTTCCGTGGAAAAAGCGTACACCGTCAGAACCTCTATTCCGAAATCCGCACAGGCCTCCACAACACGATGGATGTTTTCGGCCCCAGCCCTATGCCCAAAGAGGCGCGGCAGACCTCTTTTCCGGGCCCAGCGGCCGTTCCCATCCATGATGATTCCGATATGGCGCGGTAGATTGTTCAAGCTCGCCTCCATCCCGACCCTGCGATCTCTCAGACTTCCATTATCTCTTCTTCTTTTTGCTTCTCGAGCTTCTCTATCTCTTCGATGTACTTGTCGGTTATCTCCTGCACCTCTTCCTTGCCATCCTTGAGGTCGTCTTCGGTTATTTCCCCTTTCTTCTCCATTTTCCTCAGATCCTCGATGGCATCCCGGCGCACGTTCCTGACGGCGACTTTAGCTTCCTCCGTCTTGGAATGTACCAGCTTGACGAGCTCGCGCCTCCTTTCCTCGGTCAAAGGAGGCACTACCAAACGGATCACTTTACCGTCGTTGTTTGGGGTAAGCCCAAGCCCCGACTTGAGAATTGCTTTTTCTATGGCCTTGATTGCGCTCACATCCCACGGCTTGATCGAAATAAGATGCGGTTCGGGGACCGTAATTGCAGCAAGCTGATTGAGCGGCGTCATGGTGCCGTAATATTCGACTTCCAGCCGCTCCACCAGCAATGGAGACGCCCTCCCCGTTCTGATGCCTTGCAGCTCGTACTGGTAGATCTCCACCGCTTTCTTCATTCTCGCTTCGGCATCCTTCATTACTTCTTTGTACATTTTGGACCCCTCCTCAATGGTAGATGAGCGTTCCGACCGGTTCTCCCTTCGCCACCCTCTCGAGGGAGCTGGGTTCCCATAAGTTTACCACATAAATCGGCATATCGTTATCCATGCAAAGGGTCAAAGCTGTGCTATCCATGACCTGGACTCCAATGTTCAACGCTTCCAGGAACGTTATTTTATCAAACTTTTTAGCATTTGGGTTCTTCCTGGGATCCTCTTCGTACACGCCATCCACTTTCGTCGCCTTGACGAGGACTTCTGCGTCCAGCTCCATGGCACGTAAGGCGGCAGCTGTGTCGGTGGTGAAATACGGATTGCCGGTGCCTGCACCGAGGACGACCACACGTCCTTTCTCCAGGTGTCTGATAGCTCTACCACGAATGTAAGGCTCGGCAATGGCTCTCATTTCGATAGCCGTTTGCACCCTCGTATCGACTCCCTGGCGTTCCAGAGCATCTCTAAGCGCCAGAGCGTTCATGACCGTGGCGAGCATCCCCATGTGATCTGCCGTGGAACGATCCATCCCGTGTTCCAGGCCATATCTTCCACGCCACAGATTGCCGGCACCTATCACGACCGCCACCTCGACGCCCATGTCCCGAAGATTCGCCACCCTCCTGGCAATCTCCTCCGCCCTGTCCATGTCTATCCCAAGCCCATGCGGGCCTGCCAGGGATTCACCCCCGAGTTTTAGAAGCATCCTGTGGTACTTCAGAGCCATTCTTTCCTCCGAATCTTGCAATTTCATGGAGGGTGTCCGGGCTAAGAGAAGAACGAACACGAGGCCGAAACGATCTGCACCCTCGAGCTTTTCCGCAACATACAGCAACGCCCCCAACTTGTAGCATCGTCAGGGGCGTTGAGTTTCATCCGATCAACCGCCTAATTCGAACCTCGCAAACCTGCGAACCACTATGTTCTCGCCGAGCTTGGCGATGTTCCCTTTTATCAGGTCCTTGACTTTCACATCCGGATCCCTGACAAACGGCTGCTCCAGGAGGCACACTTCCTCGTAGTACTTCGCAATCTTGCCCTCAACGATTTTCTCCACCACATTCTCGGGCTTGCCGGCTTCCCTGGCTTCCTCGGCGAATTTAGCTTTCACCGACTCGAGTTCGTCGGCAGGGATCTCCTCCGGCGAAACATAGACGGGCTTCGCAGCGACCACGTGCATGGCGAGTTCCCTTGCCAGAGACTGGAACTCGTCGGTGCGAGCCACGAAATCCGTCTCGCAATTCAGTTCGAGCATAGCAGCGGTTTTCTTGTCATGGTGCACGTAAACGCCTATAACCCCTTCCTTTGCCTCTCGACCTGCTTTTTTGGCCGCTATGGCCATCCCCTTTTCCTTGAGCCACTCTACCGCTTTCTGCATATCCCCACCGGACGCTTCCAGCGCCTTCCTGCAATCGAGAACGCCTGCGCCCGTCATGGCGCGTAACTCCTTGATCTGTTCCACAGTTGCTGCCACTTTTACCACCTCGTTGACTTGAATTTATACATGAATAAAATTTCTTTCATTCTTCCGAAGGCTCTTCCACAGCCTCGGGTGCCTGTTCCGGCTCGGAAACCGACTCCTGCTGATCCGGGCTTTCAGCGGTTTCCTCCGCCTCCGGCTCCGAAACCTCCTCTGCAGCAGGCTCAGACACCTCTTCGACCACCTCCTCTACAGCTTCGGCCACCACGGCCGCCGCCTCAGGGACAGCCTCAGGCGCAGGAGAGTACACCTCCACCGGCGCCTCTTCAGCAGCCCTCAGTTCCTCTGTTTCACGTTCGGCCTCCTCAGCCTCCCGTATGCTCTGTCCTTCGATCACGGCGTCGGCGATGATCGAAGTAATCAACCTGATCGCTCTGATGGCATCGTCGTTGGACGGAATAACATAGTCGATAGGATCAGGGTCGCAGTTCGTATCCACCATTGCGACGACCGGAATTCCCAGCTTGTTCGCCTCTTTCACAGCAAGAGTCTCCCGTCTGATGTCCACGACGTAAACGATCTTGGGAAGCTCGTGCATTTCTCTGAGGCCGCCAACCCGGCGCTCCAGCTTCGAGATGAGGCGCATCATCTTGAGGGCTTCTTTCTTCGTCAGTTTCTCGAACTCTCCCGCATCCCTCTGCCTCTCGAGATCGATCAGATAATCAACGCGCTGACGGATCGTCCGGAAGTTGGTCAAAGTTCCGCCCAGCCACCGCTGATTGACATAGGGCATCCCGCACCGATCGGCCTCCATCTTTATGATTTCCTGGGCCTGACGCTTGGTGCCGACGAACAAAACCGTACCGCCATCTGCAACTACATCCCTGACCACGGTGTAGGCCTTGTCCAGCCTGTTCATGGTCTGCTGCAGATCGATGATATGTACTCCGTTTCGCTCTGTGAAGATGTAGGACTTCATCTTTGGGTGCCATCGGCGAGCCCGATGCCCAAAGTGAACTCCCGCTTCCAAAAGCGCTTTCATTGAAACTACAGACATCCTAACCTCCTGGTCGTTATTCTTCCGCTCGAAAGCCCACCGCCCACACGGCACGACCTTTCATCGAGCGTGCAGATTTAAGCCGGGCCTGCAACGCTGACCCGGCTCACAAGTATATCACGTCGAAAATCCAATCTGCAAAAATCGGACCCTTTTCCTGCCGATACCGAAGATCCTTTGCAAAAACGTCCCGCCGTGCAGGTTT
>CAZEXY010000045.1:0-15990 GCA_964516345.1 uncultured Anaerolineae bacterium
CATCTCCGCGCGCTCTGCATTATCAGCGTTCCATATTACAAAGCAGATGTCATAAGCGGTGGCACGCCGATAAGGATGAAAATTAGGACGCTGATGACCAGCAAATCGAACGAATCAGCGAATGAGCAAATGGGCCCTGCCTGGGAGTTCAATTCGCTGATTCGCCGATTCCGCATGCTGGAAAGGGATTTTCATCTGCGGAACCAGCGTTTTCTGCGTTCATCAGCGCTCCATCAGCGTCCTATCTTACAGAGCTTTTTACTTGTACATGTACTCCCTGCTCCATGGCATTCCACTCTTGCCGTCCGGAGCTTTTACCAGCAGAGTTTGATAAAGATTGTGTCTCCCGATCTCGAATCCGTAAGCCGAGCCGGACATGAACAGACGCCATATCCTGTAAGTCGGCTCGTCGACGTGCTCGAGGGCTTTTTCCCGGTTCTTCTCCAAATTGCCAACCCAGAACCTGAGGGTGCGGGCATAATGTTCTCTCAGCGACTCCACATCGCGCACCTCGAACCCTACCTTCTCTGCATACTTCAAGGTCGTGCTGATGGCCACCAGCTGACCGTCGGGGAACACGTATTTGTTGGTCAGCGAGTTCTTTCTGAACTTGCAATCTTTCCACCTGCACGCTATGCCATGGTTGAGAAACAGGCCACCCGGTTTCAGGAGCCTCCACGCTTTCTCGAAATACGTTTCGAGCTTCTCCTCTCCGACATGCTCGAACATCCCCACGCTCACCAGCTTGTCGAAAGAACCGTCCGGTCCGGCATCCCTGTAATCCAGCAGTTCTACCCTGCATTTCCCCTTCAGGCCTTCTTCTTCGATCCTCTGATTTGCATATTCGTACTGGTTCTTGCTCAGCGTTATCCCCAGCGCCTCCACCCCATAATGCTTTGCGGCGTGGATTACGAGCGCTCCCCATCCACACCCTATGTCCAGCAATCTCTCGCCGGGTTGAAGGCGCAGTTTTCTGCAAATGTAATCGAGCTTCAACTCCTGGGCTGTATCCAGATCCTCCGTGCCGGTCGGAAAGTACGCACACGAATAGACGAGATTCCTGTCAAGGAAGAGCTTGTAGAATTCGTTGGATACATCGTAATGGTACGAAATCGCTTGCCGATCTCGTTCCTTCGAATGCTTGCTTCCCTTCAGCTCTGCCGCCCTGGTGGCCGGTGAGATTTCGTCGCACTCGTCTTTGTATTTCCTCAAGCGCAACAGCGCCGTACCGAGCTTAGCCACGGATATCGGATCGCGGAACTTGGCGGTGATCGCATCCACGAGCGGGTAGACGGCATAGATGTTTCCCTGGATATCCATGTAGTCGTAGATGTAAGCTTCCCCCATGGAAAGATCCGTAGGAGGTACGAGGGCATGCCAGAGCGCACAAGGATGATTTACCACCAGAGTGAACTCCGATTCCTTCCCGGGACTTGGATCCATCGTCATCCCGTTCCAGAGGCGTATGGTGAAGTTCCTTTCCACATCCCCGAAAAGGATCTTGAGAACCGACATGACTTCGTCCGTCGCTTTGTCGATGTTTTCGACCGAGGGACTTTCGGACACGATCTTTCGTTCGTCAGCCATGATAACACCTCCTGTAAGCCGCAGGCATTTTCTGAAGCCGATCAACTATATTTTACGCTTTCGGAGCCTTTTTGTCAATAAGATGCCAAAAATTGGGATTCACGGCAGGCGTTCTTTTTTAGCCAGCCGGTGGGTGTTGGGGTAAACTTACTTCAGGAGGACCCGGAGGAAAAGATGAAAGTGTTGCTCGTCACGGGCGAATACCCACCGATGCAAGGAGGCGTGGGGGATTACACCAAAGAGCTCGCTCTGGCGTTTGCAAGAGCCGGAGCAGAGGCGCACGTGCTAACCCAGGAAGCTGGCACCACTCCCATGGAAATCCCGGGGATAGAGCTCCACGTAGCAAAAGGGAAATGGGGCTGGCGAAACTTGCTTCACGCAAGGAAAGTGGTCGAAGCGCTGCACCCGGACGCGGTGCAAATACAATACCAGGCTGCGGCCTACGGAATGCACCCATCCATACACCTGCTCCCGCGGTTCCTCAAACTCACCACCCGTCCGGGCATCGTTTCCGTTACCTATCACGACTTGTTGGTGCCTTACCTTTTCCCGAAAGCCGGGAACCTGCGATGGGCTGCAGTGCTGGAGCTTGCGAAAGGAAGCGACCTTGCCGTGACCACCAACCCGGAGGACACAAGGAAACTATCGGGGGCGCTTCCCAAAGCACGCATAAAAGAAATACCGATAGGGAGCAACATCCATCCCTCCCCTCCGAAAGGGTACGAAAGGGACTCATGGCGTCTGAAACATGGTTACGGAGAGAACGAGTGTTTGCTAATCTACTTCGGCTTCCTGAACGAATCGAAGGGCGGCGAGGTTCTGGTTAGGGCGTTTGCCGGGCTATGGGAGAAAGGCAGGCCGGTGAAACTCCTGATGCTCGGCGGCAAGACGGGCTCCAGCGACCCAACCAACGTCGTCTATGCTCGCAGGATAGAAAAGATGATCGTCGATCTCGGAGTGGAGGAAAGGGTCAGGTGGACCGGATTCCTGCCGCCGGAAGAAGTATCCGCCTGGATGCTTGCGGCGGACGTTGCAGTTCTCCCTTACACGGATGGAGTCTCCTACCGGAGGGGTAGCTTCATGGCAGCGCTGGCACACGGACTTCCCATCGTGACCACAGAACCCCGCATCCCACAGCCAGGACTGCACGACGGGGAAAACGTGGTGCTCGTGCCTCCAGGGGACGTGAAAGCCGTTGCAGAAGCAATCGAAAGGATCTGCGACAACCCAGCTTTACGGGAATCGCTATCGCAAGGGGCAAGAGCTCTTTCCGGAGAATTCTCGTGGGACACGATAGCGCAAAAATACATCGAGGCCTATGAAACAGTGCTGAAGGCGAAAAAGTAAGCCGAAGGGGCTTCCCCATGATTCGGGGAAACCCCGCACCGACTCATTCCTCTTTTTCTTCCTCTTTTTCTTTTCCGAACTCCTGCAATCTCTCCGCCAGTTCCGCAAGTTTGGCGTTCACCCTTCCGTTGACCGTATCCGGGGGATAATTCCCTGATTCATCCGGCTCCCCGGCAGGCACACCGGTCAATATCTCTATTCCCTCGTCCACCGTATCCACCGCGTAGATGTGGAATTTTCCTTCCTTCAAAGCCTCCACCACATCTTCTCTCAGCATCAGATTCTCCACGTTGCTCGAAGGGATGATCACCCCCTGGGAGCCAGTGAGCCCCCGGATCTTGCAAATGTCGAAGAACCCCTCCACTTTCTCGTTGACGCCACCGATGGCCTGGATCTCCCCCCTCTGATTGATCGAACCAGTAACCGCCATGTCCTGGCGTATCGGCAGGCCGGAGAGCCTCGAAAGCAAGGCATACAGCTCTGCGCTGGAAGCGCTATCTCCCTCCACCTCGGAGTAGCTTTGTTCGAATACCAGTCGGCTCGAAAGCGTCAAAGGCTTGTCCTGAGCGTACCTCTGGTGCAGGAATCCCTCCAGGATCATCACCCCCTTGCTGTAGATCGGACCTGCAAGCTCCACTTCCCGTTCGATGTCCACCACGCCTGCACGCCCTACCCCAAGGGATGCGGTAATCCTCGTAGGTTTCCCGAAAGAATAGTCACCGAGGTCTATGACCGAAAGTCCGTTGACCTGTCCGACGGCCTTCCCTTCGGTGTCGATCTTTATGAATCCGCGAAGGGTCATCTCCCTCAACCGCTCTTCGATCAAATTCGAGCGGTAGATTTTTTCCTTGACGGCTTTTTCGACATGCCTTCCGTCGACGACCTTCGAGTTGTCCGATTGAGCCCAGAAAGTCGCTTCCCTGACCAGATCGGCTATCAAGGAAAACTTGGCGGAAAGTTTCTTTTGATCCTGGACGGCGCGCCCTCCCTGTTCCACGATCTTCGCCACGGCCTCCGCCGTGAACGGGAGCAGGCCTTCTTTTTCCACCATGGAACTGATGAACGCCGCATACTCCTGCACGTGCTCTTTCGAAAACGGCATCTCCTCGGAGAAATCCGCCTTCACCTTGAACAGCTCGTTGAAATCGTCGTCGAAGTTGTAGAGCAGGTAGTAAATGCGCGGGTCGCCTATCAAGATGACTTTTATGTCCAGCGGAATGGGGGCCGGCCTCAGGCCTTTCGTAGCCACGAACCCGAGCCGTTCTCCCATCTCTTCGATGATGATCTGCCGGTTGCGCAAAGCGCGCTTAAGTCCATCCCAGGAAAAAAGGTTGCTCAGAACTTCCGGGACTTCCAGAACGAGATACCCGCCGTTGGCCTTGTGCATGGCTCCCGGTTTGATCAGGGTGAAATCGGTGTGGAGAGTCCCAAGGCTGGCTTCCTTTTCGAGCCTGCCGAACAGGTTGTTGTACGTGGGATTCAGCTCCATCACCACGGGGGCACCCTTCAACTCCGAATTATCCACTATAAGGTTGACCTCGTACCTTCTCCAAAACGTCTGCTCCGGGGTCAATCCAGGTGCAGGAGGCTGTTGCTGAGGCGCCGGCTGCGCCCTGAACCTGTCGAGGTTCTTCACCATATCATCCTCTACCTCTTTCAGGTAAGCGAGGATCTTCTCGTTGGATTTGTATTTCTCCCTGATGTCCTCCATAGGATGACGAAGGGCGTGGAGAGTGATCCGATCGTCCAGATCCTTCAGCTCCTGCATGGCATCTTTTTCCATCTGGTGTATTTCCCGCAAAGCGTTCTCGAGCAATTCCCCGAGTTCTTCCCTTTTCTTTTGTATCTCTTCTCTGGTCTTGGGACTCAGGGTCATGAACTGCTGATCGGTCATGGGCTTGCCGCTGAACAGCGGCACGAGGGCAAAGCCCACCGGCGTGGTCTGCAGCAGGAACTGATTCTGCTGGGCTACTTTCGCCACGTTCGAAAGGATTTCCTCCTGTTTCCGCTTTAGGCCATCTATGATCGATTCCTTTTTCTTCCGATATTCTTCCGATTCGAAAGCCTGCTGTATCGATCGCCTGGCCTCCCTGACCAAGTCCTGCATGTCGTTACGGAACTCCCTCCCCTGCCCGGGCCTCAAATCTATGGCTCTCGGCTGGTAAGGGTCCTGGAAATTGTAGACGTAGCACCAATCCGGGGGTGTTGGCTTCTCCTTCGCAACTTTTTGGAGGAAATTGTTGACGGCAGTGGTCTTGCCGGTGCCGGGCGAGCCGGCTGCATAGATGTTGAACCCGGCTTTCTGGATCTCGAGCCCGAATTTCAGGGCGTTGATAGCCCTCTCCTGTCCGATGATCACATCGGCAGGGGGTATCTCCGAGGTAAGTTCGAACCCCAGAGCCTCTGGATTGCAGCGCCTGCGTGCCTGTTCCGGTGAGACTTCCATCATCTCAGTTTTCTCCTTCGCTCGAAGCGTGTTCTTCCAGCGTGCCCTTCGCTTCAGGATGCCAGTTACGATGTCTTAGGTAAAGGCCGACGATGCCAACGGCTATGGCAATAAGTGAGATTATCTGGGCCGTCGCCAGAGAGCCGATCTTCCACGCATCGGGCCTGAACATTTCCACCCAGAACCTGCCAAAGGGATAGTAGATCAGGTACATCAAGATCAAATCGCCGTCCCGCAGCTTCTTGCCCCATTTCTTGCTTATCCAAAACAGCAGGACGAATCCCATGAAGTCCCAGATCGATTCGTACAGGAACGTGGGATGAAACCTGGTGGTCGCCACCGGGTACTTGTTCAAGTCGAGGTAAGGGCCAAAGCGATGGGCGGCATCTATCTTTATGCCCCATGGCAGCTTGGTCGGCGGTCCGTAAAGCTCTTGGTTGATGTAATTTCCCCACCTTCCTATGCTCTGCGCCAGCAGAAGCCCGGGAGCACCGTAATCCGCCCACCTGAGGAAGTCGAGGTGATGGAGTTTCGTGTATATCCATAGAGCCAGAACCCCGCCTATCACTGCCCCGTATATCCCGAGGCCGCGGAACCCTCCGTGCCAAAAGGCTATTATCTCCAGCGGGTGCTGGCGATAGTAAGGCCATCCCACGAACCCTCCGCTGGGGCGTGAGAAAACGTGGTACAGCCTCGCTCCTATGATCCCAAACACCAGAGCGTAAATGAGGATGTTCCACACATGGTCTGGGTCGTCACCTTTCTTCTTGGCCATGTTTTCCGCTATCAACGCAGCCAGAAGGATGCCAGTGACGATCAAAACACCGTACCAATGCACTGCAAACTGCATCCCAAAGACTTTGAAACTGACTATCACCGGATTTATCAAGAAAAAGAAAACGGAATCTATTGGCGACATTCTCCTCTACTCCTCCATCGGATTGAGATTTCCAAAAGGGTCCTCATCCCTGCACCTGCAACGTATCCACGAGAATCTCTTTGATTCCCCTGACTCTGTCGAAGAATTTCGTCTTCGCCCCTATGTAATCGTAACCGTTGTACACGGTGTACCCCAGAAGCCCCGCGTAGATGCCGGCCACGGCGGTTTGTGCGATCGGAGACCCCATCATCGGGGTCATTTTCACCAGGGCAAGCCCTTTCAACATGTGTTCGACCGCCTCTGTGGTGGATGGATAATCATGCCCCAGATCGATGATCTCTCCCCTCGCCATATCCAGGGACTTGATGGAAGCATCTGTCAAAGCGAACCACTTCCTCCGTTCCTCTGCGAACTTCTCCAGGCCGTATGTCTTCTCCAATATCTGGGTGAACAACGCTCCACGCTGCAGCTCCTCCTCCCACTTTTGAATCTCCATCTCCACCCGCTGGATTCCATCCTCACCCAGCAGAGTCCTCAACCTCCTGCTCGCTCCGGAGATGAACCTGATGACGGTCAACATCAGTCTCATGGCCCCGGTTCCGATTTTCTCCGCAAGATTGATCCCGATGAGGGAAAGGCCTTCCAGCACCACCGACGCATTGACCGACAGAAGGTCGGCGAGGATTTTCTGAGACGCCTCGTCGGTGCTGGACAGGATGATGGAAATGGAACTCTGAACCTCCCGCTCCAGGTCGAGCTTTGCTGCACTGAGGCTCGGCGAGGGTGTAAGAGCGCCCCTGAAAGCGGCCACCGGTTCGAAAGGGTCTTCCAGCCAGTGTATCAGGTACTCGGGGATCTCAATGGAAGGGAGGGTGGAGCCTCTCTCGGTCTGTACCCCTGCGATCGGAGATGCGTAAGCGGCGAGGGTAGCGGCCAACGTGGTCTCTATCGCCATCTCCGCCAGAAGGCGTCTTTCAGCGGCCATCCTCTTCCTCAAAACCGGAGAGCCCAGATCACCTCCCCACTGCTGGCTCAGCCTCTCCCCGTACAGGTGAAGCTCTTCTGCCTGCTTTTCGATTTCCTCGAGGCTCCCGGGAGGTATAGCCGCTGCGCCGGTTCCTCTCATACGATCGAAAGAAGTTCTGTCGATGAAAACCCTCAACTTCCTTGCGTAATCCTGGTGCGACATTTCCGGCATCTCAGTGCTCCTTATATGGTGATGGTTGCTGCATCCCCTGAGTTTTCCCAATTATAGTTCCGCCGGCGCCGCAGGGCAAGCAGGAAGAGCAAACGGCCTCAATACTTCAGAGTGGAAAGGATGACGCTGGCGAAGAATACCAGGCCGATGGCCAGGGCTACGGCTTCAGCGACCAGGTCGAACAGCCACACCATGATCGCCTTTCCAAACGAGGTATCGTATGCGCTTCTGATTATCAGCACGGAGAGAGCAATCCCAATGGCAAAACCAGCAGCAGTGCCGATTCCGGGGAGGATCGAAGCTGCGAGCGCCACGAACCACGTGGCGAAGGAAGCTCCGGAAGCAGCCTTGATAGAGCTGCCGAAGGTGGCATATCTCACTCCAGCAAGCTTGGCTCCGAGCCACATAAAAAACGCACCGAAAAAGGTCGCCATCAAGGAAAGGGCCAGAAAAGCCACGAGGATAGCCGCCAGGTACTCCATGTAACCCCCAGGTCTCACTCAGGCCTGAACCAGAACTTCCATCGGAGCAGGAACAATTCTTTGAAAGCTCTGGTGATGACGTCGAGCCTGGCTCCGGTGGGGGCACCGGCAGGGCGCTCTCTGTGGCGTACTGGGACCTCTTTTATCGAATATCCGGAACGCTTTATCCGAACCAGGAGTTCGCCGCTGAAAGTCGCGCCCCGGGCAATCACTTTCGGGAGCACGTCTTCCAGCACTTCCCGGTGGAAAAGCTTGAAAGCACAGTCCACATCGCGTGCGACGTAGCCGAAGAAGAGCGTTATGAGGAAGCTCCACCCTTTCCCGTACAAAACCCTGAGGAACGGGTCACGCCTCGGCGCACGATACCCGACCACTACATCGTGGTTCTCGATCCACGGCATCAGGGCATCGATATCCTCCAGGTAGAACTGGAGATCGGAATCCGTGAACAAGACCAGATCTTTCGTGGCATTGCTCATAGCTGAGAACGCAGCAGCTCCATATCCGAGGTTCTTCGGATGTTTTACCAGCCTTACCCGCCGATCCCGCTTTGCGATGTCCTCGACAACCGCTCCCGTGCGGTCTTTGCTGCCATCGTCGACAACCACCACCTCGAAATCATCAAACCTCGGCTCCATAGTCTCTATGACGTAATTTATCATCGATTCTATGTTCGGCTCTTCGTTGTACGCCGGCATCGTCACCGATATGGACCGATTGTATTTTGCCATCGAATTTTCTCCTTCGATATTCGCCCCTGACCTCATTCACCCCGCCTGGGATGGATGCCGAAAAGACGCGAAATTATCCCCTCACGGCGAATCTCCGGAATCTGCCGTTCCTCCCATCTCCCCGAGATGGAAGCGCCCATCCACTCGTCCCTCGCCGAGGCCAGCTCTTTCAGAGTCGCAGAAAGAGATTCTGTATCCCCACCCTCTATGGCTTCGTTCCATTTGCCGAGAACTGCCAGGTATATTTCCAGCCACTTCCGGATGTGGTGTTTGTTCGCCAGGATCAAAGCAAGAGTCTCCTCGGGGTCTCCGACCAACCCCGTGATGGAGCCGAACTCGTCGCCAGCGAGCCTCCGGATCTCCCTCCATGCTTCGTGCCCTGCAGTCGCATTCAGGAAGGACGCCCCGAGCAGCATCGGGAGATGTGTGGTCACCGCCCTGAGGGAATCGTGCTCTTCCTCGTTCATGAACAGCACTTTCATCCCCATCCGGCCTGCAAGGTCGGACAGAATCGTCAGATGAGAATCGGGCGTATCGGGCAGGGCGCAGATCGTCATGGTCCCCTTTTCGAAAGCCGCGGCCGAAGGCGCCGGCTTCGCCGAAACCGGTCGGATCGTATCCACCCCAATGTATCCAATCCCTTTCGGCAACAGCAGTTCTTCGGCCCACTCACGCACCGGCTTCTTGACGGTGGAGAAATCCACCACCAGAGATCCAGGCTTGAGATCGGGGGCAATCGCCTCGAGCACGAACTTGATTTCTTTGAACGGAATGGCGAGCATGATCAGATCGGCGTCTTTGCACACTCGGACGAGATCCCAGCCCGTCTTGTCTACGGCACCGAGCTTCTTTGCCCGAGCCATGGCTTCTCCATCTACGTCGTTCCCCACCACGACGTAATTGCCTTTGTCGCGCTGTAGCGCAAGGCCCACGGAAGTTCCCACGAGCCCAAGCCCCACGATCGCTACGGAGCCTCTGTTCCCCATCTCACAACTCCTTGTCAGCCTGCTGAAGCACAGAGACCATTCTGCGCTCTTCAGGTTCGAGCGGAGGGTTCTTTTCCTGATGATAGAGTATCAGCCTGGCGCACCTATCGGAGCATCCGGCCTGCTTCGCCATCTCCGCCCCGATCCTCGGATGTTCCACCTGGATGTACACCGAATAGCAGAGGGGTTTCCCTGGAGTCTTGCAGGCGAAAAAGCGCAGCTTCTCCCGGAGCAGCACGGCGGCGACGCGATACCACACAGAGAGCTTGATCTTCGATTTGCCGACATCGTGCAACAGAGCCGCCGCCAGGAGGTCTGGATCTTCCTCGCCCGAGTCCAGCAGACGATTCATCACCGCCACGCAGTGAGCCTGATCGTAAGGGGACATCCTTTCGAACAACTCGAGGAGGGAGGGCGAAAGATACTTCGATGCAATTCTGGCCATTTCCGGATCCGGCTTCGCCGTAACAGCTCTGAAGAACTCCCCAACCCTGTACGGAATCCGATCGAATTCGATCAACGGCATGGCAATCATCCCCACCCGACGATTAGCCGCGTCATCAGCCTGACCGGAGGCCAAAGGATCATGCTGAGGATGTGTATCGGAAGAAACCAGTCCGCCATGAGCAGGAGTATGAGCAGCCCAGGGCCCCACTGTTCGAACCGAGCCCATTTGTTGACGAGGTCCCGGCTCTTGAAATACTCGAAGATCGCCAGCATCACGGCATAACCATCGAGAGGGGAAAGAGGGATCAGGTTGAAAACGGCAAGCCCCAGGTTCATCACGACGACGAAGAAGAGGATGTTCATGAGAAACCCACTGTGGACCATGCCGAGCCGAATGGGCAAACCGGCGAGCACGGCCAGCAGCACGTTGGACGTGGGGCCTGCAATCGAAACGAGTCCCATGTTCAGGCGAGGATTGCCTTTCATGTAAAACGGGTTCACCTGCACTGGTTTCCCCCAGCCTATTCCGATCCCGGATATGGCGGCGAATACCATCATGAAAGTTCCAGTCGGATCGAGGTGGGCCATCGGATTCAATGTGAGTCTTCCCTGCCTCTCCGGCGTCGGGTCGCCCAGTTCGTGCGCAACAAAAGCGTGCGAAAATTCGTGCACGTCGATGGAAAGTATCAGTATCACGAACACTATGACCGCCTGGACGACATTGAAATTCGATATCATTTCATCTCCGTTACATCAGATTTCTTCCTTCAAGCGGTGGCAATTATATCACACACCTTCCCGCCTGTTCCACATTTTACTCCAGATTCGCCGGTTCGGCGACGAATCTGGTAGAGTTACCGTCCGTATGCTATACTCCAGTGGAAAAAGGTCCTGTGAGGCTTGAGCCTGATGAAAGATGAAGCAGTAGAACTCGATATCGGTGTCGTGATAGTCAACTACAACACAAGAGATTTGCTAAAGCAGTGCCTCGAGTCTATCTACGACAACGATCAGGGCAAAGTCAGGTTCGAAGTGGTGGTGGTGGACAACAACTCCACGGACGGCAGCGCCGCCATGGTTGGCGAAACGTTCCCCGAAACAAAGCTGATAGTGAGCGAAGTCAACGGCGGCTATGCATACGCCAACAACATAGGCCTGAGGCACTTCGGCTACCCGGAACGGGCGGCTAATTCTCCGAGGTATGCGTTGCTCCTGAACCCGGATACGGTTCTCCCGCCGAGGACGCTGGGGAGGATGACAGAGTTCATGGATTCCCATCCGAACGCCGGAATAGCCGGGCCGAAACTGGTACGGCCGGATGGCACTCTCGACAAAGCCTGCAAGCGGGGCTTCCCCACCCCCGAGGCCTCCTTCTACAAGATCACAGGGCTGAGCTCCCTTTTCCCGCGCAGCAAAAGGTTCGGAAGATACAACCTGACGTTCCTCGATCCGAACCAAACCGCACAGGTCGATTCCGTGGTTGGGGCCTTCATGATGGTCCGCAGGGAATCGATCCAGCAGGCGGGCCTGCTGGACGAAGAGTTCTTCATGTACGGAGAGGACCTGGATTGGGCTTACAGGATAAAATCCAGAGGTTGGGAAGCGTGGTACTACCCCGAAGTAACGGTTCTCCACGTCAAGAGGGCATCCAGCAGGAACAGCTACAGAGCGCAGAGAGAATTCTATCGCGCCATGGAGATCTTCTTCAGGAAGCATTACGCAAACACAACTCCATCGTGGCAGAAATTCGTCATCTTCTCCGGCATATACCTGAAAATGATGATAGACCTGACAAAGTGGCGATTGAGCCGGAACGTGAGAGGGTGAGCGGAAGATGAAAAGGGAACATGCCATTTTTGCGGCGACTCTCGTGATTTCGGATGCGCTCATGGCAGCGCTTTCGCTCTACCTTGCGTACCAACTGAGGCTTCTTTCCCCCCACGAAAGCATTTCCCCGTTCAGCGAATATCTGCCGATGATGCTCATCTACATGGCGAGCATCGTGACGGTGTTCTTCTTCGCCAAGCTCTACCATCGGCTCTGGAGACGCTCGAGCCTGGACGAATTCTACACCATCTTCGGATCCGTCTCCATTGCAACGCTGCTCACCATAGCGGCGCTCTCGTTCCTTAAAAGCTCCCTGGACTACCAGCGCCTCACCGTGATCTACATGTGGTTCATCAGCATCATCCTCATCTCCGTCGGCAGATTCCTTCACAGCAGGTGGCAGCAATCGATGATGGGGCGAGGAATAGGTCAGGAGAACCTGCTGGTCATAGGCTCGGGCGACGTGGCGAGGATGATCGTCCACAAAGCCCTTGCATCCCCAAAACTTGGCTACAAAGTCGTCGGAGTGATCTACACCAACGGGGACAAAACCCCCATACCGAACGTGCCGATCCTTGGAGAGGTGAAGGACATTCCGGAAGTAATCTCGACTCACGATGTAGAGGAGATCATAATCGCCATGCCGGAGGCCTCTCACCAGGAGTTGATCGACATCATAGCACTGTGTGAGCGGGACAAAGTCGGGATAAAGGTCTTCCCGGATGTGTTCCAGATAATGGCAAAGGAAGTGAGCATAGGAGACCTGGGAGGTCTGCCGCTCATAACCGTCAGGGACATCGTACTGCGTGGGTGGAAGCTGAGCCTCAAACGTGGAATGGACATCGTCTTCAGCGCAATAGGTTTGGTGCTGCTTTCTCCGTTCATGCTTCTCACGGCGGTGCTGATCAAGCTCGAATCCCCAGGGCCGGTATTCTACGTACAGGAACGGATGGGGCTCGATGCCAAACCCTTCCCGATGCTGAAGTTCAGATCCATGCGCCAGGATGCGGAGGCCAACGGCCCCGGATGGACACGGGCGAACGACCCCAGACGGACGAAACTGGGGGCGATCTTGCGAAAACTCTCGATCGACGAGCTTCCCCAGCTAATCAACGTACTTCTGGGAGACATGAGCCTCGTGGGGCCTCGCCCGGAACGCCCGGTCTACGTTGAACAGTTCAAGAGGAGCATACCCCGCTACATGGAGCGGCACAAGGAGAAAGCGGGCATCACCGGCTGGGCGCAGGTCAACGGACTCCGCGGCGACACATCCATTGCAGAGCGGACCAAGTACGATCTGTGGTACATAGAAAACTGGTCCATCTGGTTGGACATAAAGATCATCCTCATGACGATCCTCAAGGTTTTCACGGACAGAAACGCTTACTGATCCCTCCGGCATGGATCATCCGGTCGGCTTCACTGTCTCTCCGGAAGGCACGCTTTCTCCAAAGCCCGCGAAATCCTGCTCCTTGACGTCCGGATGTATCACCACATTCCTCCCGACGGTGATTCCGGAAGGTACCTCCGCGTCCTTTCCAACGAGCACCAGTCCAATGTTCACCACATCCGGTTCTTCCTTGTTCGGGACCATCCTATCGCCGGAACCGAGCCTGGCGCCTTCGCCCACCCTCACCCTTTTGTCTATTACAGCCCGCTCGACGGAAGCGCCGGTTTCTATCACGGCGTCGGTAAGCACGATGGAGTCCCGCACCACCGCTCCGGGGGCCACGTAAACTCCAGGGGAGATCACGGACCGTTCCACGGTGCCCTCGATCCTGGCACCGTCGGAGACGAGAGAGCCTTCTACCTCCGCGGATTCGCCTACGTAAACCGCAGGGCGCTCTTCGCTTCTGGTATGGATCACCCACTCCGGATCGTTGAGTTCGAGGGCAGGCGGGTCAGCCAGCAAAGCCTGATGAGCCTCCCAGTAAGAGTTCACGGTGTCTATATCCGCCCAATACCCCGAATACCGGTAGGCATAGACGTTCCCTTCTTTCACCATCTCCGGTATCAGGTCGCGTGCGAAATCGAGCCCCGGGAAATCCTTCTTCCTGCGCTGGAGCACGTCCAACAGGTATTCCGTATCGAAGGCATAAATCCCCATGCTCGCCAGGGTGCTGAAAGCCCGCTCCGGTTTCTCCTCGAACAGGACCACCCTGCCATCCGGATCGGTGTCCACTATCCCGAACTGGTGCGCTTTGTGTTTCTGTACGTTGATCACGGCTATCGTAAAATCCGCTTTCTTGTCCTCGTGGAACGCCAACAAAGTCCTGTAGTCCATCTTGTAGATATGGTCGCCGGCCAGTATCAGGACATGGGTAGGCCTTTGCTCGACGATGAAATCGAGGTTCTGGAAAATGGCGTCCGCCGTCCCCTGTTGCCACCACGTTTGACCAGGGGTTGGGAAAGGATGGAGAAGCCTCACGCCTCCATGGAGTCTGTCCAGATCCCAGGGCTTCCCGACGCCGATGTGATCGTTCAATCCACGGGGCCAGAACTGTGTGAGGACGGCAACGTTGTAAATGCCGGAGTTCACGGAATTCGAAAGGGAGAAATCTATCGCCCTGTACTTTCCTCCAAACGGGACGGCGGCCACGGCGCGCCTGGCCGTCAGAACGCTCAAACCTTTGCCGGCGCCTCCGGCCAAAATCATTGCAAGCACGTTCATTTCCGCACCCCCTTTCCGCCGACGACGCCCCCCGAAGGCACTTCCCTCCCGTCGAATCCCTCGAAATCCTTTTCCACCACAAAGGAATGTACCAGCACGTTTCTACCCAGTTGAAATCCTCTGGGTATCCTGGCACCTTTGCCCACGAGGGTGAGCCCGGTGTATAGCTTGTCCGGCTGTTCCCGATTCGGCACGTCGAAATCCTCCCCCACGCCCACCTGTGCGCCGACGTCCACGATCACTTCCTTGTCTATGATTGCCCTATCGACCACGGCCCCCGGGCCGATCCAGGTATCCGTCATCACGACGGAATCCCTGACTTCGGCTCCGTGCGCCACGTACACGCCAGGAGAGATAACGGAATGTATCACCCGGCCGTGGATCGTGGCCCCGTTGGCCACAAGGCTCTGCTTCACCACCGCCTCCGGGGTGATCTTGGCCGGAGGACGCTCCTCGCTCCTGGTATGGATCACCCACTCTTTGTCGTACAGGTTCAACGGGGGATTACTGGAAAGTAGGGCTAGGTTGGTCTCCCAGTACGACTGGACGGTGCCGACATCCACCCAGTACCCCTCGAACGGATATGCAAAAACCCGATCCCTATCTATCATACTCGGTATGACGTGCTTTCCGAAGTCCTCCCGAGGATTCTCCTCGCCACCTTCCATGAGCCTTTCCCGCAGGACATTCGTGTTGAAAACGTAAATCCCCATGGAAGCGAGATTGCTCGGCGGTTCCTTTGGCTTTTCGACGAACCGGACCACCCTGAATTTCTCATCGACCTCCATGATCCCGAATCTCGAGGCTTCCTCCATCGGCACTTCCATTACGGCCACGGTCAGATCGGCTTTGTTCCTTTCGTGGAAGTCAATCATCTTTTGGTAATTCATCTTGTAGATGTGGTCACCGGAAAGTATCAGCACCCTCTCCGGGTGCTGAGATTCGATGAAATCCCAGTTCTGCAACACAGCATCCGCAGTTCCACGGTACCAGATGTCGCCGCTTTCGGATTCATAAGGCTGAAGCAGTCGAACCCCGCCTTTGCTCCTGTCCAGGTCCCATGGTCGACCGATACGAATGTGATCGTTCAAAGAATGAGGACGATACTGCGTAAGGACTGCGATGTTGTAGATGCCCGAATTGACACAATTGGAGAGGGTAAAATCTATGATCCGATACTTTGCAGCAAAAGGAACCGATGGCTTGGCCCTGTGTTCCGAGAGGACGCTCAACCGCGTTCCACGGCCTCCCGCCATTATGATCGCCAGCACATTGCTCATTCCACACCCCACTGTTGAACCTCGCGGGACCACGAGGTGGATGGCCTCCAGGTCGACGACGAACTACCGAAATTATACCCCCTCCTCCATCATATCTCAAACATTTCC
>CAZEXY010000046.1:0-12645 GCA_964516345.1 uncultured Anaerolineae bacterium
TACCAGCAGTTGAGTCTGTTCTGATGTGCCGACCTGTTGCCCCGAATCGAAAAATGGGCTTCGAGACAACCGCTCATCCTGCAAATGGGCGTTGTCTTTTGACATAGGTATCCTGCTGCCATATAATCTTTTGATGGCTGTAACGCTCTCAATCAGCCGGAAGAGAAAAATGATAGAATTCAACGTAGCGCAGCTGTTGAAAAGCCCCATCGGGGCCACAAGAGAATACGAACTGGACGACGACGTCAGCCGGCTGGATCCCGGCATCCACACCATCAAGAATCTTATCGGGCACATCACCTTCATGAAAACCGCCCAGGGGATTCTGGTGGAAGGGAAGGCTATAGCCGAAGTGGAGTTGATCTGCAGCAGGTGCCTCAAACCGTTCGCGCAGACGATAGAGGTGGCGTTTGCAGACGAGTTCCGCCCAAGGGTGGACATCGTAACCGGGATACCGCTGGACGTATCGGGGGTCGAAGAGGCACTCCTGATAACTCCAAGGCACATGCTCGTCCTGGACGAACTGATAAGGGAGAAACTATTGCTGGCAATCCCGATGAAGCCTTTATGCTCCCCAGATTGCAAGGGGCTTTGCCCGGTTTGTGGACACGATCTCAACGAAGGGCCGTGTGAACATGTAGGGCAGAGAAGCGTTCATCCGGCGTGGCTGGTGCTGGAGCAGCTTCTGGACGATAAAAGCAGATGAAAATCAAAGAAATTTCTTAAGGAGGACGTTCGATATGCCACCGTTGCCAAAGAAAAAGACAGCAAAAGCAAGAAGAGATCGCAGAAGGTCTCATCTCGCATTGGGGAAAGTCCACCTGGTGGAATGCCCGCGGTGCCATCGCAAGCACCTGCCACACCACGTGTGCCCCAACTGCGGGTACTACGCGGGCAGGGAAATAATCGAAGTGGAAGAAAAAGAGTAAAAAGACAAGGATACCGACGGTCAGGGCGCAGGCGACTCACTGCGCCCTGGTTTTAACGGCCGCACCTTGTGGATTCGTCAACTCATCGATACAGGAGGAGGCATGAATTCCCTGGCTTTGGTATTCCCCGGGCAGGGCTCGCAATTCGTAGGAATGGGGAAAGCCCTCGCGGAGGCGTTCGACGAAGCACGCTCGGTATTTCAAGAAGCTGACGAAATACTGGGCTTCGATCTCTCCCGGCTCTGTTTCGAAGGGCCGCAGGACAAGCTGACAGACACCATAAACGCCCAACCTGCATTGCTGGTGGTAAGCATCGCGACGCTGAAGGCCATAGAATCGCAAGGTATCCAGCTCCCCGACCCCGCTTACGTTGCAGGGCACAGCATGGGAGAATACTCTGCCCTGGTGCGCGCGGGCTCGTTGAGCTTCGAAGATGGACTGAAGCTGGTGCGTGAAAGAGGAAAACAGATGAAGCTGGCCGGAGAGAGGAATCCGGGCGGCATGGCTGCAATAATAGCCCTGAGCGAAGAGAAGATCGAAGAAGCCTGTGCGACCGCATCCGAGCAAACCGGGAGACCGGTGCAAATAGCAAATTACAACTGCCCGGGCCAGGTCGTGATTTCTGGGGATAAAACAGCCCTCGAGCGGGCAATGGAGATCGCCAGAGAAAACGGGGCCAAGCGCGTAATACCGCTCGCCGTGAGCATTGCTGCCCACTCACCGCTCATGCTGAGCGCCGCTTCCGCCCTCGCCGAAACCATCGAACGAACCGATATCAAGCCAGCGCGGATACCGGTCGTGGCGAACGTCTCCGCTGCCCCAATGGCGGATCCGGACGAGATCCGCCAGGAATTGATAAGCCAGCTGACCGCCTCAGTGAGATGGACCGAATCAGTGGAGTGGATGATCGGCCAGGGGGTGGACACGTTCGTGGAGATAGGAGCCGGCAACGTCCTAAGTGGCCTGATCAGGAGGATAAACAGGAAAGTCAAGACGCTAAGCGTGGGAGATCCCGAAGGGATGGAAAAGCTGGCCGAATTGCTGAATTCTCGCGAACAATGATCTTGTGCACCGAGGAGGGGAAATGAAGCTGGAGGGGAGAATAGCAATCGTCACGGGAGCGTCAAGGGGAATAGGCCGCGGCATAGCCATCCGACTTGCACAAGAAGGAGCAAAGGTGGTGGTAAACCATCGGGACAGCAAAGACCAGGCGGAGGAAGTGGCGCGCACGATAAGGGAAGCCGGTGGAGAAGCAGTAGTGATGCAGGCAGACGTCAGCGACTTCAAGCAAGCTCAGCAGCTGATCGCCGACGTGCGAAAGCAGTTCGGGCGCATCGACATACTCGTGAACAACGCAGGCACCACTCGCGACAACCTGATCATGCTCATGAAAGAAGAAGAGTGGGACACCGTGATCAGGACGAACCTGAAGAGCACCTTCAACTGCTCCAAAGCTGTGGCAAGATGGATGGTCAAGCAAAGATACGGCAGGATCGTCAACATCACCTCGGTAATAGGGCTTGCGGGACAAGCAGGACAGACGAACTATGCAGCATCCAAAGCCGGAATCATTGGTTTCACAAAGAGCCTTGCCAAAGAGCTGGGCAGCAGGAACGTAACCGTCAACGCAGTTGCTCCGGGTTTCATTCCAACAGACCTCACCGAAGTCTTGAGCGATGAGATGAAACAGGATATACTTAGATCGACCCCGCTGGGGAGGTTTGGCTCGCCGGAGGACGTGGCTGCAGCAGTTGCGTTCCTGGCATCCGACGATGCAAGCTTCATCACGGGGCAGGTGCTTTCTGTGGACGGCGGACTGGTAATGCAGTGATAGAATAAGGATTGTGGAAATGGGCAACAGCAAAGCGGTAAAAGAAAAAGACAGCCTTGGCAGCATCACCATAGATCCGGAGGTGCTATCGGATCTCATAACATTGAAAGTAAAAGAAGTGCCGGGCGTGGTGGAAGTGTTGAAGGAAGAATCTTCGCGCGCCCTGACGCGCCTGTACCCGCAGAAAGAAGAGCCAAACCGGTACAAGATGGTGGGAGAAGAGGTGTCCGTGGAAATACACCTGAAGGCCCGCGGCGATTTCAACATAAAATCGCTGGGAGAGGCCGTGCAGGAAGCCATCAGACAGGAAATCGAGGACCTGCTCGGGCTCAGATCCGGCCCGATCAACGTATACATCGATGAAATCGAGGTGCCTGAGAAGGAGATTTGATGGCAGCGAAAAGACACCAAGCAAGAGCCAACGCCCTGACAGCCCTTTTCGAAATAGACCTTACCGGGCACAATCCGGCAACCGTCGTTCAGGAAAGGTTGTTCAGAAACCCATTGCCGTCGAAAGCTGCAGATTTCATGACTCGAATAGTGAACGGAACGCTGAAGAACATCGCCGATTACGATTCGATCATCGAAAAATTCGCCCCAGAATGGCCTGTGAACCAGCTCCCAGTGGTGGATAGAAACATCCTGCGGATGGCCTTGTACGAACTCGAATACGAAGACACACCGGTAAAAGTTGTGATCGACGAAGCCGTGGAACTGGCGAAAACATACGGAGGAGACAACAGCCCCCGTTTCATAAATGGAGTACTTGGAAGCATTGTCAGACACAATGCCATCGAGAGGAAAACAGAAACCAACAAAGTAACAGGTGCCGGAGAGCGCCCTGTTCAAGGGGGTTGACAAATGGAACTGTTCGGTATTGGTCTACCTGAACTGCTGCTGATCCTGTTGATCGCGCTGATAGTGTTGGGGCCGGACAAACTGCCCGAGGTCGCATCACAGCTCGGGAAAGCAGTACGCGAATTCCAGGCAATCTCTAAAGGCTTCACTGAGGAATATTACAAGGAACTGCAAAGCGCCGCAGAACAAAAGCCTGTCAGTCCAAAACCAAACCCGACCGACGAAGACGAAGTCGAAGAAAAACAGAAAGAGCAAAACGAAGAAGACACGGGTACCATTACCGCCAAAGAGACCGCCGGGGTGGAAGAAACTGAGGTGAAAGAAGAGTGAGCCCCAGACAACGCACACGACGGAACAACGAAGCCAGAATGACCCTCGTCGAGCACCTGCTCGAGCTTCGGACAAGGCTCATACGGGCGACCATAGCGCTTGTCATCACCACAGCCGTCAGCGTAGCATTCACGAGCAAGCTACTCGAAATCCTGGTGAAGCCGATGTCGGGCAGGCACCCCGTGGCGCTACACCCCACCGAAACCATCATCGTGTACTTCAAAGTGGCCCTGATAAGCGGGCTCGTGCTGGCGATGCCGGTGATAATTTACGAACTGCTGATGTTTGTGCTGCCGGGGCTCACGCCAAAAGAGCGCCGAATGGTGAAGATAGTAGTGCCATCCGCCAGCGTTCTCTTCCTGATCGGGGTGCTCTTCGCCGCCTTCGTGATGCTACCGTTCGCCATCAAGTACCTCGAAGGATTCCTTGCATCCACGATAACCCCAACCTATTCCATTGACAAGTACATCTCTTTCGTCACCACCGTGATGTTCTGGATGGGAGTGGTCTTCGAAACGCCCCTCATAATTGCTTTTCTCGCCTGGATGGGAGTGATTTCCCCCAAACAGCTCAGCAAAGGCCGCAGGTACGCCATAGTGCTGATAGCAATCATAGCAGCCGTAATCACTCCGACACCTGATCCGGTCAACATGACCATCGTCATGGTGCCTCTGCTCCTGCTGTACGAAATAGGCGTCATTCTCGCCAGGATAACCTACAGGGAAAAACATAAGAAACTTCCTGAACAAACCTGATCGGTTCGGCCAAACGAAACCGGAGAGACAACCATGGGAACAGAAACCAACAGCGTCGATTTGACACCTGAAGTCAAAAAGAAACTGCTCGAGTTCCAGCGGACCGAAATCACCGAATACGCCATATACAAAAAACTTGCCGAATGGATCGATATACCGAAGAACAAAGCCGTGCTGGAAAAGATCGCCAGAGAAGAACTCGCCCACTACAACCTCTGGAAGAGCTACACCGGCCAGGACGTAGAGCCCGATGAAGGAACCGTGCGCAAGTACTACTGGCTCAGCAGGATTTTCGGCTTTACCTTCGGCGCAAAGCTGATGGAAAGAGGCGAAAAGGATGCACAGGAAAGCTACGAAGGACTGCGCACGGTCCTGCCGGAGATCGACAAAGTCATCGAAGAAGAAGACCGGCACGAACACGAACTTCTCGACCTGCTGGACGAAGAGAGGCTAGCTTATGCAAGCTCCGTGGTGCTCGGATTGAACGACGCACTGGTAGAATTGACCGGCGCACTGGCAGGGTTCACTCTGGCACTGCAAAATGCCAGACTCATCGCCATCATCGGCTTGATAACGGGCATGGCGGCAGCCCTTTCGATGGCGGCATCGGAGTACCTATCTACCAAAGCGGAACCGGAAGGGAAGGATCCCATCAAAGCAGCCCTTTACACAGGCGGAGCTTACCTCGGAACGGTAGCCGCTCTCATATTGCCGTTCCTCCTGCTGAGCAATTACTACGTGAGCCTAGTGCTAACGCTGATGTTTGCCGTGATGATAATTGCTCTGTTCAACTATTATATCTCCGTCGCGAGAGATCTGGACTTCAAACACCAGTTTCTCGAGATGACGATAATCAGCCTTGGAGTTGCCGCATTCAGCTTCCTGATAGGATACCTGCTCCGGGCCTTCTTCGGTGTAGACGTGTGAACGGGAGAAGAAGATGAGCAAAAAGTGTACCGCCGCTCTGCTGGCGCTGGTTCTGATCTCGTTCCTCATAAGCCTGTATTTCTACCCCAGGCTTCCCGATGAAGTCGCATCTCACTGGAACGCTCGAGGCGAGGTGAACGGATACACTTCCCGATTCTGGGGCGCATTCTCCATGCCCGTTCTACTTCTCGGGATCGCAGCTCTTCTGATTCTCATACCGAAAATAGACCCTTTGCGGAAAAACTTTCGATGATTTCGTGGCCCGAGGCGGGCAGACGCCCGCTGACTAACAATTTGTAGGTCGGACTGACAGTCCGACGGGACGGGCTGACAGCCCGTCCTACAAGTTACGCTGCGCAAAGAGTAATTTCAAAAAACCGGATTCTGGGTGAGGAATGCGATCCACAGGCTCGGAGCAACGATTTTCAAAGCGCTTGGGGTGATGATAATAGCCTCGATCTTCCTTCCGCCCCGCTTCCTGCTATGGGCGCTCCTTGGAGGCACGGTGGTCGCGTCGCTGGCGCTCATCGTGTACTCTTACGTGTTGCACGAGAGCGAAACCCGGACAAAAGAACAAAGGCGATAGTCCCACTCTCTCGCAATCACACCGCGAGTTGCACCAATACAAGGCCAAACAGAGCAAGCATCCCTATGAGGTACAAAACGGCATGAACGGTTAGTACGCCGATCCACTCTATCCAACGGTACTTCTTTCCCAATAACCCTATCAGGAGAAAAAACATCCCCAGCGAAGCCGTAAAGAACACACCCCACTTCCCCAATCCCCCAGGGTAAGCCGTCTGAAAAAGTGCAAAGCCGAAAGCAAGCGCAGATACTGCAACGGACGTCCGCCCGCGAAAAGCCTGCCGCAAGCCCACAGCCCACCCGGCACTTATGGCGATCAAAGCTGGAAAGAGATACCTTCCTTGGTGCTGGACGAAGATCAAGTTGTAGCCCACGTACTCCGCAAGCACGCCCAAGAAGAGCAATACCAGCAGTACGATCCCGGCTTTCTGTCCCCTGCTCAGCTCCAGATCGTGGCGGATGAAGGCTTTCCACATGGCGGAGAGAAGCCCGACGAACACGGTCACCGACAACACCTCCAAGAACAGGTAAATCCTCTGATCCATGAAGGCGCTGAGCCAGCCGAAAACACCCCAGAAGCTATCGAAAGTAAAAGCGAAGTAGCGATGGAGATAGCTGTGCCATCCGAATTTCTGTATCCAATCGGGGGTACGCGGCTGCCCGATCACCACCGAGCCATGCCGACGGAGGCCGAGAAAATCCGGCCACCCGTACACCAGCACATCCCTGAAATACCATGGTGCTGAGATCAACGCAGCAGGAGCCAGCACAGACGCGTACCCGTCGGCCCATTTCCATGCGTCCCATCTTCCCCAACCGGCCATGGCCACGGCGAGCACGGCAATCGCCACCGCCACGTAAGCCGTGGTCTTGGTAACGAGTATCAGCCCCAGAACAACCCCAAGCCTCGCGAGAGATCGCCGGGTTGGAGGTTTCACATCCAGAACCAGCCGGAGCGAAAGGCATACGGCCACGGCAAGCAGCACCTCCGCCAGCGAATCGTTATCGACGCCCGACATCATGGCCGTGTGCATTGGTAGAACCGCCACGAAGGAAGCCGCCGTCAACGCAATCCAACGCCTTCGGGGAAATAAATCGAGCAAAACACGGTAAATCAGGACGAGCAACACGGCCCCAAGGAACACCGAAAAGAGCCTCAACGGCAATATTCGCCCCCCAAAAGCCAGAAAAACCGGAACCTCCAGCAGATAATAGAGGGGTGGCTGGTGAAATTCATATCGTATCGGATCAATGCTCATCCCGGACGGGAATTTCCTGGACTTGATTTCCTCCAGATACTCAGCAGGATAGTCGCCCCTCTTCAAGACCGGAAATCGACCGTGGCGCGCAACATATCTGATGTAGTTGTAGTGAGCCGGTTCGTCCGGAACCTGCCAGGCAGGCGTCAGAGCTGCGTATAGAACACCTGCCACCAGGTAAGCCAGAATGGCGGCCACGAGTCCCCAATTCAGCCTTCTTCTCTTGATATCCGTGCTCATTCGGACAACACCAACCCCTTCCTCACGACCCGGGTAGAGAAGATGTCGATTCCCATGACGTCCAGAACGTCGAACGCCCTGACGGAAGCGCCTGCCCTGTGGCTCAACGTCATGCGGATACCCACGCTCCCGCCTTTCTCGAAAGCCTCCAGTCTTTCCACCAGAGGCCGAATGTCCACGTCTTTGGTCTTTTTCCTGGTGCGCCGGGTGTAGACGATACGATCTCTGGCAAGGAACTCCTCCACGAGATGCTCCACCTCCTCTCGCCCGATACCACCCACAACCGCTTCGTACACGCCGAAAAGGAGTGATACCTGCAGCGCCGGTTCATCCATCGGGACATCCCGCACATCTTCCAGGCGCAGACCCGGAGGCAGCACCGGTTCCACCAATCCACGGAAACCGCCCACGTGCATTTTTTCTACCAGCCAGAGATCCAGCAACTCCGCTTCTCCCCAGATCCCCACCGGAAGAGCTGCTGCAAACTGCATCTTCGGCTGGGGGTGGAACCCCTGGGAAAAAGCCATCGGCAGGTCTGCCCGCCTGAACGTTCTCTCCCACGCTTTGACCATATCGAGATGGGAAACAAACCTCAGCATCGGATCCATAGAAAAAGTGATCCTTATCCGCTGGATCGGTCTACTGCTCTTGATTGTCCCCCTCACGAAAGAGCCTCCGCTTTCCTTGGTTCTCCGGGAACGACCGGGACAGGCCCAGGTGAAACTGGCTGGCGCTTCTTTCCCCTCCCTATGGGCGGACAGCGCCATGCCTCGTCTGGCGTATTCCTCCTCAGACGATGAAAGTGCCGGATAATTCCGCACGAATAGCAATGCTCGCGGCAGTCCGGAAGCAACAACCCCTCTTTGGAATTCATGAATTCCGCTTTCAGGAAAGATTTGTCCACACCGGCACTCACCACGTCCCACGGGAGAATCTCGTCGAGGCTCCGTTCTCGATAGAGGTACCATTCCGGGGCAAGGCCGATTTCCGCAAGCGCTTTTCGCCACAAATCCCAATCGAAATGCTCTGCCCAGCCGTCGAACCGGGCACCCCGCTCCCAGGCCAGCTGGATGGCATCGCTCAACCGCCTATCACCGCGCGACATCAACGCCTCGAATGCCGTCTCTTCCGGCTTGTTCCAGTTCAGGTGAAAACCACCGCCGCGGAGGTTCCGGCGAAGGAAATTCACTTGTTCTTCTATCTCCTCCGGCCTGGCAAGCGGCACCCACTGGAACGGGGTCTGCGGCTTTGGGACGAAAGTGGAAACCGTCAATCGCACCTGAGTTCTCCTCCCCACGTGCTTCCGCCCGATTTCGCGCACCTTCCTGGCAAGCTCTACGATCCCCCTCACGTCTTCCATCGTCTGCCCCGGAAGCCCGATCATGAAATAGAGCTTCAGGGTTGTCCATCCCCTGCTGAAGACCTCCTCGGCGACCGCCAAAAGTTCCTCCGTTGGGATCGGCTTGTTTATGATGTTTCTCAGCCTGTCGGTCGCAGCCTCGGGAGCGAAAGTAAATCCCGTGCGTCTGCCGGCGCTTTCGAGCATGTCCATCAACTCCACCGAGAAGCTCTCTATCCTCAAACTCGGAAGGCTTATGGAAATGTGTCTGTCCCGGTATTTCTCAGCCACGGATTTGACCAGATCACCGACGTACCTGTAATCACTGGGGCTGAGGGAAAGGAAAGCAATCTCCTCGTATCCGGTCTTGCGCAATATCTCGTCCACGGCTTCCAGAACCTCTTCCAACGGACGCTCCCGTACCGGACGGAAGACCACACCTGCCTGGCAGAACCTGCACCCCCGTGTGCAGCCACGGGAGATCTCCACGACCCCGCGATTATGCACCACGTCTACCCATGGAACCACGAAATCCGTGACAGGGGGCGGCAGAACCGGCACGATCCTTTTCACCACAGGCATCCGCACCCCCTCCTCGGGTTCGATGGATGCGATGGTTCCATCTGGCTCGTAGCGAACGCGGTACAAAGATGGAACGTACACGCCCGGAATCCTCGCAAGCGACCGGAGCAACTCCCCCCGAGGAGCAGCAGATCTCCTCCACTTCCGATACACCTCGATTATATCGAGAATTCCCTCCTCTCCCTCCCCGATGAAGCACGCATCGACGAAAGCATGGATCGGCTCCGGATTGTAGCATGCGCTGCCACCGGCAATCACCAGAGGGTGAGAATCATCACGGTTCTCGCTGCGCAGAGGGATTCCGCCGAGGTCGAGAACGGTGAGCATGTTCGTGTAAACCTGCTCGTAAGGCAAGCTGAAGCCGATTATATCGAACTCGCCGATGGGATGATATGTCTCCAAACCGTACAAAGGGATTCCGTCACGCCGCATCAGCGATTCCATGTCAGGCCATGGAGCATAGACCCTCTCCGCCAGAACGTCCTCCTGCTTGTTGAGGATATCGTAGAGGATCGCCATGCCGAAGTTCGACATCCCGAGGTCGTACACCTCCGGGAACACCAGCGCCACTTTCGTCTGGACGGAGCCCCAATCTTTGACGACGGCGTTCAGCTCCCGGCCTATGTACCGCGCAGGCTTCTCCACCCTCAACAGATTCCGATCCAGCCAATCGGCTATCTTCCCGTTCACGACCACAGTTCCGCCAGTGCTCTGGATATCTTCGCCGCAACCCTTGCGTTGTTCTCCAACAGTGCGAGGTTGGCCTTCAAGCTCCATCCCTCCGTCAGTTCACTGATTCTGGCAAGGAGGAAAGGCGTGATCTCCTTCCCGCGCAAGCCTTTCTCCTCGGCTTCCCTTACAGCCTGCTCTATCACCGGCTCTATTTCGTCCCTGGGGACTTCGTGCTCCTCCGGGACAGGAACTGTAACCAGCATTCCTGTCGGCAGGCCAAGCCGCCGTTGAGAGATGTAAATTCTGGCAGCTTCCTCCGGTGAATCGACACGCTGATCCACCGGTAGGCCGGAGGTTCGGCTGTAAAAAGCCGGGAACTCATCAGTACCGTAGCCTACCACCGGAACTCCGTGAGTCTCCAGTACCTCCAGCGTAGCAGGCAGATCGAGAATTGCTTTCGCCCCGGCACACACCACAATGACAGGGGTCTGGGCCAGCTCCAACAAATCGGCCGATACGTCGAAGACGTGACCCCGGTGCACTCCCCCGATGCCTCCGGTGGCAAATACGTGTATTCCGGAGCGGTTCGCCAGGTACATGGTGCCGGCAACCGTGGTGGCTCCATCCTGTCCCAGAGCCAGAGCGATGGGGAGGTCCCTCCGGCTGACCTTTCGGACCTCTTTTGCTTTCGCCAGGTGCTCGAGCTCTGCATCGGTCAGCCCCACCTTTACCTTGCCGCCAAGAATGGCGATGGTTCTGGGTTCAGCGCCTTCCTCTCGGACGACATCCTCCAGACGTATCGCAGTTTCTATGTTCTGTGGGTACGGCAGGCCATGAGCAATCACCGTAGATTCCAATGCCACAAGAGCTTCGCTCATCGAATCTTCTCCTCGTTAAGTTTCGCTATCCTGTGCGACAACCACAGCACGAGCATTATCGAAAGTAAAGTGCCGGCAATGGCGAGGGAAAAGGGTACTGTATAACTTCCCCAAACGTCAAATCCAAAGCCGCCGAACCAGGAACCGGTGGCGGAACCCAGGGCGAAAGCAGCAGCCATCGTTCCGACGATCGTGCCAACGGCTGGTCCAGGGAACATATCGGCCGCAAGCGCCGTCAGCAGAGAAGTACACGATCCCTCGCTTATCCCCCACGTAAGGGCAAACAGATAAAGGGGCCACACCCTCAGGCCGAAGATCGGCAAAGCGAGCAAAGTCGTCACGGCGATTATCCTGGACAAACCGCCGAATGCGTAAGCCGTGTGTCTTCCGATGTGGTCGGACAAAGTTCCCCAAAACACGAAGGAAATGGCTATGACCGCTCCTGTAATGCCGACTGCATCTGCAGCCACCCTCCGGGAGTACCCCACGTCCACCATGTGAGCGATCTGATGTACCGAAACCATTCTCAAGGAAAACAAAGCCAGCGACGCCGCAAAGTAAAGCGCCCAGAGATCCACCGTTCTGGATGCAGAATGCCACGTCCAGGACATGGAAGGGATTCGCTTCCGTTGCCCTTTGCTCTCCGAGTGCTTCGGGGGCTTGTTCCACCCATCCGGCTTCAACCCGATCTGCTCGGGAGAATCCCTCAAGAAAATCCAGTTCATGGGAACAGCCACGAAAATCACCAGAGCAGCAAGGGAAAGATACGCCGCCCTCCACCCCCACGCGGAGATCACCCGTTCGGTGGCAGGAGTAAGGATGAGCACGCCAACGCCGGATCCGGCCAGAGCGATACCGATGGCCATTCCACGTCTTCCCCCGGCAGCGAACCACCTCGAAACCATCGCCGAATGAAGACCGATGCTCAAAATCGCTATACCGAGCGCGGTCAATATGCCGTAAGCGATGTATAGCTGCCAGAGAGAATGGATCATGCTGCTGGCGACGAGGGCGATCGCCATGGTGATTCCGCCAACGGCGAACAGCTTCCTCGCCCCCCAACTATCCTGAAGCCGCCCGACGAAAGGCAATACCGCAGCCACCGCAATCATGTTGATCGAATAGATCCCGGAAAAATCGCTCCGGGACCATCCGAATGTTTTGGTCAAAGCGACCAGAAACACGGAAAACGAAAGGCGAATGCCGAAAATGATCGCCAGGGAGACGAATGCAACTGCAACGATGACCCAGCCGTAGAAAAAGCTCCTACGCGCCAAGGGGGTTTTCATCACCTACCCCTTTCAGAATTTCTCACCCGTGAGCGATCGGTTTCTCCGTAAACAAATAATCTTTCAGTTCTCCTTCGAAAGTGGGATCTCTCCGGCGTATCCACTCGAGCAGCATGGAAGCATGCTCCTTCTCTTCGTCTCGATTGTGGGCGAGAATGGCTTTCAGTTCCT
>CAZEXY010000046.1:12745-13833 GCA_964516345.1 uncultured Anaerolineae bacterium
CACACCCTTCCCGGGCCAGGTGCGCAGGCCCAGAGTGCGCAGGAATTCACCAAACGCCGCACCGCGGACGCCGTAGTACTTTCGATATTTCTGCATCGTGTCCGGGGAGAGATCGGTCAGGGTGAAGAAAGCCACCAAAGGCACGGCGTCGGCGTGGGCGTCCCACGCCAGAAACACCTGATGGACGAACTCGGCCTGCATTTCGTCGCTGCTGTTGCACACCTTGCTGGAGGGATAGCCGACCTCCAGGAGGTACAACGGCTTCCCGTCCGCCAGACGGGCCATCCGGTCGAAATCGGCAGAGACCACCTTCGGCGGCAGAACGGTGAAATCGTCGTGTATCGGGTAGTAGGTCAGCATGATCGCGTCGCCGGCATCCCAGAGCGGGCGGAGTTCATCGGAATACGCCACGGCCCCGCGGTACATCACCTTTGCGCCGACGGGCACGCCCGGCCAGAGGGAGCGGGCATGGGCCGCCGTCTGCTCGAAGAACGAAGCATACCGGGCCCAGTCCCCGGGCTCGCGCCTCAGCACGCCGTCGACTTCGTTGCCGATGGAAAGGGACGCAAGCTGTAACCCGGGTGCTTCGGAAGCGATGTAGTCGAGCAAAGCGTCGAAACGCTCCACGACCTCCGGATCGTCGTAGGGCTTCCCCTTCAAGTCGGCCGGACGGCGGTCGGAAAGGGTATCGAGAACGCCGATGGTCAGCGAAACTTTCATGCCGACGGAGGGATAGTACTCGTTGACAGACTTGAGCCAGCCGGGGTTGGCGTGATATTCGTGAGGGGATTTCTCCACTTCGTCCCAGAAAAGGGACTTGGGAACGGCCTGGACGCCGGCGCGGCGTGCCAGTTCCACGGCGTCGCCATAGCCGCCGCGCTCCGACGGCAACAGCGCAATCTCCAGGATGCGGTTTCCACGAGGGACGACTTCTCCGCTCACGGTGGGTAGAGGAGGCGTCGGCGCTCGCGCTTTCCCCCGTGTGCGCCCGCATCCGACGATGGTCGGGAGGAGCACCAGGAGGAGAGCGAGAAACGATAGCCGGTTGCGCAATTCCATCCCTATCCCCGCCGAAAAGGTTTCTTCGA
>CAZEXY010000046.1:13933-15791 GCA_964516345.1 uncultured Anaerolineae bacterium
CCGCCACCCACAGCCTCATTCCGGAATGACGCCGTAGGCCCGTCCTCACAGCCCCGTTCCACACCTTGCCGTGCAATGGCCGGGAGAACCGAACGGTTTCCCCAACGCCTGGATTTTGGCGTAGAATCATAGAGGATGTACAATTTCGATTGTACCTCTCACGACGCCGTGAAGTTCTCGGTGAAAAATCCTTTCCTCAGCGATGAGCGCACCCGGCCGAAGCAGCCGAAGAATTCCACGAGGACACGTACTTAAATCTTACGCCCGAGGAGGAGAAAAATGTTCAAGGTACTGGTTTCCGATCCGCTGCCGGAGGAAAAGCTAACCGCTTTGAAGCAGGTGGCCGAAGTCGATTTCAGGTTTGGGCTGTCCCAGGAAGAACTCATCGGCGTCATCCCCGAATACGACGCCCTCATCGTCAGAAGCGGCACGAAGGTCACGCCGGAGGTGCTCAAGGCCGGCAAACGGCTGAAGGTGGTGGGGCGCGCGGGGGTCGGCGTGGACAACATAGACATCCCCACGGCCACATCCCTGGGGATAGTCGTGGCGAACGCTCCCACCGGTAACATCGTGGCCGCCGCCGAACACACCATCGGCCTGATGTTCGCCCTGGCCAGGAACATACCTCAGGCATACGTGTCGCTACGCGGCGGCGAATGGAAGCGGAGCAGGTTCGTGGGCAAAGAGCTCAGACACAAGGTTCTCGGCACGGTAGGTCTGGGACGGGTGGCAACGGAAGTCGCCCGGCGTGCCCAGGGGCTGGAAATGGACGTGGTGGCCTACGATCCTTACATCTCTGCCGAGCAGGCTGAGCGCCTGGGCGTGGAGCTTGTGTCCCTGGACGAACTGCTCTCGCAGGCGGACTTCGTCACGGTACACGTGCCTCTGACGGAGAGCACCCGAGGTCTCATCGGGCGGGAGGCGTTCCGCAAAATGAAGCCCACGGCATTCGTATTGAACGTGGCACGCGGCGGCGTGGTGGACGAGGAGGCGCTGATCGAGGCGCTGGACGAAGGCCTGATCGCCGGAGCCGCCATAGACGTCTTCTCCCAGGAACCACCCCCTCCAGACAACCCGCTGCTGAAGCACCCGAAGGTCGTGGTAACACCCCATCTGGGCGGCTCCACCGTGGAGGCCCAGGAGCAGGTAGCGCGTGACGTGGCGGAGCAGGTTCTATCCGTGCTCCAGGGCGGATTGGCCAGGTACGCCGTCAACATGCCGTTGGTGCCGCCGGAGGAAATGGCGATCCTGGAGCCGTATATCGAACTGGCTGAGAGACTCGGGAAGCTCGCAGCGCAGGTCGGCGATCCGAGGGCCCACGGCATGGAAATCACGGCCTGCGGAAAGATCGCAGAATACGACCTGGAATACGTGGAAGCGGGCGCCATGAAAGGATTCCTGGATGAAGTCGTGGATGTCAGGGTGAATCTGGTGAACGCCAAGACCATCGCCGCCCAGCGCCATATCTCCTTGCAAAGACACAAGAAGAGCGAGCCGGACCGTTACGGGGACGTGCTCTCCCTGAAGGTGATCTCCGACAGCGAGGAAATCACTCTGGGAGGGACGGTGATGGAGGACGGCCCGTACGTGGTGAAAGTGGACGGCTTTTGGCTCACGTTCCCCGCAAGCGGGAGGGTGCTCCTGGTTCGCCATCACGACCGGCCCGGGGTCATCGGAAAAGTCGGCACCCTGCTGGGGACTCACGACATCAACATTTCGTTCATGCACGTGGGCAGGACAAAACCGCGAGGCGACGCCGTCATGGTGATGGGGGTGGACGAAGAAGTGCCGGACGACGTGCTGGAAGAAATCCTCGCCATGCCGCAGACTTACTGGGTAAAACAGGCTGTGCTGTAAC
>CAZEXY010000047.1:0-13636 GCA_964516345.1 uncultured Anaerolineae bacterium
CTTCCCGATTTTCTCTTCGAAAGGAGGAAGTGTTTACTCTTCCCCTTCTTCCTCCGTTTCTTCGCCTTCTTTGGCTTTCCCTTTGCCCACCACTTCGACTTCGCCGGCTTCCATTTCGGCCTCTGCCCCGGCTTCTTCTTCGGCTTCGGCCATGGCGGCAGAAGTCAGGCTCAGGTTGGCAATGGTTTCCTTGCTGTCTGCCAGGAGTTCCACCCCCTCGGGAACCCGGATGTCCGCCACGGTAATGCTTTTGTCCAGGCTGTCGAGGGGTGAAACGTCGGCTTCCAGGTGCGTTGGGATATTGCCGGGTAGACACTCGATCTCGATCTCGTCGAGAACCTGAACCAATACCGCTTCGTTGCTGGCGACCATCGGCGCTTCTCCCACGAGCCGGATTGGAACTTTCAGCCGAAGCTTTTCGGTCATGCTGACCGCCTGGAAATCGACGTGTACCAGAGAAAGCTTGACCGGGTCTCTTTGCACTTCCCTCATCAGGACTTTCTTGGTCTCCCGGTTCTTGCCTTCACCGATGTGGAGATCTACCAGCTTGGTCTTTGCTCCCTTTTTGATGACCTTGTCCAGGTCTATGCTTTTCACCTGTATCGGCACGGATTCCATGCCGTGGCCGTAGACGATCCCCGGCACGATGCCTTGTCTGCGAAGCCTTTTGACTTCTCTTCCGATAACCGTTCGTTCGTAAGCCTGCAATTCCAATGCTTCAGACATGATAACTCCCCTTCATCTCGTTCTGTTTCTCGGTAAATGCACTCTATTCTAATTAACGGGTAAACTTTAGTCAAAATCTTCGTCCGCATGGAAAACGCTTCATGCGGCCCTGGCTACGAAGATCATGCTCGGGGAGTAGTCGTCGAAGGGATCGAGTTCATAGGAGCCGTAGACCGCTTCCACTTTGTAGCCGGTCCTTTCCAGCAAGAGCCTTCCTTCCGGTTCGCCGATGTATTTCAATCGGACCTGTGCCCGATGCCGCTCGATATTACCATCCGGTTTCAGCACATCGTACAGGTAGGTTATTTCGTGCACCTGCGAGGAGGCGTGGGTGGTTCGTATGGAGAATTCCTGTACCACGCTTCCGTTCTCCAGTTCCCATTCTCCGACGAAATTCACCCTTCCATCCCCTTCCAGCAGGACCGAGGGATTGGGGTTGAACAGATCCAGAATCAGGAGACCGCCGGGTCTCATGGCTTTGCGAACGTTCTCAAGCCCGGCTATCTGCTTTTCGAGGGAATCGAGGGCCATGAAAGAGCTCACTGCCGAAAGAGCCAGGGGGTATTCCTTTGTGGTGGAGAAGGTCCTGACATCTCCTTCTATCAGCTCTACTTTTTCCTGCACACTTGCTTTTGCGGCTTTTTCTCTGGCTATTTTCAGCATTTCCGTTGATATGTCTACCCCTGTAACGTCGTAGCCTTCTTTCGCCAGCGGTATCAACAGCCTGCCGGTTCCGCATCCGAGTTCCAGTATCGGCCCACCCGTCCTTGCTGCGAACCCTGTGTACATCGGCAGATCGTCGAGAAAATCCCCGTATCTCAGGTCGTAGAACTTCGCGTAGACATCCATTGCCTCCATCGTCTCCTCCGATTTTTCGGAACCATCGATCCGATCTGTTCGGTGTGCCGAACGTGTTTCATCTGCTTTCAGGGTGTTGTTCTTCGTAGTTCCTGCTGCCTTTCGGACATTCCGTCGAATTCCTTGCTTGCCGGGCGATCTCTCTTGCTATGATGGGCGCTGCACCTACGTAGTTCGACGCATCGAAAAGTTTTTGAAGCTCCTTTTGTGGTATCAACGACGTGAACCTCTGGTCTTCGCTGATCATCCTCGGGAGGGGGTTCTCCTTGCCGCTCAAGGTGCTTTCCCAGGCTTTCATGCTGAGCTCCCGCAGAGCCTCGTGCAGTTCCTGTCGGTCTCCGCCGTTTTTCACGGCTTCCATCAGGACTGCTTCTGTGGCGGCGAAAGGTGCATGAGCGGCCACGTTCCTTTTGATGGTTTCTTCGTCGATCCTGAGCGATCCGAGGACTTTCGCCATCGTCACAAGGATTTCATCGATTGCAAGGAACGCCGTAGGGAGGAACTCTCTGCGATTCGCCGAGTCGTCCAGTGTTCTTTCCAGCAGGCTGTGAGCGGCGTTCTCCCATGCGATTTCCTCGAATCCATGCACCAGCCGGGCAAGGCTGTTTACCTTTTCCATCCTCACCGGATTGCGCTTGAAAGGCATTGCCGAGGACCCTACCTGTTTTTCGTGGAATGGTTCGCTCCACTCCGAAGCGAGGGGGGATTGAAGCAATCTGATGTTGAACGCCAGCCTGTACAGGCTTCCTGCCAGTCCGGAGAGGGTGGTGATGACCTCCCAGTCCTGCCGACGGGGGTACACTTGAGTGGATGCAGGAAAAGCTTCGAGCCCGAGCTTTTCGAGGGCGATCCTTTCCATCTCCAGGGCGGCTTCCACGCTTCCGAGGGCCTGAGCGTAGGAAGCGTAAGTCCCTACGGCTCCTTTGAACCCCTTCCCACGCAGCCGAGATCTAAGTTCTATCAGTGCCTGGCAATCCTCCCAAAGATCCTGGAGATGTTGCGAGATTCGATATCCAACGGTTGTTATCTCGGCGCGTTGCAGGTGGGTGAATGCCACGCACGGGACGTCCGCCCATCGCTCCGCCATTTCTGCGAGTTCTTCGATGATGAGATGGATCCGATAGAGCGTCAGGTCGATGGCTTCCCTGATGCGGAGTACGTCTGCGTTGTCGGTGATGTCGGCGCTCGTGGCTCCGAAATGTATTACACTCCCTCCGACCGGGCATTGTTCGGCGTAGGTCTTGATCTCTGCCATCACGTCGTGATGTATCTCCGCTTCGATTTCCAGCGCCCGTCGGATGTCGATTTCTTCCTGGTGGGCTTTCAGGTCTTCTGCCTGTTCTCTGGACACGAACCCCAGCGATTCTTGAGCCTCTGCCAGCGCGACCCATATTCTCCGCCAGAGCCTTCTGCGGTGAGCTTCTGACCAGATCTCCCGCATCTCCCGGCTGCCGTATCTCCAGGTGAAGGGGGAAAGATAGGTTTCATGGTCGAACATTTTTACCGCTCCGGCACTTTCACTATTTGTTCTCTTCTTGGTCCAACCGATACGTACAGCAGCGGCACGCTGCTTATTTCCTCGAGCTTCCTGAGGAAATGCCGGGCATTTTTCGGTAAATCATCCCACTCCCGCGCTTTGGACGTATCTTCCATCCAGCCAGGCATGCTTTCCAGTACCGGTTCGACTCTTTCCAGCATCCACGTGTCCGGTACGCTGGTGGTCGTTTCTCCGTTCGGAAGCTTGTAGGCCGCCGCCACTTTGATCTCCGGGAACGTGTCCAGCACGTCCAGTTTCGTCAGTACGAGACCTGTGAGGCTTCCCACCCAGGCTGCGTATCTCATCGCCACGCCATCGAACCATCCGGTCCTGCGCGGGCGTCCGGTGGTGGCGCCATATTCGTTTCCTGTTTCCCTTAGCTTCTTTCCCATCTCGTCTTTCAGTTCCGTTGGGAACGGGCCTGCACCAACTGCCGTGGTATAAACTTTTGCAACTCCCCACACTTCGTCCAGGTATCGTATCGGGAATCCCGTTCCCACCGGAGCGTAACCGCCCACGGGGTTGGAGGAGGTGACGAACGGATACTCTCCCCAGTCCAGGTCTCTCATCACACCGAGCTGGCCTTCCAGCAAGATGTTCTCCCCGTTGGATATCGATCTCTTTATCTCCGGCACCGAATCCACTATTCTGCCCTCCAGGGCATCCCTCCATGCGAGGGCTTTCCTCATGATTTCGCTGAAAGAGAACCCTTTGTGTCCATAGCTGCGGAGTTCTCTGTTCACGATTTCGAGAGCCTGCCCAAGCCTCTCCTCGAGCCAGGATTTGTTCAGGAAATCGCCGATTCTCACGCCTATCCTTGCGGCTTTGTGGGCGTATGCTGGCCCGATCCCCCTCTTTGTGGTTCCTATGGCCTTTTTGCCCCTTGCCGATTCACGGATGCCGTCCAGCGTCCTGTGGTAAGGGAACACCACGTGCGCTCTCCTATCGATGAAAACGTTGTCGGTCGGCACTCCTGCGGACTCCAGCGATTCCAGTTCGGCCAGAAAGGAGTCTGGATTGACGACCGTCCCCGCTCCTACGAGGCATCTGGTGTCCGGGTTGAACACCCCGGATGGCACAATGTGCAACCTGAACGTTCCCCACCGGTTGACCACGGTATGCCCTGCGTTGTCACCTCCCTGGTAGCGTATTACCCAATCGGAGCTTTCGGCGAGGTAGTCCACCACACGGCCTTTTCCTTCATCGCCCCACTGGGCGCCAACGATGGCTTTTACTGTCACGATCTTTCCTCCAGGAGGTTCATCATTCTGTGCCGCGCTGGTAGTTCGGCGCTTCCTTGGTGATGAAGACGTCGTGGGGATGGCTTTCCACGAGTCCGGAGCCGGTGATCTGAACGAATCGGGCCTTTTCGCGCAGCTCCGAGAGATTTCTGGCGCCCACGTATCCCATGCCGGAACGCAAACCCCCCATGAGCTGGTAGAGATAAGGTGCGAGGGGACCTTTGTACGGTACCATTCCTTCCACCCCCTCTGGGACGATTTTGCTCCCTCCTGTTTGCCCGGATGCATATCTATCCCTTGCTCTCCCTTTCATCGCTCCGACGGAGCCCATGCCACGGTAGCTCTTGAACCGCCTTCCTTCGTATATCACCATCTCTCCTGGCGATTCTTCCAGTCCGGCCAGGAGAGAACCAAGCATCACGGCGCTGGCTCCGGCAGCCAGCGCTTTCACGATGTCGCCCGAGAACTTTATCCCTCCATCCGCGATGATCGGGACGCCGAACTTCGCTGCTTCTCGGGCACATTCCGCGATTGCGGTTAGCTGCGGCACCCCTACCCCCGCGACCACCCTGGTGGTACAGATCGAGCCTGCGCCCACTCCGACTTTGACGGCGTCGGCGCCTGCTTCTATCAGTGCCCTCGTGCCTTCGGCGGTCACGACGTTTCCCGCGAGCACCGGCAACGATGGATACTTCGCTTTGACCATCTTTACGGTTTCGAGGACGCTTTCTGTGTGTCCGTGGGCGGTGTCTATGGCCACGGCATCCACCCCTGCGGTTACCAGGGCTTCCACCCGTTCCATGGCGCTTTTGCCTACACCGATTGCCGCCGCCACCAGCAACCTGCCGGATGAGTCCTTGGCAGCATTCGGGAAATCCTGGCGTTTCAGGATGTCCTTGTAAGTTATCAGGCCGCGGAGGAATCCGTTTTCGTCCACCAGAGGGAGTTTCTCGATTCTGTGCTTGTGCAGGATTGCTTTTGCTTCGTCCAGAGTGGTGCCAACCGGAGCTGTAACCAATCCGTCGCCGGTCATGAACTCCCGTACGAGGTTTTTGTCGAGGTTGTCTGCGAACCTGATATCTCGGTTCGTGAGTATTCCCAGGAGCCTGCCGCTTTCGTCGGTTATCGGAACGCCGGAAATATGGTACCTGGACATGATCTCTTCCGCCTGGGCAAGTGTGGCGTTGGGGCCGAGGGTTATGGGATCGGTGATCATACCGGATTCCGATCGCTTTACCCGCTCTACTTCGCTCGCCTGTTCCTCTATGCTCAGATTGCGGTGTATGACCCCGAGTCCCCCCTGTCTCGCCAGTGCTATTGCGAGCCTGGATTCGGTCACCGTGTCCATGGCCGCAGATATCACAGGTACTTTCAGTGTGAGGCGTTCCCCGAGAGAAGTGGACACGTCCACTTCCGATGGCATGACGTTGCTGAAGCCGGGTACGAGGAGCACATCGTCGAACGTCATTGCTGGCCCTTCCAGGAGATCCACAACGGGTAACGACATTTGACAACCTCCGAATAGAGTTTCTTGAGGGGCTTCGTTGCTGTTTTCGCTTTTCGGCACAGGTTACCACAAGAACTGCGTTTGTCTCAAATCAAAGGGGGCATGACAACGGCCTGTGGCTCACCAGACTCTTGCGCTTGACGGTTTCCAGGTGGTGGCGCAAACAGACCTCCTCGCGGTACCCATCGTAGGGGCAACCCGTAGGTTGCCCTTGTCGTTCCACCACGGTGGCGGCGACAGTCGCCAGATCGTCCTTCTCCGATTTGACGCCCCGCTCGATTTGTGGTACATACTGAGTGTGTACAACATACGGAGTATGTATCATGCTGAAACACGCCATCCTGGGGCTGCTGGCTTCGGAGCCACGCCACGGTTACGAAATCAAGAAAGCGTTCGAAGAGATGATGGGGCACACGTGGACGTTGAACATCGGCCAGGTGTACAGCACCCTTGCCCGCCTGGAGCGGGATGGGTTGGTGGAACACGAGGAAGTGCCCCAGGAATTGCTGCCGAATCGCAAGGTCTATCACCTGACGGAGGCGGGACGGGCGTACTTGGCAGACTGGCTGCGCAGCCCGTCGGCTCCGTCCATCCGTTTGCGGGCGGATTTCTACCTCAAGCTGCTGGTGGCGCGACGCGCGGGTCAGGGTGACCCCTGTTCGATCATCTGGAGGCAGCGTGAGAGCCTGCTCAAGGCGATGTCCGGCATCACGCCGCTGCTCACTCAAGGGGATGAGGAGCGGCGTCTTCTGGCTGAAGGGTTACAGCTTCACCTCGAAGCCGACTTGAAATGGCTGGACCGATGCGAGGATGCGTTTTGCGGCGACGACTCCGGGTAGGCATGGGGCAAACATAGGGTAGGCGAGGGCACTGCCCTCGCCCACCCATACGGCGCTCGAAATGGAGAAGACTTTCGTCTGAACATGCAGGAGAAAGGAGGGACGAACATGCCCGTATTGGAGGCGCAAAATCTGCACAAAGTGTACCGTTCGGACGGCGTGGCCGTGAAGGCGCTCGACGGCGTGAGCCTGGAGGTGGAGCCCGGCGAGTTCGTGGCCGTCATGGGGCCGTCGGGTTGCGGCAAATCCACCCTTTTGCACTTGCTGGCCGGGCTGGATACCCCGACCCAGGGAGAAGTGATCGTGGACGGACGCCGACTGAGTGAGATGAACGAATCGCAGAGAGCGGTACTGCGCCGTGACACCATCGGCTTCGTGTTCCAGTCGTACAACCTGATCCCGAACCTGACGGTGGCCGACAACGTTGAGATACCCGGTTTGCTAAGCGGGCGTGACCCGGGGGAAGTCGCCCGGCGGAGGAGGGAACTGCTGGAATCCCTGGGGATTGCGGACAAGGCCGAAGCATTTCCATCACAGCTTTCCGGCGGTCAGCAGCAACGCGTCGCCCTGGCGCGTGCTCTCGTCAACGATCCCACGCTGCTCCTGGCCGACGAGCCCACCGGCAACCTGGATTCCCGCAGCGGCAACGAGGTGCTGGCTTTGTTGCGCCGCTTCAACTCCCGGGGACAGACCATCGTTCTGGTCACCCACGACCCGAAAGTGGCCAGCTTTGCCCGCCGGGTGATCTTCATGCGTGACGGAAGGTTCGTATCGCAGATGGAAACGGGAGCGGAGGCCGATCCCTCCCTGGTGGTCGCCCGTTTGGTCGAGATCGAGGCATGATGGAGGGGGACATGAGAGCCATTCTTCGCCAGACAAAGGCCAACCTGCGCAGTCGCAAATTTCAAGGTGGTCTGATCTTCCTCACCCTGGCCGCGTCTGCACTTCTGCTGTCCACCGCGCTCGCCGCTTACCTGTCCGGGTACAGGATTTACGACCGTCTGATGGAGCGCACCAACGGCGCCCACATCTGGCTGGAGTTGAAATCGGATGGGGGATCGGTGGAAAAGCTCGTCCGGGTGCTCGAAGAGAACGCCGAGGTAACCGCCACCACTCCGCCGATGCCCACGTTTCTGGTGCCGCTCAGGGCGAACCACCACGAAACGACCGTCAAGGTCCGGGATTGGTTCCCCGAAAACCGGGTGGCGCAGCCGATCGTCGTCTCCGGCCGAGTCCCAAAATCGCACTCTCACGAACTCCTCGTCGATCACAACCTGGCGCGTTCGTTCGGCATCCGGCCGGGGGACGAGGTGCAGATCCTCTTCAGCAAAGGGAACACGGCCTTTACCGTGGTGGGCACGTTCGTCTCCTCGGAGTTTTGCGCTTTCCCCGATTGCCAGCCGCCGTCGGTGTACCTGGGTCCGGACACTCTGGCCGCGTCGCTCCGGAAGCAAGGTGTGGCTCCGCCGGAGTGGACCGTAGGCGTCCGAATCCGCCACCCACGGCGGGCGAAAGAAGTGTACCGGGAGATCCAGCGGGCTTTTCCCCAGGGTGTCCTCACGGGCTATACCTGGCTTTTGGTGCGTAAGATCGTGGGGCTCTCGTTCCGCATCCAGTCCGTTTTCATGCTCGTCTTTGCCGCAATGGCGTTGCTGGTTGGCGGGTTCCTGATCGCCAACGCCATCGGAGGCTCCATCCGCGCCCAGACGAGGCAGATCGGTTTGCTGCGGGCTGTGGGCTTCACCAACGTCCAGCTGGCGGCCGTCTACCTGAGCGAGTACGAAGCGATCGGCCTGGTGGCGGGGGTGGTTGGCATCGCCGCCAGCGTGCCGTTGAGCGTCAGGATCTTCAGGGAGCTGAACGAACGGTACGGCATGGGGAACGCCACACCGCCCGTATGGGCTATGGCAGCAGTCGCGTTCTTCGTCTTCCTGCTGATAGCCGTTGCCGCGGCCGTTCCTCTGCGCCGCATCTCCCGATTGGACACCGTCACCGCCATCCGCAGGGGAGCGGAGCCGCCGCGCCGTCGGAAGGTGCGCCTGCCCCGCCTGCCCTTCTCCATCTCCTACGGTCTGACCGGCATCCTGAGCACTCCTGTGCGTTCGTCGCTCACCACCCTGGGGTTGGTGATGGTGGCGCTGGCGATCAGCGCTTCCCTGTGCCTCTACGCCACCGTCCAGACGTTCGTACACGATCCTGTGGGAACGGGAATGGCGCCGGATGCCGATGTCGTACTCACCATCGTGGCGCCCCAATTCCCGGCGCAGAAAGTCCGGCGTGCGCTGGCCGAGGACGGGAGGGTGGAGCGGCTGGCGTGCGAGGCCTGGGCTCCCGTCCGCATCCGGGGGGAGAGCGAAGACATCTACCCTCGTTTCGTGTGCGGCGATCTTAGCATCTACGACAACATGCTCCTGGAGGGGCGTATGCTCCGGGGAGACGACGAGGCGGTTGCCGGGTATTCTCTGGCGCGTGAGCACGGGTGGAAGCCCGGCGACGAAGTCACGTTGCTCGTCCGCGGAAAGCCGCATACCCTGCGGATCGTGGGGATCTACCGGGAGAACAGCAATCTGGGCAAGATGTTCATCCTGCCGCTGAGCCTGCTGGGGGAAGCCCCCATCACTTTCTACGTGGACCTCGAAGCTGGCGTTGATCCCCACGGATTCCTGGAAGATGTGCAAAAGCGTTTCGGGAGCGCCGTCCGGGGCAAGGTGATTGCGGAGATGTTCGTTTCGGGCAGCGGGCCGGATGTTGGCCGCATTCTGACGGCGACGGTGGTTGCCCTGTCGCTGCTGCTGGGGATCATTGCGGCGTTCGGCGTGCTCAGCAGCCTGAGCATGAGCGTGTACGAAGACCGTCGCACGGTGGGCATCCTCAAGGCTGTGGGGATGACGCCGGGGGAGATCGCTGCGTCGGTGGTTGCCGGGTCCATCGCCATGGCCGGTGCGGGATATGTCCTTGGCGCTCTGCCCGGGGTGCTGGTGGCGCGGGTGTTGTTCGCCCGCCTGGGGGAGATGCTGGGGCTCGGCCCGGTGCATGCGTCGGTGAGCATCGTGGGCGAACTGCTCCTCCTGCCGCTGATGCTCTTCCTTGCCTCTGCCGGCGCATATCTGCCGGCCCGCCGGGCTGCTCGGCTTTCCGTCGTGGATGTGCTGCGGGAGGAATGAAAGCCACTCTCCGGGCTGATTGGTCGCGGGTTCATAGGCCTCCGGTGTGTTCTAACGCTTCTCTTACGTTTCACCAACGAAATTCTTGCACAAATTTGCCATAATCATAAGGCAAACGGAAACATCTGGCGAAAGTTTTTCCGTAAATCCAGAGATCTCTACAGGAGGCTGAAATGGCTCGGAAGAAATTGAGCGCCGAAGAACTCCGTCGGCGTCATCAGCGTATGTTGAACACGTTCGTTCGGGAAGCGTGGGGAGAGATCCCCGAGGAGTTCGAAGTCAAGTTGAAAAGCTTGAAAGCATGGGGATTTGATCTGCTTTCCGGTCTGCGAGGAGGTGTCCCCGCGGTGTTCGTTGCAGCGCAGGAGGATCACCGTTCCAAAGGAGAGACTTATCAGGCGGATGGAGAGACCTTCGAGGTGCAGGAGGTGTGGAAGAGTCTGCCGAAGGGCTCACGATTGCTCGTGCGAGTTGGGCTGGAAGACCGTCGAGGGGTGATCGAGGCGAGTTACCGCTCTCCCAACGGAGAGGAAACCTTGCTCTTCGCCCTCCCGGCGGCTGAGTTGCTGCTGGCCTATTTCAAGAAGCGAGGTTTCGGAAAACTGCTGGAAGCTTTCCATTCCAGCGGGTTGACCACCGAATTTATCCAGAAGCGTGGTGAGCAGGGTAAGGCGGTCGATTTCGATCACCTGCCGGCTCACATGCGCCGTGCTCTGCGTGAGGCCGGAGACTTGATCAGAAGGCACACCCGTGTGGGTCGGTTCACGCTGGTCTATTTTGGGAAGAACAAGAACGGCGACGATCGTTACATCGTCACGTGGTTGCTTCCGACGATTCACCTGTTCGATGTGGATGTTGCAGAGCGGGTGGACAGACTCTTGGAAGTACTCGACTGAGGAGGTGGATCATGATCGTTCGCAAGGCTCACGCACTGCTCTTGAAGCAATTGCTGGAGGAGGAAAAGAACGCAGGCGTGCAGTTCACAGGAATCTCGGACGAGGCGGAGTCCGCTCTCGTGGAGCTCGAGCGCGCCGGTTTGGTTCGCCATCATACCCCGATACGGTGGGGGCTGACCTATAGCGGGACTGCCCTGGCCAATGTGCTGAAAGACCTCTACGCTCAGGGTCCGGGAGTGTATTCCGAGAAAGAGGAGGATGTCGGCGGAGAGCTGGTCGTCCGGGAGGGGTACGGTCTTCCTTCTCCGGAGGATTGGCCTGATGACTGGAGGTGGATCGGGACGGAGGTGATCGCCATGCTGGATGCCGCCTGGCGGGCAGAAAGGGTCGGGCCGAAGTCAGAGGCGGCTTTGCTGAAACGCGGCCTGGCGGTCAGGGTCTGGGATAGGACGAAGAAGAAAGAGTACGTGACGCTCAGCGAAGCAGGCCGTACCGTGCTGGAGATATACCGTCAGGCACATCCCCAGCTTATAATCGATGGCAAATTAGCTGAATTCATCAGGAGAGCCCCAGTTGGGCCGGCCAAATCCGCAAGGCTGCCGCTCGGATCCCACGAGGAGCATCTGCTGGAGGCCATGCGATTGATCGCCTACAGCGTGCCGGTCTCGGAGGTGGTGGCTTTTACCGCATTGGGGCAGGCTGTCAAGCGGGCGTTGCAGACGGGCGGGTTCGGGAATGGGACCGTGCTCTCCGGAGACATCTTGTGGCTTCTCGCCCGACATGCAGATGGGGAAGAGATCGAACAATCTGCCCTCGACCACCTGAGGGCGTTGGGTTACGTCGACGCCGACGGAGAATTGCTCCCGGCAGGGGAGTGGGCTCTTGAGGCTTTCCGTCTATGGCGTGACGGCCCGAGGAGCGATGTGTGGACTCTGGCGATAGATGCAGAGGAGGTCGAAGTGCTCCAGGTCATCGATGCTTTGTGGCAGAGGTATGAGGAAAGCAAGAACGAGGACGACCTGCCCACTTTCAAGCGTCTGCGCAGGGAGATGATCGACCGCAAGGTGACGGAATACCGCAAGCTGATGGAAAGATACGGCCGTCGGATCAAGGAGATGCCGGACAGGTATCAGAAGATAGCCCAGCAGTTCAGTGAAGCTCGGGATCTCGCCCGCTGGTACGACGACAACTTCGCTTTGAGGGAGACCCTTTACAGCTTGGAGTCCTTCGACCTGATCTCCAGCGGTGAGGACGACAGAGGGCAGGAGGTTTTCCGCCTTACAGGAGTCGGGAAGGAAGTCCTGTCCGATCAAGCCGATAGGCGCAGGGACGTTTCGTCCACGGCCGTGAAAGCCATCACCATGACACGTAAGGCTTTTTCGGCCCCTGCAATGGATTGGTGGCAGCAGGCGCGAGACGCCGGGCTGATCGGAGAAGCCGAACCTACCCGGAGCGGCTGGATGTACGCCAAGCTGGCGGAGACGCTTCACCGGCGGCCGTTGCTGACGCGGTTCGAGGCTGAGGTGTTCCATGTGATACCTGCCAAAGGGGTGACGGAGGAAGAGATCTATTCGATCCTGGAATCCCGCGGCCGTGAGCGGGAGCGCATCCGGTGGGCGCTGGAGAAGCTGGAAGCGCGGCACCTGATCGAAATTCTGCCCGACGGCAACGTGGTGGAGACCTCCACCGGGGAGATGCTAGACCGGGCCCTGGAGGCGGTGCCGGAGGGCTTTGGTAACGCGGTCAATCCGTTGCTCGTTAGGGTGATAGATGCCCTTGTGGAAGTGGGGACTTTGTATGTCAAGGAGAGGAAGGTCCGCGTGCTGCCGCGCAACGTCAGGGAGGCATGGAAGCGGAGCGGTCTGAGCAAAGAAGCGTTCGACGATGCTCTCAAAGCAGGACGTGCGGCGGGGTTCATCGGTAAGAATTCCGTCACCACCGCCGGTTTGCTGGTGCTGGAGGCTGCCGGAACCATGAATCCTGCCGGAGAAGAGGTCTTGCGTGGATTTGCGCAAGAGGAGGCCGCCTGACTTTCTTCGAACCGGCGTTATTCGAGTGGAGCGAGCTGACGGCTCGCTCTTTTTTGTTTCGTGTGCCCGAGGACGATCTGACGGTTCGACAGACGTTTCCTGCCTGGCGGCGAGGCGTCGGCCTGCACGTCCCCTACCTTGCAGTACCGGGCGTGGCGTGCTATCTTACCTTTGTGGTTTTTCGGCCCGCAGTTTTACCCTGGGAGGTCTTCGAGATGAGCCTGATAGCTTTGATTGACGGACACAGTCTTGCTTTTAGGGCGTTTCACGCCATACCCCCGACGTTGAGTACCGCGGATGGGGAGCCTACCAACGCGACCTTCGGGTTCACGTCCATGCTCATTCATGTGCTGCAGGAAGTGAAGCCGACTCACATTGCGGTGGCTTTCGATGTGGGTAAGACTTTCCGACACGAGATGTACGAGGAGTACAAAGGGACGAGGCTTGGGATGCCGGACGATCTCGAAGTGCAGATCGAGCGGATAAGGGAGGTGGTTGAGGCTTTCAACATTCCGATTTTTACCATGGAAGGCTACGAGGCCGACGACGTGCTCGGGACTCTGAGCAGGAAAGCCGAGGCACAGAAAATGCCTTCCTACATCGTCACGGGGGATACGGACGCTTTCCAGCTCATAGACGAGTATGTGAAGGTGATGACCTCCGGTCGGAAGTTCTCCGATGTGGTGATTTACGATATCGAGAGAGTCAAGCAGAGGTACGGGCTCGAGCCGCGTCAGCTCATCGATTACAAAGCCCTGGTGGGGGACAAATCCGACAACGTTCCGGGTGTCCCGGGGATAGGCCCGAAAACCGCCACCGCTTTGCTTCAGAAGTACGG
>CAZEXY010000047.1:13736-15511 GCA_964516345.1 uncultured Anaerolineae bacterium
GACACCCGGGAAAAGCTCATAACGTTGCAGCGTAAGTTGGAGAACGCCGACGAGTTTGGGTTCGATGTGGAGACCAGCGGGCTCAAGAAGCAGGAGGCGAAGCTGGTGGGAGTATCGCTTTCGTGGAAGGAAGGCGAAGCAGCTTACATTCCGGTGGCTCACCGAGGAGCCAAGCAGTTACCCTGGGAGATGGTCGCCGAGGCCCTTCGTCCGCTATTCGCCGGCGGCGACAGGAGAAAGGTGGCCCACAATGCCAAATTCGACATAACTCTCCTGGAGCGCAACGGCGTGCCCGTGTCCGGGAACCTCGTCGATACCATGATAGCCCAATGGCTCATACGTCCCGATAGCAGAAGCCTCGGGTTGAAAGCAGTGGCTTTCGAGAAACTCGGCGTGGAGATGACGCAGATCACGGAATTGATAGGGCATGGGAAGAATCAGATTGGGATGGATGCCGTGCCGCTGGAGAAAGTCCTGCCGTATGCTGCCGCAGATGCCGACATATCGCTAAGGCTTTCGCACGTTTTGCTGAAAGAACTCGAGGATCTGAAGCTCGACAGGCTTTTCTTCGAGATCGAAATGCCCCTCGTGCCCGTGCTGGTCGATATGGAGCGACGGGGAGTTCTGCTGGATACGGAGTACTTGCAGTCCCTTGCCGATAGGCTGCGCAAGAGGCTGCACGAACTCGAAAGGCGCATCCAGGAAGAAATCGGCTATCAGTTCAATGTGAATTCCACGCAGCAGCTTTCGGATGCCCTTTTCGGGAAGCTCGGACTGCCGACCAAGGGGCTGAAGAAGACTGCTTCCGGCCATTACAGCACTTCCGCCGACGTGCTCGAACGGCTTCGCCCGCTTCATCCCGTCATAGACCTGATACTGGAGCAGCGTCAGCTGCAGAAGCTACTTTCAACATACATCCTGCCTTTGCCATCCATGATCAATCCGGAGACCGGCAGACTGCATACTTCCTACAATCAGACCGGGGCGGAGACCGGAAGGCTTTCTTCCTCCGATCCGAATCTTCAGAACATCCCTATCCGCACGGAGCTCGGGAGGGAGATCAGGAAGGCGTTCGTTTCTGCTCCTGGGTTCGTTCTGCTGGGATCCGATTACTCCCAGGTGGAGCTCCGGATACTCGCTCATATCTCCGGAGATCCTACCATGCTCGCTGCTTTCGCCAGGGGGTTGGACATTCACGCTCACACTGCTTCACTCATTTTTGGTGTGCCTGAGGATCGGGTAACCCCTGAGCAGCGGCGCGTCGCCAAGATGACCAATTTTGCCATCGCTTACGGGGTGACGGGTTACGGCTTGGCACAGAGGACCGGGTTGGATCAGGCCGCGGCGACGGAGTTCATCGAAGCTTATTTCAGGACATACCCCAAGGTCAAGGAATACATAGAAAGGACCAAGGAATTTGCCCGAACCCACGGGTACGTGGAGACGCTTCTCGGAAGGCGAAGGTATTTTCCTCAGTTGAGCGGGAGAAAAGTCAGCAACAACATCAGGCTGGCGGCCGAACGCGCTGCCATCAACCACCCGATTCAGGGAACCGCGGCCGACATCATAAAGATAGCCATGATAAATCTGCATAACGCCTTGAAAGAAAACTTCCCGGAGAGTGCAATGATTCTCCAGGTTCACGACGAACTCGTGTTGGAAGTACCGGAGAGCGACGTGGGGGACGTCGTTAGACTGGTCAAAGATAAGATGGAAAGCGCTTACGAGCTCAGAGCCCCGCTCCGGGTGGATATGGAGGTGGGCACCAACTGGAA
>CAZEXY010000048.1:0-10754 GCA_964516345.1 uncultured Anaerolineae bacterium
TGCGGCCGTCTGGGGCTTCCAAGGTGCTGTACACTGTGATGGGCGAAAGAGCCTTGAGCAATATAGGTCTTTCGAATCTCGGCGGGTGGCGCACCTCTATAGAAAGCACTTCAAAGGATACGTCTCCAAGATTCATCTGCCCCTTGCGGATCAAGAAAAGGGAAATGTCCTCCAAGAGTTTTTCCAGAGGCGATGCTATAGCCAGAAGGACTTCTCCCAGGAAATATACCTGCCCGTTCTTTATCTTTACATCGCCAAGCAATCTGGAGAACACGAAAAATTTCAACTTCCGCTTCCCGTCATGCCACCCTTCGGTATGTATCTGACGAGAGAGATTGCTCTCGAGGTGGCGATATATCCATCCTTGTACTAGACCGTTGTAGTGTACGGTAAGAGACGCCGATTTCCGATATGGGTGGAGTTTTACGATTATCTGCATTTTGCTCTCTCGGTTTCCTGCATGGGTGCACTCCGCAATTACGGTATCTACGATGCAACATAACTTAACCGCCGTGAAATATGTGGGCCTCACCGAGTGCGCAAGAGATATTGTCCTATGTGACAAGAAACAGATGTAAATAGTACCCCTAAATCATACAACCAAGCTGGTACGTCTGTCAATTATTTTATATTGTCGATCTAAAACTGTCATGAAGCTTCCTTGCGGGCGTCAATGTCTCCTTAATTCAAAGTTTTTCCACAATTCGTTCATGAATTCTTCACAACTTCCTCGTACAATGAAGTCGAGTCGCTGGAAAGCGAAAGAGCAAAAACGCAAATCGATTTCTCGAGGAGGTGAGAAATGAAGAAACACTGGAAATTCATAGCCGCCGGGGTGCTCGTCCTATCATTAGCAGTGGCTGGCGTGGGATTCGCTGCTGCTCAGGGAAACGGTCCATACAACAACGGCGCAGGACCTTTCATGCAAAGGGCGGCTGGGCACATGCTATCAGCGATAGCGGATGCTCTTGGGTTGGATACTTCGGAACTGGTCAGGGAAATCAGAAGCGGCAAATCGGTTCTCAAGATCGCCGAGGAGAAGAACGTCGACAAGGACAAGATTATCCAGAGCGTCGAGAGCATCGAAAAAGAACGCCTGCAGAAGTTAGTGGATGAGGGCAAGATCACACAGGATCAGATGGACTGGGTGCTGAGTAGAAGCAAAGAGAGACTCGATGAATTCCTCGAGCGGGAAGGTACCGGGGCGCCGTTCAGAGGACGTAATCCTGTAGCTCAGGGAGTATGGAGCGCGGTGGCTAAAGAGCTGGGGATGGAAGAAGATACCCTCCGATGCGAACTCAGGAACAAATCGCTGGCCGCTATCGCCGAAGAGAAAGGCGTGAGCATGGACGAGATTTCCAAGACCATGGAAGAGGCTTACAAAAGCGGCGTGCAGAAGCTCGTAGACGAGGGCAAGATCACACAGGATCAGGCAAACGCTGCAATCGAACAGTTCGACAAGCACACCGAAGAATGCCTGAGCCAAGGAGAAGGCCTTGGGTGTGGATGGGGATGGAGAGCAGGCATGAGCAAAATCCGGCCATTCTTCAATGGTCGTGGTTTCAGATGGAGGCCGGGGAAAGCAAGGAGGTTCCATCGCAACGGCAACAGGCCTGGTTCGCGTGCCCCTGCAAATCCAAGATGGTAAACCGACCGCACTATCATACACCATAAAAGCAACAACCCAGGAAATTCCTGGGTTGTTGTTGGTCAATCAGGTCACCTTCGAGATTGTTTTCTCTGACGGCGACGCGCCCGGCGGATTGCTTTTTGTCTCTTGATCCGCTTTAGTTCGCTCTTGGACACGAACCAGCGCTTCCTCCTTGCGTCCGGCAGAATCCTGGCCTTCTGAACCGCCGTCCTGAATCTCTTCAGGAGGTGCTCCTGCGACTCGCCGGGCTGTAGGACAACCCTCGTCAACCTAATCACCCCTTCCTATGTTTGAATTAGTCCGTTTTTTACAGACAACAAATTTTATCACGCGTTCCGAATCATGTCAACGACGGGGCTCTGTAATCAACGAAAAGACGCCACGTCTGCAGTTTCCTTGCCGAAAATGCGTCCAACCGGCACGTCTCTGGCATTCCTGGATGCCAGCTTTGCGAGCAGGTCCGCCGCTTCCCTGGACGCCCCTGGTCGCCCCGCACGCTTCGCATTCTCCGCCATCTTCCGAAGCTTATGGTTCTCCCCGGAAGTGAGCCGGGAGACGATGGCTGCTATCTCACGAGGATCGGTTTCCAACATGCCGGCGCCGCTGTTCACCACGAAATCCACATTTGCTTCTTCCTGCCCTGGGAGGAACCCTGTTACCAGAATCGGCAATCCAACGGCAAAGGCTTCGCTGATGGTGCTCGGGCCGGCTTTGCTCAGGAGCAGATCCGATGCCTTCATCCACTTGTGCATCTCCTGTGTGAATCCGAGGATTCTTGCAGGTATGCGCCAGTGCATCCGCTCGATTTCCATTTTCAACGCCTCGTTCCTCCCTGTGACCACCACCATCTGCGCGCGGGGCCGTGAATCGTTGATGGCGCCCGCGATCTTCTTCAGCGGCCCCATACCTTCTGCTCCCCCAACGAGCAACAGCACCGGCAGATTCGGTTCAAGGCCGAGTTCTTCCCGGACCTTTCGTTTGTCGTATGGCTCGCTGAAGGCAAGGTTGACCGGTAGTCCGGTTACTCTCATCTTGTAAGGAGGCACTCCCAGCGTCAACGCCCTGTGTAGCACCATCTCCGAGGGCATCAGGTAGAAATCCGCATGCCGGGAGAACCAAAGATAGTGTGCAGTTCCGAGATCCGTAACCATTATCCCGAATTTCGGGCGACGATGTAGTTTCCTCAAAAACCTGCCGATGTTCCTGTTCAAAAGTGGATACACAGAAAGGATGACGTCGGGGGAATAGGCCTCGATGGCTTTCCTTATCCTGCGGTTGACCACCACACTCCAGCTTTCGGATACTATGCCCGCCTGTATCTTTCCATCTGTGAGGGTGTACAGCAGCTTCCAGATTCCGCCGTTTCCCCTGGTCAGAGTCGGATAAAGCCCGGGGAACCTGTTCATTGGGAACGGAGCGTATTCCTCCATTATATCCACTATAGACACGGCGACCCCGGGGTGATATTCGCTAAGAGCTTCCTGCACAGAGAGGGCTACACTTCTATGGCCTCCACCAGCATTTGCGTAAATTATCAAAATCCTCATGATTTCACTCCTCACTGCATTTTCCCCTCGCCACCCGAAGAAAGCCTATGGATTATACTCCCCACGGTAAAACAAAACAAAATATTTTCGGGCATAACGACATCGGACAAAGCGTAGGGTGATCGGAGCACCCTCTCCTGCCCTGCATCTTTCATTTCACACTATATTCCTGAGAGCCACGGCCAATCATGTAGATTTGCCCGCGAAATATCCGTAGTGTATCATAACGCCACATGTTCTCTGCTGACGCAAAGCGCCCAAGGGTGGGCTTCGACTGGCATACTTTCTATGGGAGGACTTTTTACGGCATGGAAACGATTCTCGAATCAAGAACAAAGCGGGTCGTCATCAGCCCGGATCGTCCCTTTGTGATAATCGGTGAAAGGATCAACCCTACCGGCAGGAAGAAACTGGCGGAAGAGATGAAGTCCGGGGATTTCAGCCGCGTGATTTCGGATGCGATCGCACAGGTGGAAGCCGGAGCGCACGTGCTGGACGTCAACGCCGGCATACCGCTGGCGGACGAACCTGCCCTTCTTGCAAGAGCGATCAGGGAAGTCCAGAACGTGGTAGACGTCCCCATCTCGATCGATTCCTCCGTAGTGGAGGCACTGAAAGCCGGGCTCGAAGCGTGTGAAGGGAAAGCTCTGGTCAACTCCGTCACGGGGGAGGACGAGCGGCTGGAAGCCGTTCTTCCCTTGGTGAAGAAGTACGGTGCTGCGGTCATCGGCATAACCCACGACGAGACCGGAATCTCCAGAGATCCAGAGGTGAGGCTGGAGGTTGCAAAGAAGATCGTTCACCGTGCATCCGACTACGGCATCCCCCCAGAGGACGTTCTCATAGACCCGATCGTGATGCCGGCAGGGGCGGTTCCGGGTGCGGGAGCCATCACGATAGAAACCACGAGATTGGTTCGGCAGGAGCTCGGAGTAAATACCGTGTGCGGCGCTTCCAACGTTTCCTTTGGGCTGCCCGCCAGGGAGATCATCAACGCTCACTTCATAAGCATGCTCATAGCCAGCGGCATGACGAGCGCGATTACCAACCCGTTGAAAACGGAAATAAAGAACGCCATCCTCGCGGCGGATATGCTCATGGGACACGACGAAAACTGCCTCACCTGGATAAGATCCATGAATCCCTCTGCTGGTGAGGAAAGAGCAGCCCGAAGAGGAAGACGCAGGAGGAGAAGAGAGCAGGGATGAAGTTCAGCGAAATTTACAAAGAGGGGGGAAAGCCTGTATTTTCCGTGGAGGTATTTCCACCTAAGACGGAAAAAGGCCTGCGAACTCTTTTCGGAGAGCTGAAATGCATCGTAAAGCACAATCCTGGGTTCGTGTCCGTCACCTACGGTGCTGGTGGCTCCACCAGGGAGAAAACCCTCGACCTTGTGAAGACCATCAGGGACATGTTCGGGTTCGAGACGGTACCCCACCTCGCGTGCTATGGAACTTCTCCGGCCGACATAGACGCCTATCTGGATCGAGCGATTGCGGAAGGAGCAAAGAACATTGTGGCTCTCCGCGGCGATCATCCACGCTCCGACCCCGACTTCGTGCCCCATGAAGAAGGTTGCGAGCATGCCATCGACCTGGTGAAGTGGATAGCATCGAGGACGGACCTGGACATAGCCGTAGCCGGATACCCGGAAGGTCACCCCGAATGCAAAGACTGGAACAAGGACATCCAGCATTTGAAAGAGAAAGTCGACGCCGGAGCTCACCTGGTACTGACACAGCTCTTCTACGACAACCAGGATTTCTTCAGATTCCGAGATGCAGCGGAGAAAGCAGGCATAGAAGTGCCAATCGTCCCGGGGTTGTTGCCCATAGTCAAGTTCTCTCAGGTCCAGAGGATTACGAACCTGTGCGGAGCCAAGATACCTTCTCGGGTTACCGCTGCTCTGCTCAGATACGATGACGGTTCGGAAGATCAGAGGAAAGCAGGGCTCGAACTTGCTATAGAGCAAGCAAGAAATTTGCTGGAGTCCGGCGTGCCGGGGATCCACATCTTCAGCCTGAACAACGGCAGAAACACCTCCTGGCTGGTGGATGCGCTTGGAGAATTTTTCGATCGAACTTCGCCGAACCCTGGTAAGGAAACCGATACGACCCACTGTGTTCCGTGACCCCAGGATCCGTTCTTGCGGAACGCCGTCGATATCTTCCCAATTTCCCCTTACACCCTGACGTCCCGGTGGGTTTGTTGCATGAGGTTCACCGGATCGGGTGCGTTTTGTGGTATAATTGGCAGAGCTTCTTTACGAAAGCAGGAGGAGGGCGCCATGCGTATAGAAGATTTCCCCAGGCCGCCGGAAGACAATGGAAGAGGGATACACTGGAGCGCAAGCACCTATCACCCGGATGGAGGGACGCTCGAAAGATGGATCCAAGAACTGGTGGAGATGAAGATCAAATGGGTGAAGGTGCTTGACGACGGCGGCGGGTCTTCCATCAAAGTATGCAACAGGCTGATCGAAGAAGGGATCATGCCCGTGGTGCGACTTTACAGGCCCGAACCGAACCCGGGACACATAGCCGGGCGAGAGATAAATACCATACGCGATCTCATTTCCTTAGGAGTTCGATATTTCGAAACGAACAACGAACCTAACATCCCGGCTGAGTGGAGAAATGGTTACATGCCTCCGAACTGGCTCGAGGTGGTGGTGGACAATTTCATCTTCGACGCAGATACTATACTCTCCCTTGGAGGGTTGCCAGCTTTTCCTTCTATGATCGTTACCGACAAAGAGAATCCCTTCGAGATAATCCTGCGGAAGGGACGGCGGGACATCCTGGAATCCGGAGCTTGGCTCGCCATACACAACTATACTCTGAACCATCCACTGGACTACCCTTACGATGACGTCAACCAGTCGGGCAAGCCGCTGGAGCCGGACGAATACGATGCCCTTGGATCGTGGGCGTGGGACAACCAGCCCATGGACTTGATAAACCGTTGGAGGGAGAAGGATAAGAACCCAGGGCATACCTCCAGAGACGAACCGTATTGCTTCCTCCAGTTCGAAGGAGTGAACAGCATAATGGATGAGACGCTGGGGTTCAGAATCCCAATCCTGGGCACGGAAGGTGGCCCGGTGGTGGGATGGAGAGATGACAGGAGATATCCCCGCGTCACGCCGGATATTCATAGAAAAATGGTAGAGGAAATAGCCGAATACCTTCAGGGAACCAGGGTAATTCACGGTGAAGGCGCCCCCGACAACTTCTTCTGCCTCTGCCACTGGCTCATAGCGAATTACGAAATCGGTTATTTTGGCCCGGGCTGGGAAAGCCAAGCATGGTATTCTCACTGGTGGGATTCTCAATTCGGACTAAACGGACGTCTGCCGGCCGTGGACGCGCTGAAAGCCCTTCCAACCAGATCAAGGCTCAACGTGGAAGAAGTACTCGGTTCCATTGAGGGTTTCGTGAAGGACAAAAACGGCGATCCGCTCCAGGTACAGCTGACCCTGGTTCAAGGGGATAGGGTCATCGCCAAAACCACCAGCGACGAGAAAGGCGATTTCAAGTTCGAAAGAATCCCTGCCGGGCAGTATAAGATCAAAGTGGAGTGGAGGAAAGAGGTCGAAGCCGAGGTCAGGGCCAAGAACGTGACCAGGCTCGGCATAACGGGGTTGGCCCCAGCCGCCGACGCCAACATCATAGGCTCCATCACGTACGACGATGGAAACCCCGTTCCGGGTGAGACGGTTCGGCTCGTCTCCGAAGATGGAGAAACCCTGATCACTACCCAAACGGACACCAACGGGAATTTCAAGTTTGCCATAAAAGCGCAGGGTGAGTATACCGTGCAGGCAGAAGATCGGCAGGAAGCAATCTCCATAACAGGCGATGGGAATTACTCCGTGCATATCGAATTCCCCGCACCGCAGGGTTTCGTATATCGAGTGGTCACCAAGAGACTTCTGCCCGCGGCCGAGAACAAGAACCACAGCCTTTTCTTCGGTCAAGTGCTTGACCAGAACGGACAGCCCCTAAACGACATAAAACTCGAGATGCGGTGGGAAGGCGCAGGCCCCGACACAAGGTTCCCGGTGGTCAAGAGCGGGCATTTCGTATCGAAGCCTCCCGGATATTACGAGTTCCTTCACACCGCCGGAGTATTCAGCGTGCGCGTCGTGCAGGGGGATTGGGAGAGCGAAGTGGCAGACAACCTCGATACGATAAACGCCCCCGGACAGGAACACAAACCGGTAAGCTACGAAATCAATTTCCAGCTTTTGCCGAAAATAGCACCGGCGCACGCGAGTAAAATATCGGGAAAAATCCCTGGCGGAAAAGAAGGACAGAAAGTGATCCTCCACAGGGGCAATGCCATCCGAACCACCACCTTGACGAGGAGCGGGTACTTCGAATTTTCGGACCTCGCCGCCGGAAACTATCAGATCGAGCTGGAAGGGATAGGGATCATAGAGAATTCCATCGAACTTACCGGGAGAAATCAGAAAACGATCCTCTTCCCACTCCAGAGCGTGATCCAGGGCGAAGTCGAGAATGGTTTCCCGGGACAGACGATTTTGCTCAGGAGCGAGACGTATTCGTGGACGAGAAACACAACTCTGTCCGAGAACGGGGAATACAGGTTCGAAAACCTTCCGAAAGGGAAGTACACCGTATCCGTTGGGGGGAAAGAGGTAAGCGGCATAGAAACCACCGGTACGGATACCGTGACCGTGCCGAAAATCGTCCTGGAGGTTCCGCCTCCGAAGAAAGTGGTGCAGCATTACTTTTTACTTGATCCGAACGATGATTTCTTGAAGGAGAAAATCCTCCTGCTGCGCCCATATCTGCAAAAGCTCCATGGAACGGCAGGATTCTCCGTCGAAGAAGCCAGGCACGCTTTCAACGTATCAATCGTCGGGGCATTGGAAGATGACGTTGTCTCGAGCCTGGAGAAAGACGGGTGCAATGTGAGCCGGTTGCCAGGCACACTGAGGGAACTGGAAGCGTTCGTGCTGCAAAAGATGGAAGGATAAACTGAGGGAAAAATGGCCGAAGAAAAATTCATAGAGCGATACGTGTTGTTCGGCGGAAGGGAGATTGCCGGGGTCGAGAGCAATTTTCTCCTCGCCCTCGACTACCTGACGAAGTTCAAAACGGCATTTGGGTTCTCCGTGAACGATGCAGAACAGGCGAGCAAAGTGACGATCATCGGCGGAACCGACTTCGTAACCGGGGAAGAAGAGCAATCGATATCTGATTCCGGAGCGGAAGTTGCAAGGATATCCGGCTCCGAAGACGACATCCGCCGAAGGATTCTTTCGAGGGTCGAAAGCGGCAATCCGCTCCCTTGAGTTGTGATCTGATCCCACAGGGCGTATTGGAGCAACGCCGAAAGGGACCATTACATGATCCTTAACATTCGAAGGGGTGCAGTGATATGAAAATTGCTATAGGAGCCGACCATGCCGGTTTTCCGTTGAAACAGGCCGTGAAATCATGGCTGGAGGAGCATGGATACCAAGTGGATGACCTGGGAACATACGATACCAGTTCCGTGGACTACCCGGACTATGCAGCGGCAGTAGCGCACGAAGTTGCAGAGGGTAAGGCAGAGTACGGGATACTGATATGCGGTACCGGGATCGGGATGAGCATGTCCGCAAACAAAGTGCCTGGGATAAGGGCTGCCCTTTGCACCAACGCATACACTGCCCGCATGAGCCGGAGGCACAACGACGCCAACGTGCTTTGCATGGGAGCGCGAGTCGTCGGCGTGGGAGTGGCAGAATCGATCGTCGAGGCGTGGCTGTCGGAGGAATTCGAAGGTGGAAGGCATGCACGTCGCGTAGCAAAGATAAACGCCTTGGATGAGGAATGTCCAAAGCGATCGTAGGGATAGACGCAAGCCGGGCACTCGTCCCAAATCCAACCGGAACCGAAGAATATTCGAGACGCATCATCGAGCATCTGTTGCGCCTCGAAAGCGGTGTGAGATTCAGGCTATACGCTCGTGCCAACCCGTTTGGGTGTTGTCCGAACCCTCCTCTGGCAGCCGTGGATGAAGCATTTCGTGAAGTCGAATGGAGAATCATTCCATTTCCTCGCCTGTGGACCCATGCAAGGCTTTCATGGGAGATGGCGTTGCACAGGCCGGATGCCCTTTTCGTGCCAGCACATGTAATCCCCGTCATTCACCCCGGCAATTCGTTCGCCACGATCCACGACCTGGGATACCTGAAATTCCCGGACGCCCACCCCTTTTCCCAGCGCCTTTACCTCGACCTTTCCACGAGATGGAATCTGGCGGTTTCCAGAAAGGTTTTTGCGGTATCTAAAACCACCAAAATCGACCTGGTGAAACACTACGGCGCGGACGAAAGAAAAATCGAGGTGATCTATCCCGGAGCGAACAGAGAAATCGGACGGGTGAGCAGGGCCAAGAGGATCCCCGTGCTGAAGAAATACGGCCTCGAGGACGACAACTACGTCCTCTACGTCGGTACGATACAGCCTCGCAAGAACTTGAAACGCCTGATGGAAGCTTTTGCCCGCATGAGGGGGCGCAAGGGGCTGAAGCTGGTCATAGCGGGCAAAATCGGATGGAAATCGGAGGGTATTCTTCGGTCGGCGAAAGAGCTTGGCCTAAGTGAAGCGGTAGTTTTCACGGACTACATCCCAGAGGAAGAGAAATTCGCTTTGCTATCCGGAGCACTTGTCTTTGCTTTTGTATCGCTATACGAAGGTTTTGGATTTCCGGTGCTGGAGGCCCAGGCGAGCGGCACGCCGGTGCTTGCTTCCAATACCTCTTCGTTGCCGGAAGTGGCCGGCGATGGAGCCCTCCTGGTGAATCCTTCGAGCGTGGAGGAAATCGCCGATGGTCTCAGGATGCTGTCGGAGGATCGAATGCTGAGGGAGGAGTTGAAAGCCAAGGGAAAGGAGAACCTCAAGCGGTTTTCCTGGGACGAAGCTGCAAAGAAAATCCTGGGATCGATCCTCGATTCGCTCTATTCTACGGAGGTGGCATGAGAGAAAAGGGAACTTTCGTGTTGAAGTTCAGGGACAAGGAATGGACTTTCCCGGCCGGGATGACCGTGAGGGATGCCATCAAGAAAGCAGGGTTGCAGGTGGAGGGAGTGTTGCCGGTCATAGATGGAAAACTGGTGACGGAGGACACCATCACAAAGCCGGGAGACGAAATCAGGCTTGTCGCCGTGGTCTCCGGGGGATGAGCTCGATCACTTGCGGAGCATCATTTCAACATTTCCCGCAGTTCAACGCTGAGCCGCAAAGAGGCGTAAGCCGCAAAGGTTTCTCTAGAAATCTTTGCGGCTTTGCTTCTCCGCGCCTTTGCGTTTTGGTTATTCTCCTGCAAGCTGACGGCTCGCGCCACGGCTTCGCGTCGGTCATCGGACGCTGATGACGCTGATACACGCTGATTCTCGCTGATCTTTTCAGCTCTATCTGCGTTCATCGGCGTGAATCTGCGTCCCTTTCTCCTGCCCAACTGCTAGCTGACGGCCCGAGCAAGACTCAACGCGAAGACACAAAGAGGTGTAAGACGCGGAGATTCTTGGAAAAGACTTT
>CAZEXY010000048.1:10854-15068 GCA_964516345.1 uncultured Anaerolineae bacterium
GCGTCTTTGCGTTGAATAAGCCTCCTGCGGGCTGGCAGCTCACACTGTAACACACGGAACCCCGAACCGTTATATCTTATTCTGGCTCGCATCGGCAGCGATGTGCTATACTCTCCTTCGAATTATTCGCACACGGCAGTTCCTGTCCAGCAATCCCTCAGAAGGGATTGCTGTAGCCCGGGTGCAAAGCCGATTGGAAGGTTCACAACTTCCTGCACGTGGAAATTTCTTTGTACGGAGGCAACGATGACTCTTACGACTCGACACAAAGGCGAAATCAAATCACCAAAAGGGCCTTCCTGGGAAGTGATAGCCCTGACATGGTTCGACGGATCGGATTGGGGTGGATTCCTCGAAGTATTGGAGGAGGAAGAGAAACTAAGAAAGAGCATCACGCCGGACGGTGCACTTTTCGAGTTGCACCTTGACGATGGGCGGAGAGGTGAGATAGAGGTTCGTTTCTCAGAATTCATAGCAGACGGCAAGCCCCCGTTGATTTTCTCCGGAAAGGGTAAGCTGAGAAGAGATGGCTGAACCCCGTATTGTTCCCCAGAACACCTGCACGGAAGTTCGATTCGATCGATTTAGGAGGGAATGATGGCAAATCTCGAAGTAGAATTCTTGGGTATGAAATTCAAGAACCCCGTGATTCCTGCCGCCGGCCCCAATGTCAGGGACGGTGAAAGACTCGAAGAAGCAGCCAAGGGCGGCGCCGGTGGCCTTCTTTCCAAAACCATATCCGTAGATGCCGCACCAGTTCCGATGCCACACATGGCTGCGATCAGGGGCGGGTTCATCAACACGGAACTCTGGTCGGAGCTGCCGCCGGAGAGATGGCTTTCCAGAGAATACGACATCGCCAAGAGGGCAGCGGACGAAGCAAGTATTCCGCTGATCATCAGCCTGGGATACACCGCTCAGGAGATAGCCCAGCTTGCGCCGAAGCTGAAGCCGTGGGCGGATGCCCTGGAACTATCCACCCATTACCTCGGCGAGGACCCTCGCCCGATGATAGAAGCCATAGACGCTGCAAAGAGCGCACTGGACGTGCCGGTCCTGGTGAAGATGAGCCCCCTGGGAAGGGAGATGAAAGCAGCCGCCCAGGCTGCAAAGGAAGCCGGAGCAGACGGCATCAGCGCCACGAACTCCTTCGGCCCGGCGTTCGGCATGAACATCGAAAAAGCCCTGCCGTGGCTGGGCGGCAAGAATTCCTACGGCTGGCTCTCCGGCCCGGCGCTGAAGCCGCTTTCCCTCAGGTGCGTCTACGACATAGCCCAGGTGGTCGATCTCCCTATCATCGGAGTGGGCGGAGTGAGCAGCGGTAAGGACGCCATAGAGTACATCATGGCCGGAGCCTCTCTGGTGGGTGTATGCACCGCTGCAATCATGCGGGGGAACGACGTGTACGGCAAGATCGCAGCCGAAATCGACGATTGGCTCGACAGACACGGCTACTCCAGCGTCGAAGAAATCCGAGGTATCGCCCTTCCCAAACAGGAATCGGAGGTGAATCATGGCTGATACGAGCGTCAAGATAGCCGGAATCGAATTCGGGAACCCGATCATTGCCGCCTCCAGCCCTCTGACCGGGGATGTCAAAGGCATCGCCAGAGCCATGGAAAGCGGGGCAGGCGGAGTCGTGACCCATACGATCTCCTTGCTCCCGGCGCCGAAGCCTCCGAAACCCGTGGGGATCAGGGGAGGACTGCTTCACCTGCCTACCTGGTCTACTCGCACGCTCCGTGAGTGGGTCGAAGACATATTGCCGGAGGCCAGAAAGCTCTCGGACGAAACGGGCGTACCGCTGATAGTCAGCGTCGGTTTTACTGCGGGAGAGCTCGAGGCCGTCCTGCCCGAGGTTGCGGGATTCGCCGACGCCATAGAGCTGGCAACCAATTTCCTCCGCCCCACCGGAGCCCCGATGCAAAATGCATCCGATGTGGTGAAAGAAGTGACTTCAAGGCACGGGAATCCTTTCGTAAAAGACCCTTCGCCGCTGGAGGATTCCATCGCCACGGCGAAGCGGCTGTTCGACGGGCCGGTGATGGTCAAACTGCCTCCTCTGGGCACCGAAATCGAAATCCTCGCCAGGGCATCTGAAGAAGCCGGAGCCGACGCCATCGTGGCGACTCACTCGTTCGGCCCCGTCATGACCATAGACATCGAATCGGCAAAACCATCCTTTTCCGGGGAAGAGGGTCATGCATGGATCGGGGGGACGGCCATGCGGGCTTTTGCTCTGAGGAACGTGTTCGACATAGCCAGATCGGTATCAATCCCCGTTATAGGTAGCGGGGGAATCACCTCCGCCCAGGACGCCGTGGAATTCCTGATGAGCGGCGCTTCTGCCGTGCAGGTGGCGACGGAGGCGGAGGTGAGGGGGGCTCGCGTCTACGGGAGCCTCGTGAAGAAACTCGAAAAATGGCTCGATGCACACGGCTATGGCTCCGCAGCGGAGACGGTGGCCCTCGGCGTCGAAAACTGGTCCAGGTTGCAGCCGCACACATACACGGTTCCGGTGCAGTACAACCCCGAAGAATGTATCGGGTGCGGGCTGTGTGAGCTGAGCTGCCATTACAATGCAATCTGGATGGAAGGTAAGCTGGCAGTGCTCGATTCGGACCTTTGCTTCGGGTGCGGGTTGTGCGCCGTACGCTGCCCAACGGACGCTTTGATCATGCCCCCGGTTTGGAAAGAGTAGATCGGTTCGGAGGAGCCTATGCTGATAAAGAACGGCACGATATGGACCGGAGGGGAGACCCCGAGATTCGTCAGAGAAGGAGCAATCCACATCGGCAGGGATGGTTTCATAGATGCCATCGGGGATAACACGGAGATCGAGAAGCGTTTCCCTGGGGAGGAATCTGTGGATGCGGAAGGCAGGCTGGTCATGCCCGGCTTGATATGCGCTCACACGCACTTCTACGGAGCTTTCGCCCGCGGAATGTCGATCCCCGGCGACCCACCCAGGACTTTCGTTCAGATTCTGGAGAGGTTGTGGTGGAAGCTGGATAGAGCTCTCGACGAAGAAGCAGTCAGGATAAGCGCTCAGGTATCCATCGCAGACGCCATACGCCACGGCACGACCACTTTGTTCGACCACCACGCGAGCCCGAATTTCATCGACGGATCGCTTGACGTCATAGCGGAAGTCGTCGAACGATCCGGCGTGAGGGCATCGCTCTCCTACGAGATAACGGACCGTAACGGGTTGGACGGAGCTGCTGCAGGCATTCGGGAGAATATCCGGTTCCTGAAGAAACTCGGAGAACGCCCTTCCGACAGGCTATCCGGCTTGATCGGACTTCACGCATCCCTTACCCTCTCCGACGAAACGCTGGAGAAGGCGCTTGCCGAAGCAAAATCAGTGAACGCCGGATTCCACATTCACGTTGCAGAGGGGCAGGAAGACGTCGACGACAGCCTGAAGAAATCCGGGTTGCGGGTGGTTCACAGGCTATGGAACAGGGGAATACTAGGGCCGAAAACCATCGCCGCACACGCCGTCCACATAGACCCGTGGGAGATGGAAGTGCTTCGGAGAACCGGCACCTGGGTTTCCCATCAACCCAGGTCCAACATGAACAACGCCGTGGGGGTCGCGGACGTACCGTCCATGCTCAGAGGCGGGATGAAGGTCGTGCTGGGGAACGACGGCTTCAGCAACGACATGTTCATGGAGATGAAGTTTGCGTACCTGCTGCCGAAGGAGTGGTGGGGCGACCCGAGGCTCATGGGAGCCGACGAGGTGATAAAGATGGTCATCGCCAACAACGGCAGGCTCGCTACGGAGTCCTTCGGATTCCAGATAGGTGTAATAGAGCCCGGCGCCGCGGGCGACGTGATCATCCTCGACTATTTTCCTTACACGCCGATGATGGAAGGCAACTTCCCCTGGCACGTGATATTCGGCGTCTCCGGTTCTCACGTGAACACGACCATCGTCGGAGGAAAGGTCTTGATGAGAGATCGCAGGCTGTTGACCCTGGACGAAGAAGGAATAGCAGCACGGGGGAGGGAGATCGCCCCGGCGATATGGAAGAAAGTGGCAGAGATGTAACCTGCTGATCGACCGACATTCGGCTTTTCTTCGCCTGCCGGGCGAAATTTCTTTCCGCTTCGAGGGTAGGCCGGGGCAAAGGACGGTAAATGCCACTCCAGATTGGAGCAGGAAGCCGTTTGGTGAATCGCTGGGTAGGCGAGGGCACTGCCCT
>CAZEXY010000049.1:0-9945 GCA_964516345.1 uncultured Anaerolineae bacterium
TGCGTGTGGCTTTGTGTCGAGCAGAGGCATCTACACACATCCTGATCTTTCTCTTAGGAGCGTCGTTCCCTTTAGCGGTGGGATGTTTGGCTTTCGTTGGAAGGCAGCTCCGGTAGCCGCGTGCGCAGGAGGGTGCAAAAGTCATTGAAATCCACCCTGGAAGTCAGATCGATGCTCAAGGGTGTCACCGAGATGACCCGGTCCACCACGAAAGCGTAAATGTCGGAATTCGGCTCCAGGGTATCGAAATCTATTTGGACCTTGTACCCAAGGCGTTTTTTGTCCTGGAGGTTCTTGCGTCCGCTCGGCACAGCCACGTAGTAAGGCTGTCTCGATTGCTTCGTGAGCCTCCAGGGAGTTCCCATCGTCGCACTGCTTGGAACGTTGATGTTCAACACGTCCACGTCGAACGGGAGATCGTTTTCGAGCATGAGCTTTGCGAACGCTGTGGTCATTTTTTTGGCTACGCTCCAATCTACATCGCCATAGTTCGTCGTGTAGTGGAATTCCTTGGAAACTTCGAGGGACACCGCCATCGCTGGCATTCCCATGTCGGCCCCCTGCAGAGCGGCCCCAATGGTACCGGAAACCGTAGATCCGGTGCCGAGATTCTCCCCGTAATTTACCCCTGATATCACCAGATCGACTTTTCTCGAAGCCAGCTCTACGGTTCCATACATCACGCACTGAGCTGGCGAGCCGGAGAAAGAGTAAGCCTCGAATACTTTGCCGTCGATTTCCAGGGTTTCTGGACAAATCGAACCGGGGGTCGTTCCAGGCAGACTCCGCCCCATCCCGCTTTGCTGGGTGGAGGGAGCGATTATCAACAAATCTCCGAGGTCCATCACTGCCTCTACAGAAGCATGCAACCCCGGAGAGTGAAGTCCATCATCGTTGGTTATCAATATCAAAGGTTTATCGTTCATATTCCCCTCGATCAGTCCATCGTGTAGTAGTCTATCAGTCTCTTTTCCGTCGTGCCTTCTATGTGGGCTACCACATGGACGTATTTCTCGATGCTGGAATTCCGCAGTTTCCTTCTGAGGAGTTCGTCCACCTGGAATATCCCCGCCGAATTGCTCATCACCACTTCGATCTCTATCGGCGTTTCTTTGCCTTCCCGGATGCTCACCGATTCGATTGCCTGGGCGGATACGGAGTGGATGTTGATCTCCCCCGCCTCGAAAGCGATCCGGGACCTTCCTTCGGCCATATCGAGCGCATCCGCGACTTTCACGACGCCAGCCTCGATCGTAAGGCATTTCACATCCCACCTGTGGGCGATGATCGCGTGGAGAACCTCGCCCATGACCAGCGTACGCTCCCTTACATCGTAGATTCCATCGAGCAGTTCTTTTGCTTTGGCTGGGGCGAGGATCAAGCTGTATTGTTCGTGGTTGTCCCGGTGCACGGCAATACCGATATCGTGGAGCGCGGCTGCAAGCACCACGACCACCTCGGCATCGTCGTTGGTCATGCCGTGATCCTTGACTATGGACATCGGGATGTCCGCATCCATCAGGAGTCTGGCGAGTTTGAGGGCGATGTTCGCCACGATCTTGATGTGTACCTCTCCGTGATCGCTTATCCCGACTCGATCCACGGCGTTCACGTTTGCCGATCTCCAGAGCTGTTTCAGTTCTTCGTCGGAGTTTATGCGGGAAACGAGCTCCCTCAGTTTTTCGTTGTGTCTCGTAGGCACCGTGAACCGGAAGGGTGCGGTTTCGTTGTTCTTTTCGTTTTCCATGAGTAACGCTCCATGCCCGTTCGATATGGGCTCATTATACTTTGCCGTGTGTACGGCAGCAAAAGCAAACCCGATCCAGTGATGGAAGCGGCAAGCTACGAGCCCAGGCGCTCGATGATCGCTGCGCCCATCTCCTTCGTCCCGACCGATCTCTCTCCCGCTCCGGCGATGTCCGGAGTCTTGAATCCGGAGGCGAGGACCTCTTCTACGGCGGCCTCTATCCTGTCTGCAACTTCTCGAATCCCCCACCAATTTCTGACGAGCATGACAACGCTGAGGATGGCGGCGATAGGATTGGCTATCCCTTTACCTGCAATGTCCGGTGCAGAGCCGTGGACGGGCTCGGCAATGGCAAAATCCTTTCCGATGCTGACGGAAGGGGCCATGCCAAGGCCGTCCGCGAGCCCGGAAGCCAGGTCGGACAGGATGTCGCCATAGAGGTTCGGCGCAAGCAACAATCGGAACCTGGAAGGTTGGCGCACCATGTGGTACGCCGCTGCATCCACCAGAACTTCGTCCACCGCAACGTCCGGGAATTCCTCCGCCACCGATAGACATACCTCCCGCCAGAGGCCGTCCGTCATCGGAAGCACGTTTGCTTTGTGCACGATGGTGAGGGGACGGTTCTCGGAACGGGCCAGCTCGAGCGCCACGCGCGCCACCCTTTCGCTGCCGCTGCGGGTTATGACGCGTTCCGAAATGGCTCCTCCACCGATTGCCCTTTCCCTCCTGCTGTAAGCCCCTTCCGTGTTCTCCCGCACTATCACCAGATCGATGCCGTTGTCCGGAGGCAGCCTGCGCTTTGCAGGACGGATATTTGCGAAGGTGTCCATTTCCCTCCTGAGGCTGACTATGGGGCTTCTGTATCCTTCCACTTTGTGGGACGGCGACGAGGTGGCTCCAAAGAGAACGGCTCCGGCTTCCTTCGCCCTTGAAAGGGTTTCGTCAGGTAGAGCGTTGCCGGTCCTTTGGAAGGTTTCCCATCCGGCTTCTGCCCAGCAGACCCTCACCTCGGGGAGCGCGGCTTGGAGCGCTTCCACGGCGATGGGGATCACCTCTTTTCCAATCCCGTCCCCCGGGATGGCGCATAGTTTCAGTGGACGGTGGGATCTCATCTTCCGCGAAGCTCCTTCCTGACGTGTGCTATGACCCCTCCATCCTTCAGGATTTCCTGTAGCGACGGTGGAAAAGGAGGAAAGTCGAAGGTGCCGGCAGGTGTGAGTATCCTTCCTTCTTCCAGGTCGACGGTTATCACGTCTCCATCCTGGATGGCCCTCACAGCCTCAGGGCACACGATGGCCGGCAGACCGTTGTTGATGGCGTTGCGAAACCATATCCTGGCGAAAGAAACTGCTATCACCGCCCCGACCCCGGCATACTTCAGACTCGTTACGGCTTGTTCCCTGCTGGAGCCGCTTCCCCAGTTCTTTCCAGCGACGACGATGTCGCCCGGACGGACGTTGGAAGCGAAACCCGGATCCAGGTCTTCCAGAGCGTGAGCAGCGAGTTCCTCCGGAGTTTGGAGAGTGTAAGTGTATTTCCCCGGGAAAATCACATCGGTGTTGACATCGTCTCCGTACTTCCAGGCACGCCCTTTGATCTTCACGAGTTCCTCCAGAAATTCTGCTTTCGAGAGGCAATTTTATCACCGTTTCCCCGGTCTGGCGATTTCCCGGTCGTCGAAGCGGTCGCTGTGAGCGGAGGCTCGCCGATAGGGGGTGAAAATCCAGGATGCAGGTACTGCTGGCGACTGCAGACATGTGCGGATCCTCCCTGGACAGATCTTTTCGTCTACGTTCCGTTTGCAGAACGGGTCTATACACTGGAAACTTTTGACAACTAATCTGACGACCTGTAGAATTCTACCTGCAAGGTTTCGAATCTACTGCCGAAATGGATGCGTTCCGCTTGCCTAACACTTTTGGAAAAGGAGGTTCTAAAATGGGCGGTCTCACCACTATTACCACCATAGTCATTTTCTTGTTGATCTTGATTCCATCTGCGATCAAGATAGTCAAGGAGTACGAACGGGGAGTCATCTTCCGGCTCGGACGCCTCGTGGGAGCAAAAGGTCCGGGGTTGTTCTTCATCATCCCGATAATCGACAAGATGGTGAAGGTAGATCTGAGGGTCGTTACCCTGGACATTCCTTCGCAAGAAGCAATCACCAAGGACAACGTGACGGTCAAAGTCAACGCTGTGGTCTATTTCCGCGTTATAGACCCTTCGGCGGCGATCGTCAACGTGGCCAACTACAAGCAGGCTACCTGGCAGATAGCCCAGACTACGCTTCGGTCGGTGCTCGGCCAGTCGGAGCTCGACGAACTGCTTGCCCACAGGGACAAGATCAACAGCACGCTTCAGCGGATAATCGATGAGCAGACCGAGCCCTGGGGGATCAAAGTGAGCACCGTTGAGGTCAAAGACGTGGAGCTGCCGCAGAGCATGCAGAGGGCTATGGCGCGTCAGGCTGAAGCGGAGAGGGAGAAGCGAGGCAAGATCATCCATGCCGAAGGTGAATATCAGGCAGCCAAGACCCTCGCCGAAGCCGCCAGACTGATGACGAAAGAGCCAGCGGCCCTCCAGCTCAGGTACCTGCAAACTCTGACGGAGATCTCGGAGGAGAAGAATTCGACGATCATCTTCCCGGTGCCGATTGAGTTCATGCAGGCTTTCGGAAACCTGTTGCAGAAACTCTCCAGAGAGGATTCGGCGGAGGCCAGGGAGTGAAGAAGCGGAGCATATCCGGTAGAAACGTCCGTTATTTCCTGGTATCCACGACCATAGCCCTGGCGCTCTTGCTGGGCGGATGTAGGGGGAGCGCCACGCCGACCCCGACGCCGATCCCTACGGAAACACCAACGGCGACGCCTGTTCCGCACGATCTGTCGCTTTTCGTAGAACCAAACGATGGGATGACCCCGGTGCTGCAGGGGATCAACAGTGCTAAGCACACCCTGCTGATGGCGATGTATCTCATCACCGAACCGAAAATCATACAGGCTATGAAAGACGCCGTTGCAAGAGGAGTAGATGTCCGGTTGCTGCTCGAGATCAATCCCTACGGTGGGAGTTCCAACAACGTGGACGTGGGGACGGACCTGGCGAAGTCGGGAGTGAAGCTCAAGTGGTCTCCCCACACTTTTACCTTCCTGCACGAGAAATCGATCGTGGTGGACGGTAAAGTGGCTTACATAATGACGATGAACATGACGACTTCCTCGTTTACCGCCAACAGGGAATACGGGATCATCGATCGGAATCCGGATGACGTTGCCGAAATCGTAAGGGTCTTCAACGCAGATTGGAGCCGATCGAAGCCGAACCTGTCCAGTGCAAGGCTCATCTGGTCGCCTGACAATTCAAGGGAGAAGACACTGGAGCTCATCGACAGCGCCAGGGAGACCCTGGACATAGAAGAGGAAGAACTCCTGGACGACGAAATCGAAGGTCACATAGTGCAGGCGGTGAAGCGGGGCGTGCGAGTCCGATTTATCTCCACGCCCAGGTATCCGCTCTCCAACGACGTAAACGAGGCCGGGAGGGAAAAGATACGGCAGGGCGGCGCTGAAGTTCGCTACATGGTAGACCCCTTCGTCCATGCTAAGATGTTCGTGGTGGACCACAAAGTTGCTTTCGTCGGTTCGGAGAATTTCTCGACGAACTCCCTCGACTTCAACAGGGAACTCGGCATCGCAGTTACTCAGACCGATATAATCGACCGACTGGAAGAACAATTCGAGAAGGATTGGGCCAAGGCCACAACCGAAGCGTTCCCTAAGAGCGGCTTCGTCACCCCTGAGTGTGGGTACATCTCTTACAAAGACGCTCGGAATTTCCTGTTCCAGAAAGTGACGGTTGAAATGCCGGTAAACGAAACCTACAACAGCGGTAGGGTCATATGGCTCATGCCGGATTCCGACAGGGATTCCAATTTCAAGGTCGTCATTTTCCCGAGCGTGTGGAGCAAATGGCCCGAGACGCCGGACGTCTATTACAAAGGGAAGACCATCCGCGTGCATGGCCTGATAAAGGTATACAGAGGGTGGCCTGAAATGATAATCAACGATCCATCGGCGATAGAGGTGGTGAAGTGAAGAAAATGGATCTGAAGAAAGCTGCCGATCTCCTCCGTGCGATCGGATATGATGTGGTCGTGGGGGATGGGGAGATATCTGCGCGTAGGGATGACGTCGCCGGAGTGCAAACTATTTACATGGATGGGGCGGGGCGTGTGAGGATAGTCTTCACCAGAATGGGGGATGTCCCTCGTGGACGCAGGGTGGAACGGAACGGAAAAGAATTCCGCATATTGAGGGAAGTCCAGGAGAGCACCACCGTAATGACCGAGATCGATTCGGAGAAGGAAATACCTTTGGTGCTGGAAGATATTTCGCTGCTCGTGACCCAGCCTGAGGAAGATGCTCCGGCGATGCCTTCGAGGAACTGACCGAAACGGTGGGCCTGCTTCCTATGGGGGCAGGCCCACCGCCAGGAGTTCGTCACCCTAAGTTTCGGTCACGAAAAGATCACGTACTGGCGCAGGAATTTCTCCACGCTGATGAAGAACTTCTCTATCGTTTCCTTCTTGCGCCATCCGTGTCCTTCACCTGGATAGACATGGTACTCGTGGGGTATTCCCCTCCTCTTCAGCGATTCCACGATCGTATCCGATTGATCTTTCGGCACCACCTGGTCGATCTCTCCCTGGAACACCGCCACGGGGTCCTGGATTCTGTCGGCGAAGAAGATCGGGGAACGCTCCCTGTAGATCTTTGCCGCTTCCGGCAGAGGGCCGAGCAAAGTGTCGAGATATCGCTCTTCGAACTTGTGGGTTTCGGCGGCCAGGGTGAAATGGTTCGAGACACCGTACAGGCAGATGCCTGCTTTGAAGAATCCGGGGTAATCTTCCAGCGCTTTGAGCACCGTGAATCCACCGGCGCTTCCGCCCATTATCACGATTCTTTCTCCATCGACCAGACCTTCGGAAACGAGATGCTTGGCGCCTGCTACCGAATCCTGAACGTCGTAGATGCCCCAGTTTCCCTTGAGCGCATCCCGATATTTCCTGCCATAGCCGGTGCTTCCCCGGTAGTTCACCTCGAGGAAAGCGTACCCTCTGCTCGTGAAGAACTGGGCGGTCATGTTGAAAGTTGCCGTGACCTGGCTCGTGGGTCCTCCATGCACGTGAACGATCAGTGGTGGCTTGCCTTTCCCCTCGAAACGACCATTCGTAGGTGCAAAGTAAAGGCCATGCACTTCTCCTCCATCGAGCCCTTTCCACGTGATTGCCTCCGGAGCCGAAAGGTCCTCTTGTGGGATGGATTCGGTCGTGCTTCTCCGCACCACCTTCGAACTTCCTTCCCTCTCATACGTGATTATTCTGGGGGGAATTTTCGCACTCGATGCTATCAACGCCAGCGATCCCGTTCTGGGAGAAACAGATGGCTGCCCGAGGTACGTGTAATCTCCCACATCGATTCGAACGCGTTTTCCGCTCCCGATTTCGTATTTCCAGAGGCTGAAAAATCCGGAATCGTTCTCTATGTAGTAGACCGAGCCGCCATCGGCTGAGAAAGTGTAGGTTCTCATACCCTGAATCCATGCCGGAAGCCCGTGTTCCGCTTCGGTAAAGGTTATCTGGTGCACATCTCCCGTGCTCAAATCGTAGAGGTATATCTGCCACCATCCGGTTTCGTCCGACACATACGCCAGGTATCGGCCGTCGGGAGAGAACTCCGGCTGAAAGACCGAGACCTCTTTGCTGCCTGCTACGATCTCGATGCTGCCGAGAGTGGGCAGACAGCCGTCCTGGAACTTCAAAGTACCCAACCGCAACCATGTACCGTCCCACGGCATCTGGGGGTGATCCCATGCTATCCAGGCGATCTTCTTCCCGTCGGGGTGCCATCGCGGCTGCATGTAGAAATCATTGCCGGAGACGAGTTTCTGGGGGAGTTTCCGTCCTTTCGCGTCTACGATATCTATGGAATCCAATCGTTCGTATGAATGGACGAACAGGAGCCATTCCCCATCTGGGGAAAGTGCAGGCGAGGCCGAAACCCCGAATGCAGGCGTGACGGGCTCGGCAACGCCTGTTCCGATCGGTTTCCTGTAGATTCTGGAGCTTTCTGCATCCACGAAGTAGACGAAACCCTTTCCTGCGGTGAAATCTCCTCCCCCGTATCCTACCCTGGCTCGAACCGAGAAATCGCTCGTTATGTCCCTGGTTGCTCCTCCATCCGAAGGTAGGGCGACGAGCACCCCACGATCCGATCTCCATTCGAGCCAGACCAAAGCCCCGGTTTCGTCGTCCCAGCCGACGTCGCTCAATCGGAGTCCCTGGGCGATGCTCGACGGGGTCACGGGGCTTTTCCACAAGCCATATTGTTTTGCAATCTTGTTTTTCATGTTCCCTCCTTGGGTTGCTGCTTTGTATCCGAAACACCTTCAGAGCGGCGTTTGTTCCGTAAATAGAACGATGATGGAACGCTGATGACGCAGAAAACGCTGATCTTCGCAGATGAAAGGATTGGACCAGGATGATCTGCGAAAATCTGCGGCCATCAGCGGTATCTGCGTTCTGAATTTTCATCCTTATTGGCGAGCTACCGCTCATGACATCTGCTTCGGGTTTCCGCTGCTTCTGGAGGGATGTACCTCCCGTGCTCTCCGGTCCTTGGATCGAGCCAAAGATCGCTGAGTCGGATCGCCGACACGGCATCCAAGAGGTTTTCTTTCAGCGGGCTCGAGACGGTGATCGTTTCACCGCTGTCCTCGCAGACGGCCAGAGAGAGCAAGAATCCCTTGTGGTCCAGGAGCCCGAGCAAACGACCTGCCTCCAGGTTGCCGTGCCCTATTGCCGGTATGCCTGCTTTCAGGTGAAATCTTCTGGAATTTCGGAAATACCTTCGAAGCCTGAACCTGCGCCTTTCTCTCCTCTCTTCCAGGGATCGCTCCCTCACATTGGGAGAGACCGGCAGGCTCACCATGGGTATCCCCAGAGCTTCCCACGGCTCGAGCATGGTGGAGATTTCCCGCTCGAGCTCCAGTATAACTACGAGAGAGGGCCGCAGAATTTCCATTTTGGCGCCTTTGAGGTAAATGCCTCCCTGTTTCGGGCTCACGAACCCGGTAGTGTCGACGAGGATCAGGTCGGATCTGCTGAGGGCTTCCCGCACCAGCAATGACAATCCGACGAAGGTATCGAGCATGTGCTTCCGCGGAGTGATGCTCCCCACGAAATACCGGACCCTCTTTCCCCGGGGAGGAAAGGAGTCCGGATGTGCAGGCGAGAACAAAGCGAGGGACTGTGCCGTCGGCGGCCCGATGATCCCTTGCCCCATGTCTGCGTCCAGGAAGGCAGGCCTGCGATGCGAAGACACGATCGCAGGCCACATTCTTCGGGCCAGTGAGCTTTTGCCGCTGTCGGTATCACCAACCAGCATCACCACACCGGCCCAGCGATCGACCCGCAAATCCAACGGAGATTCGACGCGTTCCATATCCGCTTACGAAGTCCTTGTGTGACGTTCTATGTCGTTGCTCTACCTGCAACTGTGTAGCAGCCTCACATCACCGCTGTTTCCGGGCGCCGGTGCCATCTCTGCCCGGTAGATCATCCACTTCTCCGGATGGCCGGACATGGCCGGGTTTGGGGTGCGCATTATGTAGCACCCTACGAAACTGTGTTTGCTTCCATCTTTGTGTACGGCGAGAAGAAGGGTCTGTATCTCGGCGTAGAAGCTTCCTGCGGCGCCTTCTTCATGGTAAGGCACGCGAACAGCGAGTATCACGAATTTGGTGTTGGCAAAACCCTGGACGAAATCTTCGTAGCTCTGGCTTGGCGATTCCCAGTAGTCGTAGGCTCTGCGATAGTCGCGCAAATTGATGGCGTTTACGTAGGAAGAAAGCGCAGCTATCGGTCCCGATTGATCGTCGAAAGGTTCGTTCGTTGGAAACATGAGGTCAGGGCTACAGGCGTGCTCTAATTGCCACCCGTCGGGGCTGGAGACCGCATGCATCTCCGTTTCGTGCTGGACGAACCCCCAGTGGGTTGGAGTCTGGGACATCGCCGGATTTTCCCGACGCTCTACATAGCATCCCGCGAAGAAGTGTTCGCTCCCGTCCTTGTGGGTGGAAACGAGGATGGTGGGAACGGATGCGTAGAAACTTCCGGCTGCTCCTTCTGTCCATGT
>CAZEXY010000049.1:10045-14678 GCA_964516345.1 uncultured Anaerolineae bacterium
CGAGGATGGTGGGAACGGATGCGTAGAAACTTCCGGCTGCTCCTTCTGTCCATGTCGGAGGCCATACCACTGCGGTTACATGAGCGGTATCGGAAAATCCCTTCACGAACTCCTCGTAGCTCTGGGTCGTGGAATCAAAGTACCCGTAGGCCCGTTTGAACTCACGGCGATTTATGGCGTTGACGTAAGAGCCTACCAGATTCCACGGTCGGTCCAACTCCTCGAAAGCCAGAGGGGTTGGTTGTGGCGTGGGAGTGGGCTTTGGGGTGGGCGTAGGCATAGGTGTCGGCGTTGGGGGCAGCGGTGTCGGCGTGGGTGGCTGGGTAGGGCTCGGCGGCAGGGGAGTAGGTGTGAGCGATGGTATAGGTGACGGAGTAGAGGTTGGAGGCTTTGGAGTGTTCGTCTCCGTGGGATGAATCTGCGTCGGAGTCGAGATAGCTGGCGTACTCGTCGACGTTCCTGCCGTCGAAGTAGCTGTGAAAGGAGGGGGAAACGTGGGGAGCGGAGTCCTTGGCTGGCAGCCGGATATGACGAATAGAGCTGCCATCAACAGCATCAAGAAGAAGTATTTGCGTTTCATGTTGTTCCTCCTGTTTGCTTGAGCTCGCTGCTGTTCTGTGAATAGAGCGCTGATACCCATCCTTGGGTAGGCGAAGGCATTGCCCTCGCTTACCCAAAGTGACAGACCCCGTGACACCTATCTGCGAAAATCTGCGTTCATCACCGTCCCGTTTTCGTCCTTACGGGCGAGACACCGCCTGTGACGTCTGCTGTGAGAGGATCGGCTTCAGGTAGCCGGTACTGAATGCTTCCTGAGCCACTCGGCTACCTCTTGCACCGAGGCTCCACGTTCGGCAACTCGGAATGTGAAATCTTGGAGCTCCCGGGAAGTAGCAGAAAGCTTCCAACCGTTTATCGAAAGGAACATTGCAGCCGAAGCGATTGCAGTTCTCTTGTTTCCATCCACGAAAGGATGGTTCTGAATCAAAGAAAGCATGACCGCCGCGGCTTTGGAGAACAGGTCGGGGTACAGGTCCTTTCCTCCGAAAGTCGCTTTTGGACGTTCTACGGCTGCTTCCAGCAATCCTATGTCCCTCACCCCGTGGCTTCCTCCGATTTCGTCGATGATCCTGGAGTGCAAGAACAGCACCTGCTGGGGGGAGAGGTAATTCATCTCTCGTCGCGCCTGTTGGCGAGCACCTCGAGTGCGGATCTGTATTCATCGATGAAATCGTCCACCTGATTCGCAAACTCCTCATTTACGCCGGTGAAGTCACCGGCTTTCGAGACGAGGATTCTCTTCAGCTTCCTATCGATCTCTATGACGAGCTCGTCTCCCTCCGATATGCCGAGGGCGACCAGGGCGTCCGTTGGAATCTCGATCACGAAAGACTTCCCCACTTTGAAGAGTTTACCCTTTGCCACTCTGTTTCCTCCAGGGAGCATTCGACTTTTGATTCTTCGCTCTCCGAATTATACCACAAATGCGAATCTGGGGGCTCGCCTCGTTACGTACCCCGCGTTGCCCTGGGGCGTTCGCGGCGGCGGGCGAGCTGTTAGCTTGTCCTATGGGAGGTGGTGTTTGGGGACGACCAACAGGTTACCCCTACTCTATGGAACGTGATTGCTGTGCTCGGGCGATTTCCTCCGGGTGCGTGATCCGGCCGGTGACGGCGCTGGCGGCGGCCACGACCGGGCTCGCCAGGTAGATCGGGGCGTCCGGCGTGCCCATGCGCCCCCGGAAGTTCCTGTTCGCCGTGCTCAGGGTCACCTCGCCGGGAGCCGGGATGCCCATGTGGTTTCCCATGCACGGCCCGCACCCCGGAACGCCGATCATCGCTCCGGCCTCCAGCAGCGCCTCGATGTAGCCCGCACGTGTGGCCTCTTTCAGCACCCTGGACGAGGCGGGGATCACCAGGAGCCTCGTGTCGGGCGCCACTTTCCGGCCACGCAGTATCCTCGCGGCTGCGGCGATATCCTCCAATCTGCCGTTGGTGCACGTGCCTATGAAGACCTGATGCACTCTGGTGCCCGCCACCTGACTCAACGGAACCGCATCGTCCACCCGCCCGGGGCGCGCCACCATCGGTTCCACCTGCGATGCGTCGAAGACGTGAACTTCGGCGTAAACGGCGTCTTCGTCCGGAAGGAACGGCCTTTCGGGCATCTCAACCCCGGCCTGTTCCTTCAGCCATGCCGCCGTGGTCTCGTCCGGCGGAATCCACGCATTCTTTGCCCCCATCTCCGCCATCATGTTGGTCAGGACGAACCGGCTTTCCATCGAAAGGCTCTCTATCGCCTCTCCGTGGAATTCCACCGAGCGGTATATCGCAGCATCGGCACCCAGCGTCCCGATGATGTGCAGCGCCAGGTCCTTGGTCGTTGCCCACCCTCCCAGATGGCCTTTCACCACGATTTTCGTGCTCTCCGGGACTTTCAGCCACAGCCTCCCGGTGGCCCAGATCGCCGCCATCTCGCTCCGGCCTATCCCTGCGCTGAACGCCCCTAGCGCGCCGTAGTGGGTCGAATGGCTATCCGCACCCAGGAGCAGCGTTCCGGGATGGATCAAACCTTCCTCGCTCAGTACCTGGTGGCATATCCCCCGGCCTGCATCGTAGAAATGTGCGATCCCTTGCTCTGCCACGAACCGACGGATCTCCGCGTGGTTCTGGGCGTGCCGGGTGGTGGGCGGCGGGACGGCGTGATCCAGCACGATGGCGAGCCGTTCCGGGTATCGCACTTTCTCGGCCCCTATCTGGCGGAAGATCTTCACGATGGCGGCGGTGTTGTCGTGGCTCAAGGCTACGTCCGGTTCCACCTCCACGATCTCCCCGGCTCGAACCGTTCCCCTGCCGGATTTCTCCCCCAGAATCTTCTCCGCGAAAGTGAATCCCATCATCTCACCTCCCGCCTGACGGCGTTCCTGCGATCCATCATCTGGAGCACGCGCCCCTGGAACCCCTCCGGCACCTGTATCCGCTCCAGTTCGAACTCCTTTTCGGCGATTTCCATCAGCAGATCGGCCGGAGAGACGCCTTCGCCCATGCTGTAGACACGCTCCTTGAAGACTTTGGCGATCCTGCGGGCCGTCTGCTCGTCCAGCAGGAATCCTTTGATTTCCTTCAGGAAGTAATGGATCACGTTCCACCCGCTCAGCGGGCCGAGCAGTATTTCCGATTCCACCACGCCGAACATGTCCAGCGGAAGCGCTTCGTAGGTGGATGCATCGTTCAGCACCGCTTTCTGGTGCACGCCGGCCGTGTGGGTTCGATTGGTGAGGCTCACTGGCTCCCGGCTCGGCACCAGGGAGTGGAGCTTGTCCGCCAGCATCACGTTGATGGGGTAGGATGCCCGCAGGGTGTAGCCTTCCAGCATGTCGTACTCTTTCTCCAGGTAAAGGTTGAACAGGAGGGCTGTCATGGACGTGATCCCGGAGCGCTCTCCGATCCCCAGGATGGTGGTATTGATGTACTGCATGCCGCTCCGGACCGCTTCCAGGGAATTGCAGAGTGCGAAGCCTCTATCCTCGTGGAAATGCCCTTCCAGAGCCACATTCGGATACCGTTCCCGCAGTGCCTTGACCCGATCTCGGACGACGGCTGGTGTCGCCACGCCGACGGTATCAGGCGTGCCGAACCGATCCACCAGCGGCGCGATCACGTCGTACACCTGGATCAGGTCCTCCCAGGGGGTGCGGAAGGCATCCTCTCCGCTGAACCTGAGGATCAGGTTCGGGTGGTTCCGCCGCACGTCTTCGATGAGATCGCCGGCCCGGCGGACGATTTCGTCCAGAGCTTTGCCGTGGTTGTACCTGCGGGACTGCTCCGAAGTCCCGATGTAGAAATTCAGCCCGTCGAACCCGGCATCGATGGCGGCTTCCACGTCCGCAGGGTGGGTGCGGACATGCGCCAACAGGAAAGTGTACCCTTTTTGCGTGATGAGTCCATCTCGTGCCTCCTTGATGGCCTGGAAGTCTTCCTTTTCACGAGGGCTGACGATGGGGGCGAAGAGTTCCATGAACTTGACCCCGTAGGTGATGAGTGCTTTGGTGATCTCGATCTTGTCCTGAGTGTCGAAGAAATACTTGTAGTGGTCGTGAAGCAACGACGTCTGCTGGCCTTCCCGGAGCGTGGTATCGATGATTTCCAACGGTCTCGGCGTGTAATCTTTGAATTTGAAAGTCCTATCCAACATCTTCCACCTCCAAGCGTTTTTTCGTGGGGCATTTTTTCCTTTTTCTTCGCAAATAGAACGCAGAGGCGCGAGCTAACAGCTCGCGCAGCGGTTTCAACGCAGGGACGCAAAGGGACGCAAGACGCGAAGACTTCAAAAACTTTCGCGTCGTTGTGTCGGCTTCGTAAATGAAACGCGACTTCCCTGCCTTGGGTAGGCGGGGGCAATGCCCTTGCCCACCCAAAGTGACGGTATCTCCGTCCGGTGCCGATCTGCGGGAATCAGCCTGTATCTGCGTCATCAGCGTTCCATTTTCATCCGCATTGGTATACAACCTCTCATGGCAACTGCTTCTTAAATAGGACACAATTGACTCGGAGACGCAGAGCTTTCCAAAGGATCTGTAGGGCGGACTGTTAGTCCGCCCTGGTCGGGCTGTCAGCCCGACCTACAGCCACAG
>CAZEXY010000050.1:0-7557 GCA_964516345.1 uncultured Anaerolineae bacterium
TGGACAAAACCGCACCGTCTTGTCTTGCTCCCCTTCGCTCTGATATAATTTCAACCGGTGTCGAATCGACGACCCGATGCAAAGGGAATTTACGGAGGAAAAGTGCAATGTGGCAAAGATACGTGTTCGCTGCCTCACCTGAGGAAGCCGGAAACCTGCTCAAGGCATTTGGGGAAGGTGCTCGCATAATCTCCGGCGGCACGGATTTGTCGGTGGCGATGAAAAGCGGTGGGGTGAAAGTCGACACCTTGATAGACGTCACCAGAATCCCCAGTTTGCAGTCGGTAGAGCAAAGAGAAGACGGTGTCATCTGGATCGGGGCAGCGGTTTCTTATTCGAGGCTTTTGGCCTCACCCCTTTTGCGAAAATCCACCCCGTTGCTTCTCCAGGCTGTGCAGGAAATAGGCTCCGTTCAGATCAGGAATTTGGGAAGCATAGGTGGGAACCTTGCGACGGCATCTCCGGCCGGAGATGCCATTCCGGCTCTGATGGCGCTTGGGGCAGAGGTGGTTCTTGCCGGCCCGGGCGGCCGAAGACGGATTCCAATTCGGGATTTCTTCCTTGGCGTGCGCAGAACCGTGCTCCGGGATGACGAAATCATAGAAGGCGTCCTGGTGCCGAAGCAGGCAGAGAACGAAGTAGGGGTATTCCTCAAACATGGATTGAGAAAGGCTCATGCCATCTCCGTAGTCAACGCTGCTGTGCTCTTGACGATGGATGGGAACACGGTGCTCGACGCCAGGATCGCCCTTGGCTCCGTCGCACCGACCGTATTCCTGGCGGAGGAAGCGGAAAAGGCGCTGAAAGGTTCGAAACTGGACGAAAGCGCCATTGCCAGGGCTGCCGAGGCGGCAAGCCGGGCTGCTAAGCCGATAGACGACATACGTGGAACGGCAGATTACAGGCGACATCTGGTGAAAGTCCTGGTGGAAAGATCGCTACGGCAGATCTCCCGGCGTGAGATACCTGAACTCCTGCCTCCGATGAATCGGCAGAAATTCGAGCTTCTCCCTGTGCCTTCTTCCGAAGAGATTGCCGAGGGTAACGAGATTACCCTCACCGTGAACGGCAGGGAGGTCACTTTGAGAAACGTCCGCGGCAAGAGCCTGCTGTATGCGTTGAGGGACGAACTTGGGTTGCTGGGAGTCAAGGACGGGTGCAGCGCAGGAGAATGCGGAGCGTGTACGGTTCAACTGGACGGAGTGGCCGTCACATCTTGTCTCGTGTCTGCTCCTCAGGCTCACGGCCGCAGGGTCGAGACGGTGGAAGGGCTTGCCGGAGATGGAGAACTTCACCCGATCCAGCGCGCTTTCGTGGATCATGCCGCCGCTCAGTGTGGGTATTGCACTTCCGGTTTCATCATGTCCGCCAAAGCTCTGCTCGAAACTTACAGCAAACCCGACGACGAAACGATAAAGCGGGCGCTTGCCGGGAACCTGTGCAGATGCACCGGCTACTACCAGATCGTCGAAGCGGTGAAGGCGGCTGCCGAGGAGGTGAACGATGACTGACATTCGCTTCGTTGGACACAGCATCCCGAAAGTTGACGGAAGAGCAAAGGTCTCCGGCTCGCTTCCTTACCCTCAGGATTATTCGATGGAAGGTATGCTCTTCGCCAAGGTGGTCTGGCCCAAATATCCTCATGCCAGGGTTCTGAGAATCGACACGAGCAAAGCCGAATCCATCCCGGGTGTGGTGAAAGTACTGACGTACAGGGACGTGCCGGTAAACGAATTCGGCATTTACGATATGGACCAGGAAGTATTCGTATCCGAAGGGAGCAAAGTTCGCTGGATCGGCGACCCGGTTGCCATGGTGGTGGCCGAGAGCGAGGAGATTGCGGAAAGAGCCAGGGATCTGGTGGAAGTGGAATACGAGCCTTTGCCTGTGGTCGAGGATGCGGAGTCTGCGCTGAAACCGGATGCTCCGCTCGTCTACGAAGAGCGCGGCAGCAACATATTGAAAGAAATAAACGTTCACCTCGGGGAGATCGAAGAAGCGTTCTCCAGTGCAGATGTGATAATAGAAAGGGAGTTCAGGACGCCGGCCATTGAGCACGCTTACTTGCAGCCGGAAGCCGGGCTTGGCTACATAGACGAAGAAGGAAGGGTAGTGGTGGTGGCAGCAGCCCAGTGGGCTCACGACGACATACGTCAGCTAGCCCACCTCCTCGACCTGCCCGAAAAGAAGGTTCGGGAAATCGTTCCCGGAATCGGAGGAGCGTTCGGCGGCAGGGAGGACATGTCGGTTCAGCACCTCGTAGCTGTGGCAGCTTACGTGGTACGGAGGCCGGTCAAGCTGGTGTGGACACGGGAGGAAAGCTTCCGAGGGCACGGAAAGAGGCATCCATTCGTAATGAGATACAAGTGGGCTGCCAGGAAGGATGGAACGCTTTTGGGGGCCAGGGTGGAAATGATTGCCGATGCCGGCGCTCACACGTCTACGAGCATTGTCGTTCTATCGAACGCCGTTTCCTTTTCCGTGGGGCCGTACCGGTGCCCGGCCATCGAGTTGAACGGCAAAGCGGTCTTCACCAACAATGCTCCGTCCATGGCGATGCGCGGGTTTGGAGCCACGCAACCCCCGGTAGCCTACGAGCAGATGATGGACGAACTTGCCGAGAAACTCGGCATCGACCCGGTGGAGATACGCCTGAAGAACCTCGTGGAGCCTGGCGATAGGGGAGCGGTTGGACAGTTTCTGCCGAAAAGCGTGGCGCCGGGCAAGGAGGTCTTGCTCGAGGCGGCTAAAGCGGCCGGATGGAGGGAGGAAAACGGTCGCTGGATATCGCCGAAACCGCCCAGGCCGAGCGAGCCCGGGAAAGCGAGAGGCATAGGGCTTGCGCTTACCTACAAGAATATCGCTTATTCCTTTGGGTTCGACGACAAAGCCACCGCCGTTGTGGACCTTTACCTCGACGGAGAGGAGATCAATAAAGCCGTGGTTCGGATAGGTACGTCCGACGTTGGGCAGGGTTCGAACACGGTACTGTCCCAGATAGCGGCAGATGCCCTCGGAATAGACGTGTCTCGGGTGGAGATGGCACCCCTGGACACGGCCAACGTGCCCAGCGCCGGATCGAGCTCGGCTTCCAGACAGACGTACATGTCCGGGAATGCCGTGTTCGGAGCGTGCCGGAAGGCTTTACGCAAGTTGAAGCGAGGTGAAATCGATCCGGGAGATCCGGGGCACGTCGAATCGAGCTACACTTTCTACCTGAGGAAAGTTCATGCCACCTTCCCGTTCGACCCCAACACCGGGCTTTGTGAGCCTCATGCCCTTTACGGCTTCTCCTGCCAGGTGGCAGAAGTGGAAGTGGACACTGAAACCGGCGAAGTCGAGGTGGTGAAGATAATCTCTGCCCAGGACGTGGGTAAAGCGGTGAATCCCAAGCTGTTGTGGGGTCAAGTGGCAGGAGCGGTCCACATGGGCGTTGGATACGCCTTGATGGAAGAATTTCGCCAGCGGGAAGGGTACGTCTACACCAGGAATTTCAGTGAATACCTGATACCCACAGTTCTCGATATGCCTTACGAATTCGAGAGCATCAACGTGGAGATGCCGGAGGAGACCGGTCCGTTTGGGGCCAAGGGTATGGGCGAGATGCCGATGCTTCCGACGGCTCCGGCGATCCTCAACGCCATACACGATGCGGTTGGGATCAGGCTGAACCGCATCCCTGCCACGGCCGAGAGGGTGTGGCAGGCGATGAACTCGGCAAGTGAGCAGAAATGAGAGCCCTGTACCTCGATCGCAAGAACGGCGTAATTTTGAAAAAAGATTACCCGAATCCCTCACCCGGAAGCGGGGAAGCACTGATTAGGGTTCTTAGAGCCGGCATTTGTAACACAGACCTTGAGCTGGTCAAAGGTTACTACGACTACGAAGGGGTGCTGGGGCACGAGTTCGTGGGAATCGTGGAAGAAAGCCCCGACGACCCATCGTGGGTGGGCGTGCGGGTGGTCGGCGAGATAAACATCACCTGCGGAGAATGTGACATGTGCCGCATGGGGTTGTATCGCCACTGCCGCAACAGGACCGTACTCGGCATACTTGGGAAGGATGGTGCTTTCGCAGATTACGTGACGCTCCCTTTGGAGAACCTCCATGCGGTGCCCGATTCGATCTCAGATGCAGAGGCAGCCTTCACGGAGCCGCTGGCTGCTGCTTTGGAAATCCTCGAGCAGGTGACCATTGCTCCGGGTGAGAGGGTTGTGGTGGTGGGCGCAGGTAAACTCGGCCTTTTGATAGCTCAGGTGATAGCTGGAACCGGGGCGGATCTGACCGTACTCCTGAGGACCAGGCGCAGAAACTACACGTTGCTTCGGAAGTGGGGTATTCCCACGGCCGATTTGGGTGAACTGCCGGAAGCCATGTTCGACAAAGCCGTGGATGCAACCGGAACGCCGGAGGGATTCGAGACCGCGAGGAAGCTGGTGCGGCCTATGGGTACGCTGATTCTGAAGAGCACTTACCACGGAAGCATGTCGGTGAACATGACCGGCGTCGTGGTGGATGAACTCACCCTGGTGGGATCGAGGTGCGGGCCGTTCGACAAAGCTCTCGGGTGGTTGGAGCGGAAAGACGTAGATGTTCTCTCCATGTTGGACGCGGAGTTTCCTCTGGAAAAGGGGACTGAGGCGATGGAATTTGCCGCACGTCCGGGTGTCTTGAAAGTTGCTCTAACGATGTAGCCTGCTCGCCAGACCTGAGCTGCACCCTGCGTGTCCAGATTTGACAAGCCCTTCACAATCTGGTATAAACTTTTCAACCCGGTGGGAAGCGCCGGGGAATTCGAAAAAGAGACGGAGAAGAATGAACCAGGTCCTGTTTGTCGTTGTTGTCGTCCTTATCATTAGCGTGCTCCTCCTTGGCGAGGAGCTATCGGCGCATGGGGCGGCTTAGCGATGACGACAGAACCTGAAAACTAAGCCGGAAGCAAAAGGCAAGCAGGCCGCTCCATAGAAGGAGCGGCCTTTTTGTTTATTTCCAATCGGCGACACCGTCCGTCGCATCCCCTACGGTAGAGGAACAATCTCACACGATTTGCGAGGCAGGGGCGCTACGCGCCTGCACCAGGGGGCTTCTTGCGCCCAAAAACAGGAAGGAGGGGATTTGTCATGCCAAGACTCACAGGAGCACAGATCATCTGGGAAGGCCTTCTGAACGAAGGCGTGGAAGTGGTGTTCGGGTATCCGGGAGGAGCCATCATTTCCACCTACGACGCGCTGCCGGATTACCCGATCCGCCACGTCCTGACCCGCCACGAGCAGGGGGCTGCACATGCCGCCGATGGGTACGCCAGGGCCTCCGGCAAAGTGGGAGTGGCCATGGCGACCTCCGGTCCGGGTTCCACGAACCTCACCACCGGAATCGCCACCGCCATGATGGATTCCTCCCCGGTCGTGTTCATCACCGGCCAGGTTTCCACCACGGCCATTGGCACCGATGCCTTTCAGGAGACCGATACCACCGGTATCACTCTCCCCATCACAAAGCACAATTACCTCGTAACAGACGTTAGAGACCTCCCGAGAATCATCCACGAAGCATTCTACATCGCCCGAAGCGGCCGGCCGGGGCCCGTCCTCATCGACGTCCCGAAGGACGTGCAGAACGACGAGACGGATTTCGTCTACCCCACCGGTCCGGTGAAGCTCCCGGGATACCGGCCAAGGCCCACGTCCATGGCCCAGAACCTCCAGGACGCCGTGGAGTTGATCAACGGCGCAAAGCGCCCGCTGATTCTGGCCGGTCAGGGGGTGATCAAGTCCGGAGCGATGCGGGAGGTTCTGGAGTTTGCCGAAAGAACCCAGACGCCCATAGCCGTAACCCTCCTGGGCATCGGCGGTGTGCCGGGCGACCACCCGCTTTTCCTGGGGATGATGGGGATGCACGGCGAAGCTTACGTGAACTACGCCATCCAGCAGGCCGACCTGCTCCTGGCCTTTGGGATGCGTTTCGACGACAGGATAACCGGCGACATAGATACCTTCGCTCCAAATGCCCGCAAGATCCACATCGAGATAGATCCGGCGGAGCTGAACAAAGTCATCCAGGTGGATGTGGGCATCATCGGAGATCTGAAGACGGTGCTTTCTCAGATCATCCCGCACCTGGAGGAGGGACACCACGAAGACTGGCTCGAGCAGATCGAGGAATGGAAAAAAGAAAGCAAAGAGCGGGACATCCTGAATCACGATCTCGGCGATACCCTGGTCGGGCAGTACGTGGTCAAGAAGCTCTGGGAGGTGACCGGCGGCGATGCGATTATAGTCACCGACGTCGGTCAGCACCAGATGTGGGCGGTTCAGTACTACCAGTACAAGCGCCCGCGCACACTGATAAGCTCCGGCGGCATGGGAACCATGGGTTTCGGGCTCCCGGCCAGCGTTGGAGCCAAGTTCGCCCGTCCCAACGAGGAGGTGTGGCTGGTAGCCGGCGACGGCGGCTTCCAGATGACGATGCCCGAGCTCGGCACCGTGGCGCAGGAGAACCTGAACGTCAAGATTGCCATCATCAACAACGGATACCTGGGGATGGTGAGGCAGTGGCAGGAGCTCTTCTACAACAAACGCTACTCGGCCACACCGATCCTCAGCCCCGATTTCACCAAGATCGCCGAGGCATACGGCATCCGGGCGTTCGTGGTGAAGCATCCGGACGAAGTCGTTCCGACCCTGGAGGCCGCCCGCAAGCACGACGGCCCCGTGGTGATCGACTTCCACGTGGAGAAGGAGGAGAACGTTTTCCCGATGGTGCCGGCAGGCGAGCCGATCCACGAGATGCTTCGGCGTCCCAAGCCGGCGTAAATTCTTGACGCAAAGATGTGCGGAGGAGCCTGGAGGGGAGCCGGTAGCCTGCAGCCGACAGCCGTTAGCATGGATGTTCGTATGAGCGGGAAACCCGCTACCGGCTGACGGCTAACGGCTAACAGCCACGGACTTCTGCGTCTCCGCACCTGTGCGTCGATCAACTCGTTCTGGAGGGAGAAGAACATGGAGAAAAGCAGGGTTTTGGTTGCACTGGTGGAAAACAAACCAGGAGTGCTCACCAGGGTGGCGAGCCTCTTCCGGAGAAGAGGGTACAACATCGAGAGCCTGGCGGTGGGACACACCGAGACCAGCGAACTTTCTCGCATGACCATCGTGGTGGACGTGGCCAAGACCAGCGCGTACCAGGTGGAGCAGAACCTTTACAAGCTGGTCAATGTGCTCAAGGTGGACGATCTCACGGAGAAGCCGGCGGTCACCAGGGACATGGCTCTGATCAAAGTGAGCGTTTCCCCGGAGACCCGGAGCGACATAATGCAGATAGTCAACATCTTCCGCGCCAAAGTGGTGGACATTGCCCCGTCTTCCATGATCGTGGAAGTGACGGGCGCGGAGGCGAAGGTGGATTCGATGGTGGAGATGTTGCGCCCGTTCGGCATCCTGGAGATGGTCAGAACCGGGCAGATCGCCATGGAGCGCGGCCCGAGCTCCATGAGCAAGCAGTTCAACGGAAGGAACTGAGGAATCAGCGAATGGTCGAATCGGCGAATCAGCGAATGGGCGA
>CAZEXY010000050.1:7657-11443 GCA_964516345.1 uncultured Anaerolineae bacterium
TACGACGAAGACGCAGACCTTTCCTATCTCGACGGCAAGACCGTGGCCATCATCGGGTACGGTAGCCAGGGACACGCCCACGCCCTCAACCTCAAGGACAGCGGCGTGGACGTGGTGGTGGGACTGTACGAGGGAAGCAAGTCCTGGCCCAAAGCGGAGGCCGCGGGGCTCAAGGTGATGTCCGTGGCGGACGCAACCAAAGCAGCCGACATCGTGATGATGCTCATCCCGGACACGAAGCAGCCGGACGTGTACCATGAAAGCGTGGAGCCGAACCTGGAACCGGGCAACACTCTCATGTTCGCCCACGGGTTCAACATCCGGTTCAGGCAGATCGTCCCGCCGGAGTCCGTGGACGTGAGCATGGTGGCTCCAAAAGCTCCGGGACACCGGGTTCGGGAGCTCTACGTGGAAGGGGTGGGCACTCCGGCGCTGGTGGCGGTGGAGCAGAACCCTTCCGGCAAGGCTTTGGAGACCGCCCTGGCTTACGCCAAGGCTTTGGGCACCACCCGAGCCGGCGTCATCCAGACCACTTTCGCCGAGGAGACGGAGACCGACCTCTTCGGCGAGCAGGCGGTGCTCTGCGGCGGCGTTTCCAACCTCATCGAAGCGGGGTTCAACACGCTGGTGGAAGCAGGATACCAGCCGGAGATCGCCTATTTCGAGTGCCTGCACGAGATGAAGCTCATCGTCGACCTGATCTACCAGGGCGGCCTCAATTACATGCGCTATTCCGTCAGCGATACGGCGGAGCACGGCGACTACTACAGCGGCCCGAAGATCATCACCGACGAGACGAAGCAGGCGATGAAGCAGATCCTGGCCGACATCCAGTCCGGCAAGTACGCCCAGGACTGGATCGAGGAGAACAAGAAAGGCAGACCCTGGTTCAACGAACAGCGCCGGATTCACTCCGAGGCGAAGATCGAACAGGTCGGGCGTGAGCTGAGGCGGATGATGCCATGGCTGAACCCGAAGGAAGTGAAGCCAGGCGAAGGCGGAGCATAGCCGGTTTAACGCAAAGACGCGAAGGGGCATAAGACGCTAAGGGAAATCAATGAATCTTTTGCGTCTTGGTTTCTTTGCGGCTTTGCGTTGAAGCTATCGTTCTTTCTGGAGGAGAGGAACATGGACAAGGTCTTCATTTTCGATACGACGCTGAGGGATGGGGAGCAATCCCCCGGCGCGACCATGAACATCGACGAGAAACTGGAGGTCGCCAGGCAGCTCGCCAGGTTGAAAGTCGATGTCATCGAAGCCGGATTTCCCATAGCGTCCCCCGGCGACTTCGAGGCGGTCAATATGATCGCCAGAGAAGTCGGCACGGAGGACGGGCCGGTCATCGCGGGCCTGGCCCGCGCAAACAAAAAGGACATCGATAGAGCATGGGAGGCGGTGCGGGATGCCGCCAAGCCCCGCATCCACACGTTTCTGGCGACGTCGGATATCCACCTGAAGCACAAGCTCCGGATCACCAGGGAGCAGTGCGTCGCCCAGGTGAAGGAGATGGTCTCCTACGCCAAGTCTCTCTGCGACGACGTGGAGTTCTCGCCGGAGGACGCCGGGCGCTCCGATCCGGAGTTCTTGTACGTGGTTCTGGAAGAGGCCATCAAGGCCGGCGCCACCACCATCAACATCCCGGACACCGTGGGCTACACCACCCCGTGGGAGTTCGGGGCGCTGATCAAAGGGATCATCGAGAACGTCCCCGGGGCGGAAGACGTGGTGGTCTCCGTTCACTGCCACAACGACCTCGGGCTGGCAACGGCCAACACCCTGGCCGGGCTGATGGCGGGCGCCCGTCAGGCGGAAGTCACCATCAACGGCATCGGCGAGCGGGCCGGGAACACCGCCATGGAGGAGGTCGTCATGGCGCTCTACACCCGGCGGGAGTTCTTTGGGCTGTACACGGATATCGATACCACCCAGATCATGCGGGCCAGCAGGATGATCACGGCTTTCACCGGCATGCAGGTGCAGCCCAACAAAGCCATCGTCGGGGCCAACGCCTTCGCTCACGAAGCCGGAATCCATCAGGATGGCGTGCTGAAGAACCCGCTGACCTACGAGATCATGCGGCCGGAGACCGTCGGGCTCAGTTCCAACGAGCTGGTTCTTGGGAAACATTCCGGCAGGCACGCTTTCCGCAACCGGCTGAAGGAGCTGGGATACACCGACCTGAGCGACGAGGAGGTGAACCAGGCGTTCGATCGGTTCAAGCGCCTGGCGGACAAGAAGAAAGTCGTCACGGACGAGGACATCGAGGCGATCATCGCCGACGAGCTCTATCAGCCACGGGAGGTGTGGAAGCTGGAGCACGTGCAGATAATCAGCGGCACCGGCACCAGGCCCACCGCCACGGTGGTGCTCACCGGCCCCGACGGCAAGACCCACACCGACGCGGACATCGGTACCGGGCCGGTGGATGCCATCTATCGGGCCATCAATCGGGTGGTGGGCGTGCCAAACGTGCTGACGGAGTTCGCCGTGAAAGCGGTAACCGAGGGGATCGACGCCGTTGGCGAGGTGACCATCCGCGTTCAGCCCACCAACGGCGGGTCGGTCAACGGCAAGGTGAACCCGCAGACCGGCGTTGAGCGAAAGAGGACTTTCAGCGGCCACGGCGCCAGCACGGACATCCTCGTCGCCAGCGCCAAGGCTTACATGAGCGCACTCAACAAGCTGCTCAACTATCGAATGAGAAGATGACGCAGAGGCACAGAGACGCGGAGATTTCAAAGGGATCAGGGGGGAGGGGTCAGGGTGAAACGCTCATGTTACCCGACGCAGGATTGCCCCCAGAGCAAAACCATCACAGAGTTGTGCCTGTCGATGAAGGCTCTCAGGACGCTCGGCTTGATTTTGTCATTCCGAGGAGCGGAGCGACGAGGAATCTTGAACCAGCGAATGAACGAATCTGGTACTGCCGCGAAGGATGCTCCACCGGTGCGCACGCTCGTTGATTCGCCGATTTCGCACAAGATTCCTCCCTCGACGAGCCTCGCTCGTCTCGGTTCGGAATGACAACGTTAAGGCGACGGAGACCCTGACATACGTGTGTCGGTGGTGAGAGTATGACCTTACGGCGGGTAACAAATCGTCGTTCCCTAGCCTCTTGGTCGTCTCTCTGCGTCTCAGCGTCTCTGCGTCGAATCAGGGGTTAGTAATGAAGCCAAAGACACTTTACGAGAAAATCTGGGAGAACCACGTGGTGGCGCAGGAGCCGGGAGCTCCCGCCATCCTCTATATCGATCTTCACCTGGTGCACGAGGTGACTTCGCCGCAGGCGTTCCAGGGGTTGCGTGATCGCGGGCTGAAAGTCCGCCGGCCGGACAAGACGATGGCGACCATCGATCACAGCGTGCCCACGTTCCCGGCCGAACGCCTGGAACGCCCGATAACGCTTCAGGACATCCGGGACGCCCAGGCGGCGAAGCAGGTGGCTCAACTGGAGAAGAACGCCGAGGAGTTCGGCGTGCCGATCCTGGGGCTCGACAGCCCGAACCGCGGTATCGTCCACGTCATAGGGCCGGAGTTGGGGCTCACGCAGCCGGGCATGACCATCGTCTGCGGCGACAGCCACACCAGCACCCACGGCGCTTTCGGCGCGCTGGCGTTCGGCATCGGCACCAGCGAGGTGGAGCACGTACTGGCAACTCAGGCGCTGCTCCAGACGCGTTCCAGGACCATGAACGTCCGTTTCGACGGCCGGCTGCGCCCCGGCGTCACCGCCAAGGACATGATCCTGGCCTTGATCGCAAAGATCGGCATCGGCGGCGGCACCGG
>CAZEXY010000050.1:11543-14610 GCA_964516345.1 uncultured Anaerolineae bacterium
CTGGAGCCGATGATCACCTACGGCACGAACCCGTCCATGGGAATGCCGATCACCGCTCCGGTGCCGGACCCTGCGGAGATTGCAGACCCCACCCGACGGGCCTCATTGGAAAAGGCTCTCAGGTACATGGGCTTGCAGCCGGGGAAGCCGCTCCTCGGGCATCCGGTGGACGTGGTTTTCATCGGTAGCTGCACCAATTCCCGCATCGAAGACCTGCGGGCGGCGGCGCAGATCGTGCGCGGGCGCAAGGTCGCCAAAGGCGTGCGGATGCTGGTGGTGCCCGGCTCGGAGCAGGTGCGCAGGCAGGCGGAGGCCGAAGGGCTGGATCGTGTGTTCAGGGATGCCGGCGCGGAATGGCGCACCGCCGGGTGCAGCATGTGCATCGCCATGAACGGGGATCGGTTGGAGCCGGGGCAGTACGCCGTCAGCACCAACAACCGGAACTTCGAAGGACGGCAGGGAAAGGGCGGAAGGACGATGCTCGCCAGCCCGCTGACCGCAGCCGCGGCCGCCGTCACCGGCGTCGTCACCGACCCGCGGAAGATTTTATAGAAACGCAGAGACGCCAAGGAGCATAAGACGCAAGGGAAAAAATCGATAAAAATCTTTTGCGTCTTGGCTCCTCTGCAGCTTTGCGTTAAGACCTGAAGCCCGGCTGAGGGTGATGTAGGTAGATGGAGCGCAAAGGCGACAGGGGGTGTAGGGCGCAAAGAAAATTAAAAAGCCTTGGCGTCTTAGCTTCTCTGCGTCTTTGCGTTAAGATTCGAGCACTGACCGAGATGAACGGAGGGATGGATGGAACCATTCAGGATATTGAATAGCAAAGTGGTACCCTTGCTGATAAACGACATAGACACGGATCAGATAATTCCGGCCAGGTTCTTGAAGGCTACGGACAAGGCCGGCATGGGGGATCATCTCTTCGCCGACTGGCGGTATCTGCCGGACGGCTCCCCCAATCCTGATTTCGTGCTGAACGAGCCGGGGATGCAGGGTAGGAAGGTGTTGCTGGCCGGGGATAATTTCGGCTGCGGCTCCAGCCGAGAGCACGCCCCCTGGGCGCTGGTGGGCTACGGATTCCGGGCGGTGATCAGCACCAGTTTCGCCGATATCTTCCGGAACAACGCTCTGAAGAACGGCCTGCTGCCGGTGGAGATCTCCCCGGACGCGCACCGGGCGCTGGTGGCAGACCTGGAGCGCGATCCGAACGGCGAGGTGGTGATCGATCTGGAATCGCAGACGATCACCTTCCCCGGCGGGCGAACGGAGCGGTTCCCCATCGATGCTTTCAGCAGGAACTGTCTGCTGGAAGGGGTGGATCAGCTTGGATACCTGCTGAACCGGCTGGCGCTCATCGAAGCTTACGAATCATCGCATCCTGCACCGGTGAGCACGATCTGACGCTTGGTCGGGATAAAAACGCAAAGACGCAAAGGAGCGTAAGGCGCGGGGAAAAAATTAAAAGAATCTTTGCGCCTTTGCCTCTTGGCGGCTTTGCGTTAGGGTTTTTGGAGGGAGTGATGCGGACGAGCAATGTGTTTCTGTACGACACGACGCTGCGCGATGGGGCTCAGCACGAGGGAATATCGTTCTCGCTCGAGGACAAGCTGAAGATAACGCAGAAGCTGGACCGGCTCGGCATCCATTACATCGAAGGCGGCTGGCCCGGCTCCAATCCGAAGGATGCCGAATACTTCGAGCGGGTGAAAGATCTAGATCTGGAGCAGGCCAAGGTGGCGGCGTTCGGCTCTACCAGACGGGCGGACAAAGCGGTGGAGGACGATCCGCAGGTGCAGGCGCTCCTGGACGCCGGTACGCCGGCGGTGACGGTGGTGGGCAAGTCGTGGACTCTCCACGTCCATGACGTCCTGCGGACAACGCTGGAGGAGAACCTGCGGATGATCTCCGACACCATCGCTTACCTGAAAGCCGCGGGCAAAGAAGTGATATACGACGCCGAGCATTTCTTCGACGGGTACAACGCCGATCCGGAGTACGCATTCGCCACGGTGGAAGCGGCTCAGGACGCCGGAGCGGATTGGATCGTCCTGGCCGACACCAACGGCGGCAACATGTACTGGCGGATCGAGGAAGTGGTCGGGGAGATGCGCCGGAGGCTGCATGCTCCTCTGGGCATCCACGCCCACAACGATTCCGAGCTGGCAGTGGCGAACTCGCTGGCGGCGGTTCGGGCGGGAGCCACGCAGGTGCAGGGCACCATCAACGGCATCGGGGAGCGGGTCGGCAACGCCAACCTTTGCTCCATCATCCCGAACCTGAAGCTGAAGATGGGGATCGATTGCGTCTCCGATGAGCAATTGCGGATGCTGACGGAGGTCTCCCGGTTCGTCAGCGAGGCGGCCAATGTGGCCCACAACCCTCAGCTCCCCTACGTGGGGGAGACGGCTTTCGCCCACAAAGGCGGGATCCACGTCAGCGCTATCCTGCGCAACGTGGATAGCTACCAGCACATCGATCCGGCGCTGGTTGGGAACGAGAAGCGTGTGCTGGTTTCGGAGCTGTCCGGGCGCGGAAATCTTCGGTACAAGGCCAAGGAGCTCGGCATCGAGGTGACGGAGGAGCAGATCAAGGCGGCGCTGGCGAAGATCAAGGAGCTGGAGAACAAGGGGTTCTTCTTCGAAGGGGCCGATGCGTCGGTGGAACTGCTGCTGGAGAGGGCGAAGCCGGACTACAGGCCGCCTTTCGAGCTCGTGGACTTCACCACGGTGGTGGAACATCGGCAGAAGCGTGGTTTGTTGGCCGAGGCAACCGTGAAATTACGGGTCGACGGAGAGATCGTCCATACCGCTGCGGAAGGGAACGGCCCGGTGAACGCCCTGGACAGGGCGTTGCGGAAAGCGGTTCTGCCCTATTACCCGCAGCTTCGGGATATCCAGCTCACGGATTACAAAGTCCGCATCCTGGACGCCGATGCCGCGACGGCTGCGACGACCCGGGTGATGATCACCACCCGCAACGGGAAGCGGTCGTGGATCACGGTGGGCAGTTCGGCGAACATCATCGAAGCGAGCTGGCAGGCGCTGGTGGATGGGCTGGAGTACGCTCT
>CAZEXY010000051.1:0-8151 GCA_964516345.1 uncultured Anaerolineae bacterium
TCCTGCAAAGGTCGAAGGTGATCGAACCTTCCTCGATGCCTCCGGCAGTGCCATCCGACAACGTCGGCAGGGATGGGAGGTCCAGTATGTGACCTGCCTCCACCGAGCGAACCATCACCTGGGAGTTCTCCGGTGAACACCCTATGATCTCCGTAGATGGGCTGACCACTTTCAGATAGCTCGCGATCCCGGAAATCAATCCTCCACCCCCGACCGAGGCAAATACGGCGTCGATCCTCTCCATCTGCCTGGACAGCTCCACTCCGATGGTACCCTGGCCGCCGATCACCTGGGGATCGTTGTAAGGAGGTATGTAAGTCAGAGCGTTGCGTTCGACAAACTTTCTGGCGAAAACCTCCGATTCCACGCAGTCGCTGCCGTGATACCGTACCTCTGCACCGTATCTCTCTATCGCTTGCACCTTAGACGGATCTGTTCCCTCCGGGACGAATATCACCGCTTCGATTCCCAGGATTCCGGCGCTCCTGGCGACGGCAGCTCCGTGGTTCCCGGTCGAAGCTGCCACGACCCCTTTCTCCCTATCTTCCTTCGGCAGCGAAAGCAGCTTGTTCATGGCTCCACGGAACTTGAACGACCCGGTGTACTGCAGATTCTCGAGCTTGCAATAAACGTTCGCCCCGCTCAAGTCGCTGAGATATGGGGAGTGCTCCAGGTAAGTCTCCCGGATGTACGGTCTTATCCTTCGTTCGGCCTGCAATACCTCCCTCAATATTTCCAACGAGAGGTCCTTCTCCATGGGGTCACCTCTGGAGTTCGAGGATGAATTCGTGTATGCGGTTCAACGCTGGCACCAGGTAATCTTCAGGCTGACCGAAGCTTATCCTGAAGAAACTATCCATGCCGAAGTGATCCCCCGGGACGATGAAAACGCTCTTCTCCTTCCTCAGCCTTTCCACGAACTCCGTAGAATTCACGTCCAGATTGTAACGGACGAAACAGATGGCCGAGGCTTCCGGCGGCACCACCTTGAACGTATCGCCGTGGCTCTTCAGCCACTCTTCGAGAATGGCATATCCCTCCCGGACGAACTTCCTCGTCCTGTCGATTAGCCTGGGACGCACTTCTTTGGATAGCGCGATGGCAGCGAGTTTGTTGGAAAGCATGGTTGCGCTGATGGCTATGTATTCATGCCGCTTCCATGCCTCCTGAACCGTGTCGGGCGGTGCCACGAGCCATCCGGTTCGGAGCCCCGGCAGCCCGTAAGCTTTGCTCAGGCTTCCCACAGCCACGACCCTCTCGTATCGACCGTAGAACGAAGGGGTCTGATCCTCCCTTGTCCTTTCTGCTCCTGCGTAGACTTCGTCGGCGAGTATCCATGCTCCGACTCTGTCGGCCGCTTCCACCACCGCATTCATCTCCGATTCCGTCAGGATGTGCCCGGTGGGGTTGTCAGGGTTGCATACGGCTATCAGTTTCGTCTTCGGGGTTACGGCTTCCTTCAACTCCTCCACATCGAGCGCCCATCCGCTTTCTTCCTTCAGATGGAACTCACGGACGACGGCTCCGAGGTTCTTTGCCACGCCCCATATCTGCATGTAGTTGGGGAGCATGACCGCTATCTCGTCGCCGGGGGCAAGCAACGTATTCGTGACGATGTAATTCGCCTCCGCCGCTCCTATGGTGACCAGCACGTTCTCAGCAGTTGCCCCGTCGTACAAAGCCGCTATATTCTCCCGGAGTTCCGGGTTGCCATTTGCGTAAGGGTAATTGAGCTCGGTATCCAGAAGCTCGTCGATGATTTCCGGCCGATGCTGAATGAGTTCCCTGAGGGGTACCGGCTTGACGCCGCTTTCAGAGAGGTTGTACTCCACGGTTTGCTCGAAGAGGGACATCATGCGTTCCATCGAGAAGACCTGAAAATCCGCCATCGAAACACCCCCTGTAGTCCGATAGTCTGGTAGTCCGGCAGTCCAACAGTCTGATGGTACGGTAGTTCGATAGTCAAGGTGCTGCCCAGCAGCGATCCTTTGCATCAGGATCGCTGCCGCGCCCATTATAGACCTGAGGAGAGGAAGAGAGCAAGCTGCTTGAAGGGCCGTTCGACTGCATGTGCCTCCCGGTTTTGGACAAATTCCGACATCTTTTCGGGGCAATCGTCAAATGTTTCCAGCGTGACAATATCCGCCTCTTGCGTTATCATAGAGTCTGACAATTGCAGGAACTTTCTCCAAGGCGCCCCGGTCCGGGGCATTCTTACGAGGAGGTCGACACGTGAAATCAAAGCTAGTCCAGTTGGATACAAAGCCATTGGAAGAGATCTTCGAAAAGCATCCTCCCAACCAGGAATCCCTTCTCCCGATCCTCCAGGATGCTCAGCAAGCCTACGGATACCTGCCGCGAGAGGTGATGAAGGCCGTCGCCAGACACCTGAAAGTTGCCGAAAGCCGGGTCTACGGCGTGGCTTCGTTCTACAGATTGCTGAAACTCCACCCGGTTGGAGAGCACCTCATAGAACTGTGCGAAGGGCCTCTTTGCGAACTGCGGAACAAACAGGTAAGGGAAACACTTTATGGAAAGCTCGACATCTTCCAACCACGGTCTTCCTTGCGCCCGTCCCAGGGTATCGGACCGAAAGGTTCATCACCCGACGGCAGATTCACTCTGGAGACCACGTCATGCCTCGGTTACTGCGCTCAGGGGCCGCTCCTGTTCATGGATGGCAAGCTCTACAACCATCTGGAGCCACAAAAGATCGAATCGATCCTGGCCGACCCCGATGGCTTCCCATCGGACGGATTGCTCCCGGAGGGGATGCCTCCGGAGCTGACGGAGGACGCTGCGGGCGAGACCCGTCGGGTGCTGGCGGACGTTGGCAGGATCGATCCTGAATCGATGGAGGACTACCGGGAAGCTGGCGGGCTCCAGGGGATCGATGCAGCCATCGCCATGGAGCCGGACGAGGTGGTCCGGATCGTGAAGGAATCGGGGCTGCGAGGGCGCGGCGGTGCGGGGTTCCCCACCGGCCTGAAGTGGGAGTTCACGGCCAAAGCCCCGGGAAGCGAGAAATACGTCATCCTCAACGCCGACGAATCGGAACCGGGGGTCTTCAAGGATCGGCTGATCCTCCAGAGCGTCCCGTACCGGGTTCTGGAGGGCATGGTCATAGCAGGGTACGCCGTGGGCGCATCGAAAGGCTACATTTACCTGCGGGGCGAGTACAAACACCTGAGGGATCGCCTGGAGCGTGTAATCGAGCAGATGGAAAGGTGTCATTTCCTGGGTGACCACATCCTGGGGAGCGATTTCTCTTTCCACATCGAGATACACCTGGGTGCAGGTGCCTACATCTGCGGCGAGGAGACGGCGCTCATCGAGTCGCTGGAAGGGAAGCGGGGGCAGCCGCGGCAGCGCCCGCCGTACCCTCCTACCTACGGCTTACGCGGGATGCCGACGGTGGTCAACAACGTGGAGACCCTGGCGAACGTGCCGGACATCCTGGCTTATGGGCCCGACTGGTACAAAGAGGTTGGGACGCCCGGCTCCCCCGGGACGAAAGTCTTCACCATCGTGGGGGATGTGAACCGTCCGGGAGCTTTCGAGGTACCGTTCGGGATCACCGTGCGGGAGGCCATCGAACGGTTTGGCAAGGGCATCCGCAACGGAAACAAGTTCCATTTCGCCCAGGTGGGCGGCTCCGCCGGGGCTTTCATCCCGGAATCGCTGCTGGACGTGCCTCTGGATTACAACAGCGCGAAGAAGGGGGTCACCCTGGGGGCCGGCTCCATCCTGGTCGCCGACCACACCGCATGCGTGCTGGACATCCTGCGGGCGACCATGGATTTCTTCCGCCACGAATCGTGCGGAAAGTGCGCACCATGCCGCCTGGGCACGTACCAGAGCTACTCCATCCTGACGAACATCGCTTTCGGCAAGGGGAAGGAAGGCGATCTGGAGCTGCTGGAGCACCTGGCGGAGCACATGAGGAAGGAATCCTTCTGCGGACTGGGGCAGTCCGCGGCGGTGCCGCTGCAAACGGCGCTGAAGCATTTCCGTGAGGAGATCGAGGCTCACCTGTACGGTCACTGCCCGGCCGGAGTGTGTGAGGTGAAGTGACCGATCGAGGTGCCGCTGAATCCAGCACAAAAGGGACTTGAAACCATGGGCAAGTGGAAAACTCTGGTGGAAGAATACGTCGGCAAAGTGCGCAAGTTCCTCGAGGAGTTCTACAACCTCTCGGAAAGACCCAATTGCATGAAAATGACAGAGAACGATTTCAGGGAGACGGTAAAGTCCCTGAAGAAACCGCCCGAGGGAAAGTGAGAAAATGACGGAAATCGAGATGGGAGCTTCCCCCGAAGAGGCTTCCCTCACACGGAATTTCTTCGGAGGGATCTGGCATGGGGCGTTCCTGGCGCTCGGGAGCGCTTTTACTCACCCCGGTACTGTTCTGGCAGGTTTCATAGCGTTGCTCACCGGTTCTACGGTCTGGGTCGGAGGACTCACCACCGTACTCCAGGTGGCGAACGTGCTTCCCCAAACCATCGCCGCAAGATACATCGAACCGAAGAAGTACAAGATGCCTTTTCTCCTGGCTGCTATTTACATAAGGGTTGCCTCCTGGGGATTGCTGGCCTGGCTGATATACGCCATAGGAGGGGGCAATCCCAGGCTCCTCGAATGGGTGCTGGTGGTTTTGCTCGCCATATTCTACGCAGGAGGCGGATTCGGCGGCCTGCCGTATACCGACATCATCGGGAAAGTCATACCGCTGAACCGGCGTGGAGCATTCTTCGCCACCAGGACTGCGCTGGGAGGAACTCTGGCTTTCTCCAGCATGGCAATAGTCAGGTACATCCTGAAGAACGAGCCATACCCAACCAACTACGCGATGCTCTTTGGCCTGGCGGCAGCATCGCTCTTCGTCGCATCGTTCGGATTCTTGATGATCAAAGAGCCTCCAAGGCCTGAAGGCGAATCGCCGGTGCCTTCCTGGTCGGAGTATTTCGACCAGGTGAAAAACGCCGGCAAGGACCTTGCCGATCTGGTAATGGTTCAGATCTTCACCAGCTTCAGCCTTGCCGTAATTCCGTTCTACACGGTATTCGGACTCAAGGTCATGCACGCTCCTGTGGCTGCCGTGGCGAAATTCGGCGCGGCGATGCTCCTGGGCGTCCTCCTGGCGAATTTCGTCTGGGGATGGCTCGTGGATGCGATAGGCTCCAGGGAAATGCTCCTGGTGTATGGAGCTGTCTCGGTTCTCGCTCCTCTGCTTGCGATACTCCTGGTTCCGATGGGCTGGCGATGGTTGTACGTACCTCTGTTCCTTTCCGGCGCTGCCACCTCCGGAAATTCGGTGGGGTTCTCGAGCGCCTTGTTGGAGCTGGCTCCGGTCAATCTGCGCGCCACGTATTCCGGCGTGATATCAACCCTGACCTTGCCACAGGCAGTCGTTCCCCTGCTCGCGGGCATACTCCTGAAAGCCCTCAGCTACGATCAGGTTTTCTTTTTGGCCGCCGCCATCACCGCGCTCGGAACCGTGTGGGCTTTGCGTTTACCGAGGCGGAAAAGTTCGGCGTGATGGAACTGCGTGTAGACGAAATAGCAGAACGGCTGTCTTCCTTCTTCGAGAGACACTGGCTTGCCATTTTCAACGCCGGATTTGGGATGTACGTCGCGCTGGCGTTGCTCGCCCCTATTCTCATGCACTTGGGACATCCGAAAGCTGCCGGATGGATCTACACCCTATACCATCCTCTCTGCCACCAGCTTCCGGAACGCTCTTACTTCCTCTTCGGAAGGGATCACCTCCTGGATGTGTACAGCCTCTCCCAACTGAACGATCTCGGATATTTGCGAAATTCTTCGATTTTAGCCCGGAAATATTTCGTTGGAAACGCGTCGATTGGGTACAAGATGGCGTTCTGCCAGAGGTGCTTTGCCATTTACACCACTTTCTTTCTCTCCGGCATCGCATTCGGAATTACCGGCAGGAGGTGGAAGAGGCTTTCGTTCAAAGCCTACCTGCTTTTCATCCTGCCGATGGGTATAGACGGAGGATTGCAGCTTATAGGGCTTCACGAAAGCAGCTGGATGCTTAGGACGATCACGGGAGTAGCGTTCGCGTTGGCCACGGTATGGCTCACGTACCCGGTTCTTCACGAAGGGACGATGGAGCGAGAAGAGCGACGTTGATTTCTATCCGCAACGCCTTCCCGGCCGATCCAGATCTGCCCATCTCTATCCGAAAAAGTTGCAGCCCGAGCCCAACGGGTGAATAATCTTTGGTAGAGGCGACCTGCAGGTTGCCTCTACGGGGACACCGTCAATTGGGGTAGGCAAAGCAAATCGTTGGAGCTGCACAAGCCCTAAACTTTTCTGTAAATCTGTATGAGGAAATCGTCCATGACGGAACGTCGGGGAGTTCTCCGCCCTCTCTCTTTCTCGGAAGATTTGTGGCAGGTCGCCGACCTGATAGGCGAGGCGTTCGCCGACGAAATCGCTTCCCGCGATAGCAGAATCGTGGAGGAGATCAGAATGCTGGCCAGGACGGCCTCTCTGTTCAAGGCCGTTCCCGGGTGGGAGCATGCGATCTTCGGGAACATGCGGGGGTTCGTGTGGGACACGGAGGGACGGATTGTAGGCACCGTTACGATCCAGCGGAGCTCCCGGTCCCCGCTGGTCTGGCAGGTGGCGAACGTAGCGGTTGCGGAAGAAATGAGGGGCCTTGGGATCGGCCAAAGGCTGGTGGAAAGAGCTATCGAGGAGATTGCATGGCTCGGCGGTATGGAAGCCGTCCTGCAGGTCAGGTCCGACAACGAGGTCGCAATCCACATCTACGAAAAGCTCGGGTTCCGAGCTACCGGCGCAGAGGCGTGGTGGCAGGGCGTTCCACTCGAAGCAGTTTCCCCGAACCTGCCCGGCAAGATTCTGCCCATCCTGCCGGAGCACAGGAGATACGTGAGCGAGATATCGAGGAAGGTGACCGAGAAAGCCCTCGCCAGGGCGTACCAGACGGACATGAATGCACTCTTCCCCTCCGGCTGGCAGAGGATATGGGAGAAAATACGCTGCTCGTTCGACGGAAGCCGGGTATGGAGGCTTGGAGCCTGGAGCAGCGATCGGATGTTCGGATGGCTGTTCGTGAGGAGAAGCTCCCGCAGAGGCAAAAAGCACGAAGTGAACGTAGTGGCGCTCCCGGATCGAAAAGAAGAATGGGAACCGGCCATGATTTCTTACGGATTGAGACTTCTGAAAGGGGCTCCGGTCATACCGGCGGAGGTGCATCTGATAGACCCATCGAAGGAAAGCTCGAGGCTGCTTTCCAGCTATGGGTTCCGGGAGGCGTACTCCCTGACGACGATGCGCAAGAATATCTCTGCCGAAAGGACGCCTTCGGGCTTACAACAATCTTCAGCGACTCCGAAGAAGTCGATTTGATTTCATACGTCCCTGCAAGTATAATCTACTACGGTCGAGGAGGGGTCGCATAGTCCGGCCTAGTGCGCGCGTCTCGAAAACGCGTAGGGCTTTCCGCCCTCGAGGGTTCGAATCCCTCCCCCTCCGCCTATTTTCAGCCCTGGCAGGAGATGGCCGGGGCGTTTAAGTTTCGAGGTGCAGATGGAAGGAACTTCCGTTCACCCTTACTGGAACCTTTCCTGGAGGCTGTTCGGGCGCGTGCTGGCTTTCCTCCTCATTCCCTGGGGACTTTCCCTCGTCAACAGAAACGTATCCCGGGGCAAGTCCGCTCTGGAATCGACCTGGTGGTTGATTTCCGGGAAGTGGATGGCGGAGCATCCAGGCCTTGGCAGGGCTTTCGTGACATCCCTCGAGCAGGTGATTGCCGCGGTAGTGATCTCCGTGGCTATCGCTCTGCTCGTTAGGGCCGCAGCATCGTGGCTCAGAGATGCACAATGGGCAGGTTTCGCTTTTCGATGGACGCTTTTCCCGTTCCTGCTTGCCCCAATCGTGGCTGTGGCGGTTCTCTGGAGTGAATCGGCGGGGTTCGGCAACATCCTGATCTCGGCGCTGCTGATTTCCCTCTACCCGGCGGGGATTTCGGCGTTGGCGTCCGTACGATCGAAAGAGATCTGGGAAACCGTCTCCCTCGACTTTCACTCCCTCTCGAATGCGATCGGCGGGCTGATAGTAACCGAAAGCGTTTTCGGGATCGACGGGCTCGGGAGCAGATTC
>CAZEXY010000051.1:8251-14431 GCA_964516345.1 uncultured Anaerolineae bacterium
GAGCAGATTCATCACAGGCCTGAAAGCGGCCAGGTGGGACGATGTGTTTTGGACGACTTTCATGATCGGAGCGGTGGTGCTCGTGCTCCATGTGCTCGGGGATCTATCCTCGGTGCGGGTGGATTTCAGCCGTGCAAAAAGCCAAGGGCAAACGGACGAACCTTCCGGCAATTCGACGATTTCCATGTGGGCTTCCGTAGCGATCGGAGCCGCGGCCTTGCTGGCGATTGCGCTTTTGAAGAACAACTGGGCCGTAGCGGCCATGAAGACCTCCGGCGCTTTCCTGATCCTATCCCCGCTATTGTTCGCCCCGGCGGTGGGATGGGGGGTGCTGACGGGGGAGCTTCGCCACAAGGGAGGAAAAGCCCGAGAGACCCTGGCAGGCATCCTGAGCTGGCCGCTGTATCTGTTCTTCGCCCTGCCCGGATTCTTCTGGGTGTTCGCCGCCCTCGCCGCCAGCTCGGGTTCGCGCGACGTGCTCGGAGCCATAGCGATCTTCTACCTGCTTCCCAGGCTTGCAGCCGTGAGTTCCGAGGCATGGGGAAAACGCCCCCACCGGAGCGGATCGAAAATATACGGGTGGCAGCACGGGGCGATTATGCTCATCGCCCTCATGGCGTGGACCGCAGGCACCGGGGTGTTTGCCATTTCCGTTCCGGGATTCATGGGCTTCGGACTGCCGGACGTGGAGCCCGAGCTCGGAAGGATGATTGCCAAAGCGATGCAAAGCGGGGGGTGGCTTGCCCCGACGCTGGCTCTCGTATATGTTCCGTTCATCTGGAACAGCATCGCCGATTCGGTTATTCACCTCATCAAAGTCGACGAACGAAAGCAATGGATATGGTAGACGGAAGGAGTCGGAAATGCCGGAGGTATTGATAACAGGCGGAGCAGGATTCATCGGAAGCAACGCAGCCATGAGGTTCCTTCGGAACGGCTGGCGCGTGATCTTGGTGGACGACCTCTCACGCAAGGGTGCAGAGGCGAACCTTCAATGGCTCACAGGGGCCGGCGGCGATCTGACATTCGAGAAAGGAGATGTAAGGGATTTTGGCTTCGTAAAAAGTCTGATGGAAAGATACAATCCGTCGGCGGTGATCCACCTTGCTGCGCAGGTAGCGGTCACCACGTCGGTGGAAGACCCGCGGACGGATTTCGAGATCAACGCCCTTGGGACTTTCAACATCCTGGAAGCCGTAAGGACCAGCGGAAAGCGCCCCGCTTTTCTATTCGCATCCACCAACAAAGTCTATGGCGCCATGGATGACGTGAAAATCGTCGAAAAGGATGGAGCATACTCCTACGCCGACCTTCCTTTCGGCGTGGACGAAGAGAGACCGCTCGATTTCCACTCCCCTTACGGCTGCTCCAAAGGCGCTGCCGATCAGTACGTGCTCGATTATGCCCGAATTTACGACCTTCCCACAGTGGTATTCCGGCAATCCTGCATCTACGGGACGAGACAGTTCGGCGTAGAGGATCAAGGTTGGGTGGCATGGTTCACCATAGCGGCGGTGCTGGGTCGGCAGATCACCATCTACGGCGACGGGAAACAGGTGCGGGACGTCCTTTTCATAGACGACCTGATAGCACTATACGAAAAAGCCGTTCAGAATATAGAACTGGTCAAGGGAGAGGTGTTCAACGTAGGAGGTGGCCCCAGCAACACCCTTTCCCTGCTCCGGCTGATCGACATGCTGGAGCGCCTTCTGGGGAAGAAGATACCGATCTCCTATGCCGATTGGCGCCCGGGAGATCAGAAAGTTTTCGTGGCCGACATCCGAAAAGCAGGACGATTGTTGGGATGGAAGCCCAGGGTGAACCCGGAGGAAGGGGTGGAACGCCTGCTCCGGTGGGTGCAGGAAAACGAGGCGCTCCTCGCAGGTTACGTGGGCCCCTGAATACCGGGGCACCGGACGATGCTGGCGGCGCTTGCTCTTTGCATTTCGGTATGGTTAAATCCGGGTGAAAGAGCATTGGGAGGAAAACGATGGATCTGAGTTCCTTGAGGGATATTGCACTGATAGTGCTCGCATTCGAAGGTTTTCTCATTGGGCTGATTTTCCTCGCACTCGCCTACGGCCTCATGTGGCTGACGAGAAAGCTTCGACGCTGGCTCGGGGAGAACATCGAAAAGGGAACCGAGGCTCTGCGGAAGTTCAGGGCCAAAGTGGAATCGATCTCTGCCAGCATTACGGAGCCCGTGATCAAAATCGAAAGTTCCATAGCAGCGGTCAAAGGGGTTTTCGTACACTTTCGGTCCGTGCGAAAATCCAGATGATGCTGTGTGCGTAAAAGGCAATGGAGGGGAACATGCGTGAAGAGGACATCAAAGTAGTGATCTTGAGCGCTTTGATAGGGGCAGCGGTTGGAGCCGTCATGGGATGGAGCATGTTACACAGCAAGAAGCAAAAAGGCGGAGAACTCTACTTGCAGAGAAGCCCCGTCAAATGGCTGAAATTTGCAGCCGGTCTCATCGGCATCATGAAGCAGTTTTCCTCCTTACTGGAAGGATGAGTCGCTGTCTGGCGTTCGGCAGAAGGAGATTTGATCGATTTGAAGAAAAATCTGCTCGATTTTTTTGTCAAGGGAATCGTTAGCCTCGGACTCGTGGGATATTTGCTGTGGCGTGTGAAATGGGACGAGCTCCTGCCTCTGCTCCGATCGCTGAACGGATGGCTTTTCGCAGTGGCTTTCGTCCTGTACCTCGGCGCCATAACGAACAGCGCTTTCAAGTGGTTCGTGCTACTGCGGGCGCTGGAGATCAAGATCCCTTTCACGGAACTCCTGAGCTACAGCTTCGTAGGCGTGTTCTTCAACAACTTCCTCCCAGCGAACATCGGGGGCGACCTGATGCGGGGCTACGGGCTTGCAAGATACACCTCCCGTACGGCGGATGCGGCCATCTCCGTGGTGGTGGATAGGCTAGTGGGGCTGATGGCGTTCATGTTCACGGCAGTGCTGGCCGCTGCGTGGATCGTGTTGGCCGGCGGACGCGAGGAATTGAGGAATGTGGCCGTGGCGGCAGGCGCATCGTTCAGCGTGGTTATCCTGTTGTTCGCCCTGATGCTCAGCCGAAGAATCCGTGCATCCGGCAGGAAGCTCCTGCAGTTCAGGTGGACCAAAGTGCTTCTCCCGTTGTACGACAGACTTTCCGCCGCCCTCGACGCCTACCGATTCCGCTACAGGACTCTTTCGACGGCGTTCTGGATAGCCGTCGGCACGATGATCATAACCAACTTCGTGAACTATCTGCTGGCAGAAGCCGTCCAGCCCGGGAGCATCCCCCTGGAGTACATTTTCCTTTTCAACCCCATCATCGCATTCGTGCTCCTCATCCCGATCTCAATAGGCGGGCTGGGGCTGAACCAAAGCGCTTTCGTGTTCTTCTATGGACTCGTGGGGGTGCCGGAAAAGATCGCCCTGGCAGCTTCGCTGGCGTTGCAAGGCGTGATCTATCTTTCCGCCCTCCCGGGAGGTTTCCTATGGTGGCGATGGAAGAAAGCCGTCTCCCGGGAATCGGCAGTCCTCGACCGAGCGAAGGAAGAAGATATTCCTTTTTGACGCCCGAAATGACCTCACATTATAATTTTCGAGTTTGATCGGTGCTCCCTGGAGACACACAAGACGGTGCAGATGTTTACGCGGCTCGAGTTAAGGAGGCAATTCGATGTCGGTCGCTGTTTCACACAAATTGTCGAACTCGCTCGAAGGAGCGCTCGCAGGCGGCGGTGATCCCGCCACCTCCCCGCTGTACGTATTCGGGCCGTTCCTGAAGCTCATAGTGGTGGCCGGGGTGGCGGAAGTCACTTTCGGCGCAAGCATATGGCTCGTGGTATTCACGATAGCCACTGTGTCGGCCATGTACCGGCTCGTGATGAGCTGGGTCACCGACGGCAGCGGCGGCAGCGGTCTCACCGAAGAGGAGTTCGGTGGATGGGCGGTAAAGATAAACGCCGGGATAACCTTCGTGGAATACACCCTGACGTTTCTCGTCAGCATGGCCGCTCTGGTGACGTTCATCGCAGACCGCGCTCCTATGCTAAACCAGGGGATTGGTCCTCTGACCTACAGGGCGATCGTCGCAGTGGTGCTGAGCCTGCTGACAGGCTGGCTCGTGAACCGAGGCCCCAAGACCGCCGCCACCATCTTCGGCCCGGCGACCGCCGGGGTGCTGCTGTTGCTGTGGGCAATGAACATCGCCACGGTGGTGAAGCTCGGCATCCACATCCCGGATTTCTCCTTGAAGGCGTTCACCGATGGATACCTGCACTACACCCTCGCCGGTTACTCGAGAATACTGGCGGTGATGACCGGCATCGAGGTGTTTGCGAACCTGGTAGCCGCGTACGATGGAACCCCGGAGGAACGGAGCAGAAAGGCTTTCGGCAGTCTCCTGATCATCATGGGAACGGCAGCCGTGACGATGATAATCACCGGGCCGGCCATCTTCCGCCTCGCCGACCCGACCAACGAGCAGGTCTCAGTGTTCACGCAGACCATGGACAAGCTGCTGCCGCAATGGCTTTCTTACACCGGCACCCTCGTGGGGGTGGCTGTGCTACTTTCGGCCTGCGCAGCAAGCGCACAGGGCTTGCAGAACCTCGCATTGGGGCTGAAAGACAGGCATTACATCCCGGAAATCCTCGGGCGCAGGAACAAGTTCGACGTCGCGGACATGCCGGTCTGGCTCGAAGTCGGGATTGCATCGCTCTGTTTCTTGTTCATCGGCACCAGCGAAGAGATATACCTTTCCATCTACGCCGCCGGAGTGTTCATCCTGCTCAGCATGACCGGATGGGCGGCCGCGAAGCGATTGGTACGAAGTTTGCGGGAGGAGTTCGATCTATCTCACATGGGAACTTTCGTCGGAACGGTCATAGCAGCGTTCCTGACCTCGGCCGCAACGGTGATAATTTTCGCCGAGCGACTCAAGGAAGGTGCTTGGACTTACTTCATCTTCATCCCGTTCCTTTACGTTGCTTTCACCTACTTCCGAAACAAGCTGGGAGCGCCCTCACCGGTGTTGGAAGAACTCGGCAGGCTCGAGGAAGCCATGTGGACAACGGAAGCCCTCGTGCCGAGCGAACTGGAAACCGTGGAGATTCCGCCCGTGCCTCAGGAGCCATGGAGCGCTTCTCCCGAGAGAATAGCCCTCTGGAGAAGCAAGAAGCAGGTCCCGAAGAACATACTCGTGCCGCTGGACGGAACTCGTTTCGCCGAAAATGCCCTGCCTGCCGGGAAGTTCCTCGCAAAGCATTATGGTGCCATGATGACCCTGTTCTCCGCTTCTGAAAAGGAGAGCGATCTGGAAAGGATGCGCTCTTACCTGGAGAAGATGGCCAGAGGCATCGAATCGGAAGGCATAGAGGTAACGTGTGAGGTTGCAAAAGGGAAAGTGGCGGAGACGATCGGAGTTGTGGCGGAGAAAGTGGCGGCGGACATAGTCATAATGACCACTCACGGAAGGACCGGCATCGCCGGAATGCTTCACAGGAGCAGGGCTGTGGAGATACTGCGTTCTCTCTCCATACCATCCGTGATCATACGTCCGAGAGGTGGGAAAGTGCCGCCTCCGAGGATCGACCGGGTTCTCGTACCGCTGGACGGCTCTATATTCTCGGAACGGGTGCTTTCGTACGTCCGTGCCCTCGATCCGGCATTCGATAGCACCGTGATATTGCTCTCGGTCCCGGACGTGCCGGAGCCGGGCCTGTACGGCACTCTGGCAGACGTGGTGGCGAGGTTACGAAGGAAGGCAGAAGCCCAATCCAGGAGCTACCTCGAGGCAATTGCCGGAGTTCTCCGAGAGGAAGGGTTGAAAGTGGAGACGGTGGTGACCGGCTCCAACCCGGTCAGGACCATCCTCCAGGTCAGCGAAGAGAAGAAAGTTACCCTGATAATGATGTCTGCCAGGGGGAGAGGGCAGGCGTCTCAAACTCCGCTCGGAGGGGTTGCCGTGAGGGTACTGCGCCAGGTAAGGAGGCCGCTGTTCCTTCTCCCGGTCCACAAAGGAACGCAAGAAGCCCGGAATTCGGAATGACGTGGTTCAACTCAGAGGCGTAAAAAGATAGGCGGGCGACGGTGACGCCGTCGCCCGCCCGTTGCCCTTGTCAGTCAGAAGCTCGTCGGCCGGCACCCTTCGAAGGCCACCAGTTCCACCTGTCCAGGATCACCGCC
>CAZEXY010000052.1:0-14337 GCA_964516345.1 uncultured Anaerolineae bacterium
CACCGCTTCGGGCGCTCCGGCGATCGGACGAATCGAACTCCGGTACAAAATCGAAACTTCTGGTATAATAGCGCCCAAAAGTAAACCCGGAGGAAACGGTGAGGGAAAAGACGAAAATGATATACGGGGTGTGCCCAAGGGACTGCCCCGATAGATGCTCTTACGTGGTGGAAGTCGTCGATGGCAAAGCGGTGAGGCTCGTGGGAAACGAAAATCACCCGATCACGGGGAAGTTCCTCTGCCCCAAGGTGTGTTCACAAACCCCGAACAGAGGATACATCGCCCGCACCTACCAAAACGATCGGGTGCTCTACCCGTTGAAACGCGTGGGAGGAAAAGGAGAAGGAAAATTCCGGCGGGTTTCATGGAGCGAGGCAATAGAGGAAATAGCGTCGAAACTGAAGGAAACAAAGAGCAGATTTGGTGGAGAAGCCGTGCTTCCATATTCCTACTCCGGCACGCTGGGGCTAATACAAGGGGAAGCAATGAGCGGCCGATTCTTCGCAAAGTTAGGAGCCAGCAGATCCCACCACTCCCTATGCTCGGCGGCCGGCGGAAAAGGGTACAAATACAGCATAGGCGCAAACGTCGGGATGCTCCCGGAAGATTTCCAGTATTCGAAGTTCATCATCATTTGGGGAAGCAACACCATAACATCCAACGTGCATCTATGGCCCTTCATTCAGAAAGCAAGGCACAACGGAGCCAAGGTGGTGGTGATAGACCCGGTGAAGACCAGAACGGCGTCTCAAGCAGACGTATGGATACCGGTCAGGCCGGGAACCGACGGAGCGCTCGCGCTGGGCATGATGAGAGCGATAGTGGACAGGGGCCTACACGATGCCGAGTACGTCTCGAAATACACGGTGGGGTTCGAAAAACTGAAGGAACGGCTCAGAGAATGGCCGCTGGAAAGGGTCTCCGGTATAACCGGCGTCCAGCCTGAGAAGATCGAAGAGCTTGCCGTGGAGTACGCGACCACCCCACCAGCCGCAATACGCATGAACTACGGGCTTCAGAGGCACGGCGGCGGAGGCATGGCGGTCAGGAACATAGCTCTTCTCCCCGCCCTTATCGGAGCGTGGAAGCTACTTGGGGGAGGTGTGCTGCTCAGCACCAGCGGACTTTTCGGCTTCGGGGATCTGAAGTGCAAAGATTTCCGATACCCCGACACCCGCCTCGTGAACATGACCCGACTCGGCGACGCGTTGAACACCGACCCAAACGTGCGGAAGAACGCCGTGATGGAAGGATCGCCGGAAACGCCGGTGAAAGCACTGGTAGTCTACAACAGCAATCCGGTAACCACCGCGCCTGATCAAAACGCCGTAATCCGGGGATTGCTCCGGGAAGACCTTTTCACGGTGGTGCTGGACCACTTCGTCACCGACACGGCGGACTTCGCCGACTTCATCCTCCCAGCAACCACGCAACTCGAACATTGGGACGTACACAAATCATATGGGCACGAATACGTATCGCTGAACCAACCTGCAATCGAACCTCTGGGAGAGGCGAAGCCAAACACCGAAATATTCAGGATGCTCGCGAAGGCCATGGGATTCGAAGACTCCTGCTTCCGGGATTCCGACGTAGACCTGATCAAGCAGGCTCTCGATACAGATCACCCTTCCATGCAAGGCATAACGTTCGATCGACTGCTGGAAAAAGGATTCGCCCGATTGAACCTGCCCGATCCTTTCCTCCCATTTGCCGAAGGTGGGTTCTACACCCCAAGCGGAAAGTGCGAATTCTACAGCGAGAAAATGGCAGAAGAAGGCTACGATCCACTCCCGACCTACATTCCTCCCCACGAAGTGCCCGAAAACGAATCTCCGGACGGCCCTCTGGCACTGATAACAGCATCGCCGCACTACGCCCTGAACAGTATATTCGCCAACGTTCCTTATCTGAGGAGGAAACTCGGGAAGCCAACCGCAGTGATTCACCCCCGGGACGCAGAAGCCAGGGGCATCTCCAACGGGGATATCGTGCTGCTCCAGAATCGACTTGGGAAGATGAAAGCCGTGGCAAAAGTAGAAGCAAGGGTCCGCCCCGGCGTCGTATCGCTGCCAGGCCCTTGGTGGAGGAAATTCAGCATAGACGGGAACGGAACGAACGCCCTGATATCGCAAGCGGAGACCGACATGGGAGGAGCTCCCACGTACTACGATGTGGCCGTGTGGGTGACGAAATCCGATTGAACAATCCCTGCAAACAGAACGCCTGCCAATGTTGCCAATGATCCTGACTTCAATTACAATCCTGATAGAGTAAATTTCATTCGTAAGGTGGTGCCAAAATGAAAATCGTGGAAAAGCTGGGAGCTTTCTATCTGGGAAAGCAATACGACCTTTCGTCCGGAGAATTGCAGGACATACCGGTCATATACGATGCAAGGGACCTGACGACCCACGGCGTCATTGTCGGCATGACCGGAAGCGGCAAGACGGGACTGGCGATAGATATCCTCGAAGAAGCAGCCCTGGACAAAGTACCGGCCATCATCATAGACCCGAAAGGGGACATGACCAACCTCATGCTCACGTTCCCGGAACTCAAGCCGGAGGATTTCCTGCCGTGGATAAACGAGGACGATGCAGAAAGGAAAGGACTTTCCCCGGAGGAATACGCCAAGAAGACCGCCGAAAAGTGGCGCAACGGGCTGGCCAAATGGGGCGAAGGCCCAGAGAGAATCAAATCGCTAAAATCGAGCGTAGACTTCTCCATCTATACTCCCGGTTCCTCCGCCGGGATACCGGTGAACGTGCTTCAAAGCCTGAAAGCTCCAGACCTTTCATGGGACACAGAGGAAGAGATAATACGGGAAAAAATTCTGGGAACCGTCTCAGCCATCCTCGGGCTACTTGGGATAGAAGCAGACCCGGTGAGAAGCCGGGAACACGTCCTGATATCGAATATCTTCGAATACTACTGGAGGCAGGGAGAAGACCTCGATCTGCCGACGTTGATCATGGCAGTTCAGAAACCCCCGATGAAGAGGCTTGGGGTCTTCGACGTAGACACTTTCTTCCCGGAGAAGGACAGGTTCAAGCTCGCCATGGACATGAACAGCCTGCTTGCATCTCCTTCGTTCCAATCATGGCTTGAGGGAGTGCCGCTGGACATAGGAGGCTTCCTGCATGACGAAAACGGAAAGCCGAGGCACAGCATCTTCTACATAGCGCACCTGAACGACCAGGAAAGGATGTTCTTCGTCACGCTTCTGCTGGAGCAGGTGATCTCCTGGATGCGGGCTCAACCGGGCACCACGAGCCTCAGAGCCATAGTCTACATGGACGAAGTCTTCGGTTTCTTCCCTCCCGTGGCAGAGCCACCCTCCAAACGCCCGATGCTCACACTCCTGAAACAAGCCAGGGCCTTCGGGGTGGGCGTACTGTTGGCAACACAGAACCCGGTGGACCTGGACTACAAAGGCCTGACCAACGCCGGGACGTGGTTCATCGGGAAACTACAGACGGAAAGGGACAAATCAAGGCTCCTCGATGGGTTGCAAAGCGTGGCAGCCGGTGCTGGAAAAGTGGAAGATCTCGAGAAATCCATATCGACCCTTGCGCCAAGGGTCTTCTTGCTCCACAACGTGCACGACCCGGACAGCCCCCACGTCTTCATGACGCGCTGGGCAATGTCCTACCTGAGGGGGCCGCTCACAAGGAGTCAGATCCAGAAACTGATGCAGGAAAAGAAATCGAAAGTGATCTCCCAAGCCCCGGAGGAAGCCGTCTCAGGGCAGGTGTCTTCCGTCTCCGAACCATCGAGAGGCAAGGAAACGGCCGGTTTCCAGACCGCACCCCCCAGCATCGACCCGGACGTGGAACAGGTGTTCCTCCCCGTGCGCATAGATGCCGACGAAGCTCTCGAAACGCTCAAAAAAGAACTCGGGTACGAGGTATCGCCAGCCTCCACCTCCCTGGTGTACAGGCCAATGATCTACGCCGACGTCTCCGCACACTTCTACAACGCCCGCCGAGGCGTGGACGAGGACATGGAATTCATGTTGATAGCTCCTCCTCCGGAAGGACGCTCCAAAATAGACTGGGACGACGCCGAGGAAACCGAACTCACCCCTGACGACCTTCTTGATTCGCCGGAAGACGGGGCTTTGTTCGACGATCTGCCCAAAGGGCTCGAGTCCGCTTCCACTTACACGCGCATAGCCAGGGGCGTCAGGGATTACATTTACCGCACCAAGCGGGTGAAAATATTCTACAACCCCGTGCTCAAAGTGTATTCGAAGCCAGGAGAAAGCGAACGGGATTTCAAAATCAGATGCCAGGACATAGCGCGGGAAAAGCGTGATGCCGAAGTGGACAAGCTTTCGGAGAAATTCGAAAAGAAGCGGTTGAGCCTCGAAAAGAAGCTCGCAAGGGAAAAGAAGGAACTGGAAGAGGACCAGGATAGGTACGAAGCGCTCAAGCGAGAGACGTATCTCAGCGCCGGGGAATCGGTGCTGGGTTTCCTCCTCGGCAGGAGATCCACAAGGGCCGTATCCTCCATAAGCAGGAAACACCGGATAGCAGCGCAGGCAAAAGCCGATATAGAGGAAACGGAACAGGTCATAGAGCAAATCAAGGAAGACCTGAAACGCCTTGAAGAAGAGATATCGGAAAAGGCCAAGGAAATCAGCGACAAATGGGCCGAGGCAACGGAAAACGTGACGACGCAGGAAATCAGGGCAAAGAAGAGTGACATCGATCCTTCTTTCGTGGCGCTGGCCTGGGCGCCGTTCTGGATGTTCGTGTTAGAATCCGGCAAAGCGAAGCGGAAGAAATTCGTCAAAGCCTACTGAGACATCGGGGAAGCAGGATATGAAAGGCGCAACCAGAGCATTTCTCGTCGCCGCACTGCTGTTGGTGTTGTTCACGATTGCAGTGGCGGATTCTCTGTTCGCCCTCAAGGCAGCGTACGACGATAGGATAGTGCCGGGGGTGTACGTAGGAGAGCTTCCTCTCGGCGGTATGGATGTTGAAAAAGCCAGGGAAGCCATAGAAGACGCTTTCACCCCCTTTCCAGCGCCTCCGATAAAATTGCACGCCGGAGAACTCACCTGGGACGTGTATCCGAATTCCATGGGGGTACACGTCCTTTCGAAAAAACTGGCCAAAAAGGCCTTCACCTACGGCCACACAGGTCCCTGGATACAGCAGATCGAAGAAAGGTTTCACGCCTACAAAGACGGCATCCATATCCCGCTCGAATACGAGTTCGACGACGGGATCACCGACTACTTCCTTTCCCACGTGGCGACTCAGATAGATTCCTACGCCCGCCCCCCCACGGTGCGAATAGAAGGCACCAAAGTTGTCGTGGAACCCGGAAAACCGGGCATCAAGATGGATATCGAGGCCACGCGAAAGCGGCTATACGAAGCATTCAAATCCCACGAACCGGCTGTTGATGCCGTCACGGTTGAACAAAAGCCTTTCGAGGCCGACCTCGGGCTTTCACAGAAAAGCGCCGAACGGCTGCTGAAATCCGATCTGGTGCTCACCGCTCCGAAATCCGTCACGGATACCACCCCATCCAAAGTCCTCGTGATCCAAAAACAAGAGCTTGCCAGGATGATAGAGTGGGGAATCCGCAGGGCAGGTGGCAAAGTCGTGTGGACAGCTTCGCTCAACCGTGGGCGTATCTCGGAAAAACTGACCAAAGTGGCAGACGGGCTCAAATCGAAGCCGGTCGATGCGAGGCTCGATTTCGACGAAAAAGAACAAAAAGTGGTGGTGCTCTCCCCCAGCATCCCCGGGAGGGAGATGGATGTCCAGGCTACAGTGGACAAAGTCTTGAAAAGCATAGACCAGGGCACTTTCACGGTGCCGGTCGTCTTCCGAACGATAAAGCCGGAAGTGGACGAGCACGACATCCCCGAAATGGGAATAAAGGAAGTGGTAGGGGAAGCCACCACCTATTTCAAAGGATCGCGCCCCGGCAGGGTGCAGAACATCGTTGTATCGGCAAGCAAATTCAAAGGCCTCGTGATCCCTCCGGGAGGAATTTTCTCGTTCAACAAGCACATAGGCCCTATAGACAAGGAACACGGGTTCGTGGAGTCTTTGATCATCAAGGGGAATAGAACAGCCGTCGGCATAGGCGGCGGAGTGTGCCAGGTATCCACCACGATCTTCCAGGCAGCGTTCTGGGCAGGCTTGCCGATCATCGAACGCTGGGCGCACGGGTACATAGTTTCGTGGTACGGGAAACCGGGGTTGGACGCCACGATTTACACCCCTAACGTCGACCTGAAATTCAAGAACAACACAGGTCACTACCTGCTCATAAAACCGATCGTGAACGTGAAAAAAGGATTCATAACCGTCAAGCTGTACGGGACCAAGCCGGGATGGGAGGTCAAGCTGGTGGAAAGAAAGGTGGAAAACGTCCAGCCGCCTCCTCCCCCGATCTACGAGGAAAACCCCAAGCTTCCATCAGGAACCATCAAACAGGTGGAGTGGCCGATAAAAGGGGAAAAAGTCACCGTGATAAGGGAAGTATACCAGAACGGAGATCTGATAGCCCATGACGAATTCGTGAGCAATTACGTACCGTGGCCTGCAATGTACGAATACGGGCCGGGCACCAAGATTCCACACTCCGGGGGCTAAAAGAGATGCAGAAATCCCACGCAGCGGTACTCTCCGTCGCTGCAGCCTTGGTCACTCTCGGGCTGAACCTCCTTGCATACTGGCTAACAGGCTCGGCCGGAATACTCTCCGTGGCGCTCGAGACCCTGGTAAACGTGGCGTCGGCGCTGATGACCTACGTAGCAGTGCGCATCTCCGCCCGCCCGGCAGACCTCGACCACAGATACGGGCATGAGAAAGTGGAAGACCTCTCGGCCGGGATCGAGGGAATGCTGATCCTCGCAACGGTGCTTTCCATAGTCTACGTAAGCATCGAAAAATTCGTGCATCCAGCGCCGCTGCAGAACCTTGACATAGGCATACCGCTGGGTGTAGCTTCGGCGCTGGTGAATTTCGCCACGGCGCAGGCCATGCTCAAAGTCGCAAGGAGGGAAGATTCTCCGGCCCTCAACGCCGACGCCCATCACCTGCTGAGCGATGTGCTCACCCAGGTAGGGGTGCTGGCCGGCGTAACTCTGGCGTGGCTCACCGACTGGCGCTGGCTCGACCCGCTCATCGGCCTCGCCGTAGCTTTCGAAATAGCAAGGGTGGGCATAAAGATCGTGTCGAAATCAGGAGAGCACCTCCTCGACTTCGCTCTTCCGCCGGAAGAGGAAAGCGAAATCGTTTCGATCCTCTCTCGACCGAGACCGAACGCCCTGAACTTCCACGCACTCAGAACGAGAAAGGCCGGGAACAGAAGGTTCGTGGAGTTCCATCTGGTGGTTCCGGGGGAAATGACCGTTGAGGAAGCACACAGCCTTTGCAACGACATAGAGGAAGAGATCAGGGCTCTCTGGCCCGACAGCGTCTCCGTGACTATACACGTCGAGCCGGAAGGAGAAGAAAAAGGTGAGATCACGGAATGCGACGACGAAGTGATCTCGATGTGAAACCCGCACCGGGCGAAACGATGCCCCTTACTTTCCTCCGACCCTAAAAATTTGTGATATAATTCGCATGATTACGCCCGACGCCAAAGCGCGCCGGCATATCACGAAAACCGAGGTGCAAAATGCGTGAGTTCATCGACGGCAATACCGCAATCGCTCGTGGGGCATTGGATGCGGGTTGTAATTTCTACGCAGGCTACCCGATCACTCCGGCGACCCCCATACTCCTCTACATGGCCAAGGAACTGCCCAAAGTGGGCGGAATATTGATCCAGGGTGAGGACGAGATCGCGTCCATAGGGATGTGCATAGGAGCTGCCCTCGCTGGAGCACGTCCTCTCACCGCCACAAGCGGCCCGGGCATCAGCCTCTACTCGGAGAACATCGGGCTGGCGATCATGGCCGAGGCTCCCCTGGTGATAGTGGACGTTCAAAGGATGGGGCCAGCCACAGGAGCAGCCACCACCGGGGCGCAGGGTGATGTGCAGTTCGTCCGGTGGGGGACCAGCGGCGGTTATCCAATCGTAGCACTGGCACCAAGCACGGTTCCACAGTGTTACACCCTGACCATGAAAGCCTTCGACATAGCCGAAAGGCTGCGAACCCCCGTGTTCGTCCTAACCGACAAAGAACTTTCGTCCGCCATGGCGACGGTGGAGACGAAAGATTTCAGGAAAGTCGATGTCGGCAGCAGGCCTATGGCATCGCCCGACGAGCCCTTCGTCCCGTACCGGTTCGAGACTCCGGATTCGGTACCCAAATTCTCACCCTACGGAGGACCGCACGTCGTCCGATACACCACCTCCACCCATGACGAGTACGGATACCTCACAAAGGACCCGGAAAAGGTTAATCGACTTAACCAGCACCTCTGGGCAAAGATCGATTCCCGGAAAGAGGAACTGGAAATGGTGGAAGAAAACCCGGAGGATGGATCCAGAATTCTATTCCTGAGCTACGGAACGAGTGCTCAGGCGATGGCCGAGGCGGTGGAAGAAGCAAGAGCCGCCGGGGAAAAAGTCTCGTCCCTCACGGTGCTCTCGCTATGGCCGGTTCCGGAAAGAGCAATCCTGAAAGCATCCGAAGGGGTCGAAAAGATCATCGTCGCCGAGCTGAACCACGGTCAATACCTGCAAGAGGTGGAAAAAGTGATCCATCGGCACAACACATCGGTAAAAGTAATCGGTCTGAACAAAGTGGACGGCACACCGATCAGCCCATCCGAGTTCCTGGAAGCAATGGAGGCATGACAATGGAAGCCATCAAGACATATAGGAACGAAAAGAAATACCCGTTCTGCCCCGGATGTGGGCATTCTATGATACTGAACGGTCTGAACGCAGCACTCGTCAAGCTCCAGCTCGATCCCAGGAAAGTGGTGCTGGTAAGCGACATCGGCTGTACCGGACTCAGCGATCAATATTTCGTTACCAGCGCATTTCACGGGCTCCACGGCCGCTCGGTTACGTACGCCACCGGGATCAAGCTTGCAAGACCCGATCTTCACGTGATCGTCTTGATAGGGGACGGAGGAGCAGGCATAGGAGGCCACCACCTCCTGAATGCGGCCAGGCGAAACATCGGAGTGACGGTGCTCCTGTTCAACAATTTCAATTTCGGAATGACCGGCGGGGAGCACTCCGTCACGACCCCTCACGAAGCCAGGACGTCCACCACCCCTTTGGGCAACTACGAATTCCCGCTGGACGTGGCCTCCACGGTGATGGTGAACGGCGCGAATTTCGTCTGGCGGGGAACCGTGTTCGACAAGGACCTCGGAGACTGGATAGCCCAGGGGATAATGCATCCGGGTTTCTCCCTGCTGGACATCTGGGACATCTGCACAGCCTACTTCGCCCCGAACAACAACCTCAACAAGCGGACGATGGAGGAACTGAGGCAAAGACTGGGGTGGCCTGCCGGACTCCTCCACAAAGGCGACAGACCGGAATACACGGTGGCAGCCCAGGAAAAATGGAGTGAGATGAAAGGAAAGCCTTTGAGGAAGCCTCTGGCGCTGGAGCCGAAATTCGAATCCAGGGTGGACAGGAAACTCCACATAGTCGTGGCAGGTTCGGCGGGAGGAAGGGTCAGATCATCGGCCAAGACCCTGAGCGTGGCCGGAATACTATCCGGCCTCTGGGCGTCCCAGCGGGACGATTACCCGGTCACGGTGAAGACCGGGCACTCGATCTCCGAGGTGATCCTTAGCCCATCGCCCATCAGGTACACCGGCATTCCCAAACCCGACGTGCTTCTGCTTCTTTCGGAGGACGGGTACAGAAAAGGCGCCAAGTATCTCAAGAACATGACGGAAGAAGATTGGTTGTTCACCGTGCCGGCTTTCGCCGATGTAGATACCAAAGCCCGAAAAGTGGTGCTCGACTTTGCCGGGGCAGGCGTCAGAGCACCGGCCAGGGAGCTGGCCCTGATGAGCATCGGGGCGATGGTCAAGCGCCTCGGATTCCTCGAAGTGGATTCGCTCAAAGAGGCAATACGATCTTCCCAGCGTCCCGATATCGCAGAAGAAAACCTGAAAGTGCTGGAGAAGGGATTGTCCATGTGAACACGACCGGAAACGCGAGGCATAAGTTCCGTGTTTCCACAGAAGCCGCTCGAGCCGCACGAGTCCGGCCGTAACGAAGCGTTAGATCGAGGAGTAGTCAATGGCAGAAAAGGAAATCCTGACCTGGAGCGACGTCGACGAGTTGATGGATCACCTGATCCCCCAGTTCGAAGGATCTTTCGATGCCCTGCTCATCATCACGAGAGGGGGAATCGTCCCGGGGGGCATACTCAGCGAAGTGCTGGACATCAGGTACGTGCTCACCGCAAGCGTGAAATTCTACACCGGCGTGGAAAAGAGAATGGCCTGGCCGTCCTTCCTCCAGTTTCCCTCGGACGACCTGCTGCGGGGGAAACGTGTGCTGGTGATAGACGACATCTGGGATAGCGGAAGGACCATCAACGCGGTCAAAGGTCGGGTAGAAGCTGCAGGAGGCAAGCCGGAGCTGGCGGTGCTGCACTACAAACCTGCCCAATCACTGTTTCCAAACTCCAGACCGGACTACTACGCCGCCGTCACCGACAACTGGGTGGTATACCCCTGGGAACTGGGATATGGCACCGACAGAATAATCGCTCACCCCTCGGGGAAGAAATGATGGAAACCCCCGAATGGCTGCATCCCGTCAGGGAGAAGCTAAAAGAAGGAGACAGAAAAGGCGCTGCCAAGCTGTTGAAGAAAATCTCCAGATCATCCCCCCGCACAGCGGAAGCGTTCACTTCCATTGGCTACCTCTGGGAAGAGATGGAAGAACATCGTCAGGCGCTGAAGGCCTTCTGGAAAGCCATATCCATCGACGAAAAGTACGCCAAGGCATACCAGGGAGCGGGCTTTGTCCTCCAAAAGCTCAAAATCATGGACAAAGCCCTGGAAGCATACCGCCTGGCAGCGGAGCTCGATCCCGACGATCCATCCATCATCGCAGACCTCGGAATACTCCTGTTCAACATGGGGAAGGTGAAGGAAGCGGAGAAGGTACTGCAAAGGGCGTTGGAACTGAACCCGAACGACGCCATAGTACACAACACCATGGGATATATCGAGTACCTGAAAGACGATATAGAGAAGTCAACCCAGCATTTCGAAGAAGCGGTCCGTGCACTGCCGACTTTCGCATCGGCCCGAAACAACCTCGCATACCTGTACCTGCTCCAGGGCAGGCTCGACGATGCCAGAAAGGAAATAGAGGAAGCTCTGAAATTGAACCCGAGGATGGTTCGCGGGCTCTACAACCTCGGGCTCGTGCACTGGCTCAGCGGCGATAGAGACGCCGCCGCAGAAAGCTACGCAAAAGCCAGAAGCCTGGATTTGGACGGGGATGATTTTCAGGAGCACAAACTGGACGTGGACGAGCTTGCCAGAGCGCAACCCAAATGGAAAGAACCCATCGACGAACTGAAAGAGCTCCTGGAAAAAGCAAGGAGAGCCTGAATGGACGTCCTCGTTTACGGATCGATCGGATACGACATACTGACTTTCATCTCTGAGATGCCTCTACCGGGAAAAGACGCAGACGTCATTGCGGAAGAACGGCACCTCGGCGGAGAAGCCTGCAACGTAGCGGTAGCCCTTGCCAGGTGGGGGATCGAATCGGCGATCGGTGGAAATCGCATCGCCAACGACGAAGGCGGCGCTTTCATCCGCCAAAAGCTCGCAAAAGAGGGCGTGGACATCTCCCAGATAAAACTCTGCACCAAAGCGCCCACGCCGTTCTGCAGAATCCTGGTGGCCCCCGGCGGGGAACGGTTCATTTTGAGCTACGGCCACAAAACGGCGAGGTTCACCCTCCCGGACAACACCCTGCTCCGATCCTCCAGGATCCTCGTGACCGACAGGTTCGGAGGAAAAGCGAGAGATGCGCTAACCGGCGTCGCCAAAATGTTTGGAGCAATCGTGATAAGCACGGACGTAACCCCCGACGAGACGATTCGATCGAAAAACAGCGACGTGATAATCACCTCGAAGCATTTCGTGGAGAACACCCTTGGAGAAACCAACGCAGCGGCATTCCTGGAAAAAATGCAGACGATCTCCCGGGGGACGATAATCGTGACGAGGGGAGCCGATCCGGTGATGTTCTCCTCCGAAAATGGCGAGATTTCCGAAGTGGACGTGCCACCGGTGGAAAGAGTGACGGACACCACCGGTGCAGGAGACACTTTCACGGCCGGAATAGCCTACGGGATGTCGAAAGGATGGGAGATGGAGGAGTGCGTGCGGTTCGCAGCAGCAGCGGCAAGCCTATCCGTCACGCGGAGGGGCGCCGACAACCCACCATCTCTGGAGGAAGTGCTTTCGATCACACGGGGATGAGAATGCACCCAAAGGCCTTACGAGTGGAAACGAGCGACCTCGCCTGGATCGCCGCCGCAGCGGTGGTATCCTGGTTCCTGGCAACGATGCCTTTACCGCTCGCAACGATAGCCCTCTTCGGGGCCATCTTTGCGGCCTATACCCTGAAGAAGCCCCAGGCAGGGATCATCGCTCTGGCCTTCACCGCACCGTTCGGCTCGATCAAGGAATTTCACATGGCCGGAGCTCAGGTGACGGCCTCGGAGGCCGTAATAGGACTCATCCTGCTTGCATGGCTCTTCCGCATGGCAGACAAGCGCCAACTCCCTGGCTTCGAAGCCGGGTGGCTCATACCGCTGCTCCTCTTCCTGGGCACGATCACGGCGTCGCTATGGGTCGCGCTTTCCATCAAATCGGCGCTGCCGGAGATCGTGAAATGGGTGGAAGTGCTCATCGTGTACCTGACGGTGAGAAGCTTTTCGGATGCGCGATGGAAGAAACTGATGGCAGCGAGCCTTGTGCTCGGAGCAGACCTGGAAGCGGCAGTAGGCGCATGGCAATTCTTCACCAGGAGCGGGCCGAAGGGTTTCATCCTGAACGGAAGGTTTCTGCGGGCTTACGGAACTTTCCAACAGCCAAATCCTTTTGCCGGATACCTTGGGATAGTGTTCCCCATCGCCCTTAGTCTGTCGATCTGGGCTCTCATGGAGTGGAGTGGAGAAAACAAGTGGAAAAGGTGGGGAACAGCGGTGTTCTTCGGAGCGAGCACGATCCTCATCCTTGCAGCAATCGGGATGAGCTGGTCGAGAGGAGCGTGGCTCGGAGCCATCGCTGCGGCGGCCGTGGTGGTGCTGGCGCGTCCCAAACGAAGCTCCCTACCGCTGACCGGCGTCGCCTCCATAGGAGTGCTATCCATTCTTGCACTCAAGCCAGAACTGATAGCCATCCCCGGCGTGGTAACCCAAAGACTATCGGACGTGTACACCCTTGCCTCCGGGGGGATTGACATCGCCAGAATACAGGTCACCGACGAAAACTTTGCGCTGATAGAACGGCTTGCGCACTGGGTGGCGGGCCTGCGCATGTGGGCCGATCATCCGTGGTTCGGCGTCGGAATAGGGAATTATCCGGTATTCTACAATCTGTACAACATCCCAAGGTGGCAGGCGGCGTTGGGACACGCCCACAACTACTACATCAACATCGCAGCGGAGGCGGGAATCATTGGGCTCGTGATATACCTTTTCATGTGGCTGGGAGCTCTCGTCGTGCTGTTCAGGAGTGCCAGAGAGGGCTCGAACTTCCAGGTAGCCATAGCCGTTGGGGCAATCGGTTCGATAGTGCACCTGAGCGTACACAATGGATTTGACAATTTGTTCGTACATGGGATATACCTTATCCTCGCAATCGCCATAGGCATAGGAGAAGCTGGAAAACATAGTGAGGCAGAATGAACGTGATGGATGAGATACTCTCGTTCGTGGAATCCACACCGATCGGCGCAAGGATATCGGTAAAAGAGCTGAAAAGATTCATCAAGTTTTCAATTGTGGGGACTTCGGGCGCCGTAGTGGACTTCAGCATCTTGAATCTGATGATCCTGGTCTTCGGATGGCCGAAGGTCTGGGCCAACGCACTTTCGTTCAGCTGCGCCGTTTTGAACAACTTCACCTGGAACAGGCTGTGGACTTTTCCCGAATCGAAAGAGCGAAAGGTACACGGTCAGCTTGCCCAGTTCGCCCTGGTGAGCATAACCGGGTTGATGATAAACGAAACGATCTTCCTAAGCCTATCTCATGTGCTCGCTCCACATCTCGGCAACGTGATAGGATACAACCTCGCCAAAGTGATAGCGACTTTGCTGGTTTTGATCTGGAACTTCAACGCCAACAGACGATTCACTTACCGGGGGATCGAATAACTCGCATTTCGCACCCAGAATCCG
>CAZEXY010000053.1:0-5129 GCA_964516345.1 uncultured Anaerolineae bacterium
TCCGCGTTGAACCGCGGTGCGTGCGTCATCCGGGCTTTGCCAATTCCATCCCCTTGTGATACCATCGAACCGAAACGATCGGGCAATCTTCACCTGGAGATTTTCGATGTCGACAGACTCTCTCAAAATAATGTTCCTTTCCGCGGAAGTGACTCCTTTCGCCAAAACCGGTGGGCTTGCAGACGTGGCGGGGTCGCTGCCGAAGGCCCTGAAAGCAATGGGGCATGACATTCGGATAGTCATGCCCAGGTACGGTCGGATCGACATCGAGCGGTTCGGGCTGGTGGAAGTCCTGCCCGAACTGAAAGTGCCGATGGGAGACAGTGCCGATTCCGCCAGGATACTTTGGGGAGAGATAGGGGAAGGGAGAGAGAAAACCACCGTCTACTTCGTCGACAACGCACGCCTCTACGACCGTGACAACATCTACATGTATCCGGACGATGCGGAGAGATTCCTCTTCTTCAGCAAAGCGTCTCTGGAGCTGGCGAAAGCCCTGAACTGGCAACCCGACATCGTCCATTGCAACGACTGGCACACCGCCATGGTGCCCAACTGGCTGAAGACCATCTACAAAGACGATCCTTTCTTCGCCAGCACGGCCTCCGTCTATACGATCCACAACCTCGCATACCAGGGGATCTTCGGGTACAGGGTGCTGGAGATCGCCGGGCTTGCAGAATACGGATTCATCGCCCACCCGGAAGCGGCTTCTCTGAACGACGTGGTGGACTTCATGGCCAGGGGAATCCTGTTCGCCGACGTCGTCACCACCGTCAGCAAGAGGTACGCCCAGGAAATCCTGACGCCGGAGTACGGGGAGGGGCTCGATGGAGTCCTAAGGGACAGGAAGGATCGGCTTTTCGGGATATTGAACGGTATAGACACCGAAACCCTGGACCCAGCAACCGATCCCAACCTCCCTGCCAATTTCGATGCCGAGAGCCTGGAGAAGCGCACCGAAAACAAACTCGCCCTCCAGAAGGAAGTCGGCCTCCCGCAAAGGCCGGAAGTGCCGCTGCTGGGTGTCATATCCCGACTGGCAGACCAGAAAGGCTTCGACCTGCTGGGGCAGATCATGGATCCGCTTTTCAAGTTCAACGACGTCCAGTTCGTCCTCCTCGGAACCGGGGAAGAAAGGTATCACCACATGTTCCAGCAGATGTCCCAGCGTTATCCCGATCGCTTCTCCGCCAATTTCACATTCAACGCCCCTTTGGCGCAGAAGATCTACGGCGGCAGCGATATGTTCCTGATGCCTTCCAGGTTCGAGCCGTGCGGGCTCGGGCAAATGATAGCGATGCGCTACGGAAGCGTGCCGGTGGTGAGGGAAACGGGCGGGCTTGCCGATACCGTGGAGAACTACGATCCGGCCACCGGAAAGGGGAACGGGTTCACGTTCGGAGAATACGATTCCATGGCGCTGTACACGGCGGTCGTGAGGGCGGTGGAAAACTACAGGTATCCGAAAGTGTGGAAGAAACTGATGCTTAGGGGAATGAAGAAGGATTTCTCCTGGAAAAAATCTGCAAAGGAATACGTGCGCGTCTACAAGAAGGCCCTTGTATTCAGGGCCGGAAAATGAACGAGCGGAAAAGGAGCGGAGGTTTGCTATGGAACTTTGGCTCGACACGGCTAAGATCGAAGAAATAGAGGAAATAGCCTCCTGGGGCGTGTTGGAGGGGGTTACGACGAACCCGAGCCTGATGGCCCGGGCCGGCACGGCCGACAGGAAATCCGTCACCAGAACCATAGACGGGATAGTCGGCGGACCGGTGAGCGCAGAGGTCATCAGCACCGACGCAAGCGGGATGATAGAAGAAGCCCGGGAAATTCTCACCTGGTCGCCTCACGTGGTGGTGAAAATCCCGACCACCGAAGAAGGCCTGAAAGCCATGAAGGAAATCTCCGGTTGGAAGAACGGACGCATAAACGCCACGCTGATCTTCTCCGCGAACCAAGCCCTGCTGGCCGCCAAGGCCGGAGCAACTTACGTGTCCGTGTTCATCGGCAGGCTCGACGACGCCGGTCAGGATGGCATGGAAGTCATCCGGGAGACGGCGGCCATCTTCGACCTTCACGACATCCCCGCCCGCATAGTTGCAGCTTCGATCCGGCACCCAAGACACGTGATCGAAGCCGCAATGGCCGGAGCTCACATTGCGACGATCCCATACGCCGTCATGAAGAAGATGATCAAGCATCCACTGACCGACGTGGGCATAGTCAGGTTCCTCGAGGATTGGAAGAAAGTGGCCGGCTGATCGAACTGCGGAACTTCCCGGATGCCGGCTTGCCGGGGGGCGGAAGACTCCGCCCCTCTTGTCCCGAGAACCGGAGGCGGAATCATGGAAGGGAAAACGACTTTGGAAAAGATCGTGGGCGATCTCTTGCGGGAAAGAAAGCTCACCATCGCGACGGCGGAATCCTGCACCGGCGGGTTGCTATCCCACAGGATAACCAACGTGCCCGGCAGCTCGGATTACTTCCTTGGGGGCGTGGTCGCCTACTCCTACGATGCCAAAGAGCACATCCTCCGAGTCAAGCACAACACCCTCTACGGGTTCGGCGCCGTCAGCAAGGAAACCGCCGTGGAGATGGCGAGGGGAGTAAGGCACCTCTTCGACAGCGACATCGGGATCGGGATAACTGGAATTGCCGGGCCCGGAGGCGGAACGCCAGAAAAGCCGGTGGGTCTCGTGTACATATCCCTCTCCGTGAAGGGGCACACTTGGTACCGGGAGCACCGGTGGAAGGGGAACCGGCTGGAGAACAAAGAGCAATCCGCCGAAGCTGCATTGCAGATGATCAAGGATTATCTCGAGGGCGCTTTGTCCGATGGAGACGCCCTCTGACATGGTGAACCTGTTCCCGCAGCGATCCATCGATCTTGCGGATCGGGGTAGAACCGGAGGGCGTCCGTGATGCGACGCGATAGGCGCTGGAAAATCTCCCCCCGGGCCCCCGATGCCACCCTGAAGATGCTGGACGAAAGATCTCCTGTGGTTGCTCAGGTGCTGTACAACCGCGGCCTGCGCACCAGATCCGACGTTTCGGATTTCTACGAAGCGAGGTTCGATTTCGACAACCCGTACCGGCTGAAAGGGATGCCCGAGGCGGTTCAACGCCTGAGGCTCGCCATCAGAAAAAGGGAATGCGTTGCCCTCTACGGTGATTTCGATGTGGACGGGGTCACTTCTTCCGTGTTGATGAGCAAGCTGTTCGAATCCACCGGCATCAAGTACCAGCTTCACATCCCCCACCGAATAGACGAAGGCTACGGACTCAACAAACCGGCCATCAAGAAGCTTCGTGAGAAAGGCTGTACCCTGCTGTTGACGGTGGATTGCGGCATTAGATCCATCGACGAGGTGAGATACGCCAGGACGCTCGGTATGGACGTGATCATAACCGATCACCATTCGGTGGGCTCAAAGCTCCCTCCCGCCGATGTGGTCATAAACCCGAAACAGGAAGGGGATGGATATCCGTTCAAGGAACTTGCAGGCGTCGGCGTTGCGTACAAACTGGCCCAGGGATTGCTCAGGGCAGAACGGCAGATACCGTCCCGCCGGGGGGCGCCTCCTTCCATCGCAGAAGAAGATCTGCTCGATCTCGTGGCCCTTGGCACCGTGGCGGACATCGTGCCCCTCCGGGGCGAGAATCGAGCTCTGGTGAAAGAAGGGCTCGCCCGCCTCAACGAAACGAACCGCCCGGGCCTGCTGGCGATGATCTCCGAATCCGGGATCAAGCAGGGAGAAATAGACGCCACCGCCATCGGGTTCGTGTTGGGCCCGAGGCTCAACGCCGCCGGGAGGCTGGAGACGGCGCTCTACAGCTACGAAATCCTCCACACCGAAGACGAAGCGAAAGCCGTGGAACTCGCCGCAACGCTGGGGAGGCTGAACCGAAGACGCCAGGAGATGACGGTGCGCTCCACGGAGATCGCCAGGGAACAGATTATGCAGGGCGATCCGGACGCCCCGATCTTCTTCGTCCACTCCCCGGAATTCCACCGCGGAGTCGTGGGGCTGGTTGCGAGCAGGCTCACGGAGGAGCTTCACAGGCCGGTTCTCGCGGCAAGGCGGGAGGATGTTCTCACCTATGGTTCCGCCAGGAGCATCCCTGCATTCCACATAACCCACGCTCTGGACAGGGCGTCGAAATGGCTGCGCAGGTACGGAGGGCACGCCGCGGCCGCCGGGTTTACCCTGAGAACCGACGACATAGAAAATTTCTACTCGGAGCTTCTGCGGATCGCCGGCGAGGAATTCGACGAAGAAGCGTGGACGCCGGAACTGCCGATCGACGCCAGGATCGGGTTCAGACAGATCACGCCCGACGTGTACCACGAAATATCGAGAATGGAGCCTTTCGGCGAAGGCAACCCACAGCCCGTATTCTGCTCCGGCCCGGTCGAAGTCAGGAGCGCCAGGGCGGTCGGCAACAACGGTTCCCACCTCAAACTCTTTCTGTCGCAAGGAGGAGTCGGTTTTGGAGGTATCGCCTTCCGGAGAGGCGAGCTGGCGGAGAAATTACCTTCCCTGGTGGACGTGGCGTTTCAGATTGTCATGAACACCTGGAACGGCAACAGCAAGCTCGAGCTGATGGTGGTGGACATACTGCCCGCCGGCAGGGGCTGTCCGGAAGGTTCAATCGCCGGATGAGGCTCCCGCCGACTTCACGGTTTCTGCTTCGGATTTCGTCGGACACAGTATCTCCTTCAGATCTGCCGTGGATTTGAGCACCAGGTCGGCGTCTTTCATGTCCTCCTCGTCGCCGAAGCCGCACAGAACACCCACGGCGAAGACGTTGGCCGCTTTTGCTGCCATTATGTCGACAGGAGTGTCCCCGACGAAAATGGCTTTTTCCGGAGGCACGTCGAGCCAATCCAAAGCCTTCAGTATCGGCTCCGGGCTCGGTTTGAAATGCTTCACCTGTTCCCTCGTCACGATCACGGAAAACACGTGCTCCAGATTGTATTGTTCCAGGAAAGCCAGCACATCGTCTCTGCCTCTTGTGGTAACCAGACCGACGTAGTACCTCTGACTCAGGCACCGGAGCATGGGGACGACGCCGGCCACCGGCTCGAACTCCGGCGGAGCTTTGTATCCGAGCAGCCTGCGCAC
>CAZEXY010000053.1:5229-6812 GCA_964516345.1 uncultured Anaerolineae bacterium
GGTTTCTTGAGGTATTCTGGCTCGACTTCCTCGGCGATTATCGGTACGGGCGGCTCTATGTCCAGGAGCCTTCGGTAGACGTACTCGATCACGAGGCGGAGGGAAGCGATGACCGGAGCCGCCAGGAAAATCCCTATCACACCTCCCAGCTCTGCCCCGGCTATTGCTCCGAGGATGACGATGGCCGGATGGAGCCGCACCCTTGCCCCCACGATCACCGGGATGAGCACCCAGCTTTCGAGCTGGAAGACTATTACGTAAGCCCCGGCGACCGCGAGGGTCAGCCACAGATTGCTGATATGCCAGACGCTGGATCCCAGGAGGAAAGCCAGGATCAAAGATGGGATTGCGGACACCACCGGCCCCACGGTGGGCACGAATCCCACCACAGCAGCTGTCAGGCCGAGCAGGGGAGGGTTCCTGATTCCCAGAATCGTCATGCTGAGCCATACGAGCAGCCCGATGATCAGGGCTACGAGCAATCTCCCACGGAAGAACGCCTCCCAGATGAGGGCAAGCTCTTTCATCAGGTACAGAATCTCTTCCCGGTAGTCTTCCGGCAGGTAGGGAATGAGCCCGTCCCGGATCTTGTAAGCGTCCCTGATCATGTAGAACGTGGTTACCAGAACCACGACGAACCAGAATAGAAAGCTTACGGTGTTGCTGACGATGACCAGCGCTCCGCTGGCGAAAAACGATAGAGTCCTGTTCCATGCACTCGGGAGGTAGGTTTGCGAAAGCCAGGCGTTGAAATCCTGGAGGGACTGGAGATACAGCCGATGCAAATCGACCTTGAATCCGTATATCACGACGACGCGATTGGTGGCTTTTTCAAGGGCATTGGCTATGTCGTTCACGTCTACGTGTATCTCGGCGATCCCTCTGGCTGCGTAAGGGGCTGCCACGGCCGGGACGGCGGCGATCACCGTCAGGAACGCCACGAAGACGATGAAAATGGAGAGGTCCCTGTTTAGTTTCAATTTCTCGTGGAGGAAGTCCACCGGAAGGCCGAGCAGGTATGCCAGGATCGCTGAAACGATCAGGGGTTGCCACAGGAACTTCAGATCATGGACGACCCAAAGCAGAGCGAGCAGCGTGAACGTCGCCACGAATAATTTCAATGTAGTGCTCCACCGGGCTATTCTCATCTTGCTCATGGTCTTCCTGATGCTTCGAAGGATGGGTCGGTTGGATCAGCTTTCTCGGCCTTCCCAATCCGACTGCGCCCGACCTGGCTTGCCGGAGCCCTGCTCGGACTGTATAATTTCATTCATGAAAAAGATGCCAAAGGTCTTCAAGCGAAAGGTCTTGCTCGTATGGCTGTTGCTGAGCCTACCTGCCTGGGCTCCGTGGACATACCCCGGCGCTCCGAGGACCTGGGTAGGCCTACTGCCATTATACCACCTCCAGGATTTTTTGCTCAAGGCAAAGGGTTTCCTCTCCTGGGCACCCCTCGGGGGGAAGTATCAGTTCTGGCAAAGCGCCGGATGGCTTGCCTATGGTGTTCCCGGGCTGTTGACCCGCATCGGTGTGCCAGGCTGGGATGCTTTGAAGGCATCGTATGCCTTTTCCATGCTCCTCGG
>CAZEXY010000053.1:6912-14282 GCA_964516345.1 uncultured Anaerolineae bacterium
CTCGTCGGTACTATCCTGGCGTTCGCAGCTTTCACGGCCTGGAAGCTATTTCTTTCGCGTCCATGGAAGCGGAAGGATTCTCTTGCGTTGCTGTGGCTTTTCCTCGGCGCTCTGGTGGGAGGAGCGGGTCTTTTGCCGAGGTACTTGGCCCACGGAGCCGGGAGCGGTATGGACCCGTCAAAGCACGTGGTCTACCTGCACCAGTTGTTCATGCCTCGCTGGGGGTTTGGCTTCAGCGTCCCGGGCTGGAAGGATACCATGCCCCTCCAGCTCGGCGCTCCGTTGATCCTTATCGCCATCGGGGGCGTCCTTTTTGCCAGAGGTGCGGAGAGGAAGAAGGCCTCTTTCCTTCTGATGGGTGCTGGGGTGGTGTCCATCCTCTCGCTGAATCTGCTCTGGCCTCTGTGGCATTTCTTCGGCGCGAGATCACCGATCGCGTACCCGTGGCAGCTGCTCGGGCTTGCCGTGATCGCTTTAGCCCTGGCCGGGGGTTGGTTCGGTGGGATCGCAGACGACCACAACGTCGGGGATGCCATCGCCGTGGCGGCGCTGGCCCTGATCCTGGTGGTGGGATACACCCACCTCGATCCGAAGCTCGTGCGGATTTCTTCCCCCGAGCGCCCGGTTGGGGTGTTCGGGCAGAAGAACGTGGCGCTCGTGGAAGCATCCGTGTGGACCGAACCGAAACGCGAAAAGGTTTTCTTCGTCCGCCTTGCCTGGCAGAACATTCACCCTCTCGACGAGGATTATTCCGTCTTCATACACATCGTGGATTCGTCCGGAAAGATGATAGCCCAGCACGACGAATTGCTCCGGGACGAAAGCGGGCACGGAACCAGCCGATGGTGGCCCGGCGAGCTGGTGGAGAAGGAATACGAACTGAAACTGAAGCAATACGGGAAGAGACCGTACAAAGCTCATATCGGGCTTTACCTTTGGAAGACCGGAAAGAGGCTCCCGGTGGGGAACGGGAATGAGGTCACTGTAGAGGTGGTAGATGAACGATAGGGAGAACGTCCTCGGTGAGTGGGGGATTGCCCTGTTGCTGGTGTTGTTCACGATATTCGCCCTGGCGCCGTACTTTCATCCCGGGTACTTCTGGGGCGCCCACGACGCGCGCCACGATGTCTATTTCATCATGGAGTACGACCAGGGGGTCAGGCAGGGAAACTGGCTGGTGAGGTGGTGCCCGGATTTCGCGTTCGGTCAGGGATATCCTTTCTTCATTGTCTACGGCCCGCTGGCGACGTTCATCGGGGAGTTGTTCCACCATTTTCTTCGCTTTAGCCTTACCTGGAGTGTGAAGAGCGTGTTCGTCATCGCCGTCATCGGTGCAGCCCTGAGCATGTATCTTTTCGTGAAGTCGTGGGCCGGAAGGACGGCCGGCTTTCTTGCCGCCGTGGTGTACGTCTACATACCTTACCATCTACTCGATATGTTCGTGCGCGCCGCTCTGGCCGAAACTTTGTCGTTCCTGTTCCTGCCGATGGTGCTCTGGGCGATGCGTGAGAACATAGTCCGCCCGCGCTGGAGCACCATAATCATCGGATCTTTCGCCTACGGCGGACTCATGATCACGAGCAACCTGGTATCCCTCCTGTTCACGCCGCTGCTGATGCTCTACATCCTCATGGTGATCCTGATCCAAGCGAACGAGGACATGCCTTTCAAGGACATGTCGGCGGAGTCCGCTTTTCCCTTCCTCGGCGAGATCCTGCACTTGTCCGCGGCACCAGCCGTTTCCCTGCTGCTGGGGCTTGGATTGAGCGCCTTCTTCTGGATACCGGCGATCACGGAGTTCAGATACGTGAGCACGAGGCAGTGGTATGGAGGGTATTACGATTTCCACCATTCTTTCACTTACTGGCATCAACTGTTCTCCCCACACTGGGGGTTCGGCATCAGCAAACCCGGCCCAGACGACGATCTGAGCTTCCAGCTCGGCGTAATTCCGCTGCTGCTGATATCGTTCGCCGTGTACGCTTGGTCGAAGCTCCGGGGGGAGAAGAAGTGGCATGTCGGGTTCTTCCTGGTGGTCTCCGTGGTGGCTGCTTACCTTACGCTCGGTTCTTCTGCGTGGGCATGGGATCACGTCCCAGGGGTGAGGTTCGCTCAGTTCCCGTGGAGATACCTGATCCTCGTCACCCTGGCCGTACCGCCGACCGCAGCGGCCTTGACGGAGCGTATGGGGCGATCTCCGGGACTGAAATGGGGACTGACTTTCGTCATGGCGGGCTTCGTGATCCTGGCAAGCGCATCCTACCTTCACGTGGAAATCGTCAAACCCCCGAAGGGCTCCGGCACGATGGAAGGGCTCATGCGGTTCGAAGGAACTGCCGACGAGATGACCGGCGTGAGCTACGTGGCCGAGCGGGTGCCGAAATGGTCTCCCCTCGCCGATGTCTACGTGCTTGGGAAGAGAGTCACCACCAAAGTGATCTACAGCGATATCCCCCCTGCTGGAAGAACCGGACCGGTTCTTGCGGTGAATTCTCTGGAGATGGGTACCAACTACGAGAAAGTGTGGTATTGGGCCAGAGACGATTACCAGAGGATAAATTTCTTCTTCGAGTATTTCCCCGGGTGGACGGCTTACATCCTCGACCCGAAAACGGAGAAAGTTCAAAAGGTCATCCACCTCACGGAGAAGAATGCGATGGCCCCTTACGGGCGGATATCGGTGCCGGTGATCAAGGGGAAGCACATATTGCTGTTGAAATTCGAAAGGACACCCGTCAGGAAAGCTGCAGATGCGCTTTCCCTGGCGACTCTGATTTTCGTGGCCCTTTCGTGTGCGGCGGCGTTTCTGATCTCCCGCTCGGCAGTCTCGTCGCCCACGGAAAATCCAGACCGATAACACGAATTTCCGTCCTATGATACGAGGAGGTGAAACCATGTTTGCAGAGGTCTTGCTGGCCGGAGGCGGCCTGGAAGCAGCGTCGGAGGTCGTGAGCAAAATCGTGACGGGGATCATCTACTTCTGGATCACCCTCGGAGTACTGGGGATGGTGCTCGTACTGGTTTTCGCCGTCGTTTCGTGGAACAAAGGCGGAGAAGCGTGATCGCCGGGGCGAAGCCTTCGGATGCCTGGGGTGAATCTGTGCTATAATTCCCCCCGGAGAAGGGGGTAGTTCGGATGAGTGAAAAGAGCGTTCTCTGGAAGATATCGGCGGGAGTGGTAGCTGCCCTGGTGGTGCTCGCCGGGGTACTCACGGGAATGTACTTGACCGGACGCTACGAGCTTCCTTTCATGCCGAAGACTCCTACGCCTGTCGTCGTGGCGACTCAGGCTACGTCTCCCACATCCGTTTCACAGGCTGCTACATCCGTCCCAGGGGGGAAAACTCCCACTCCACCGATGGAAACGGGGGAGATCACCCTCACCGTGTGGCTCCCGGACACGATGTTCCCTGACCCCAACACCGCCGACGGCAAACTACTGAAGGCCCGAATAGAAGAGTTTCAGAACAGCCACGAAGGAATAAAGGTGCGGGTGGTCAGGAAACTGCCTTACGGCAGAGGCGGCATTCTCGAATACCTGAGGACTGCTCATTCGGTGGCTCCAAAGGTTCTTCCGGACATGGCCGTCATAGACGTTCTTAGCATCGACAAGGCGGTGTCCATCGGGGTTCTGCAGCCCGTGGAGAAACTGATCCCCCAGGCTCTTCGGAAAGGGATGTTCGATTTTGCCAGGAACGCCGGAATATCGGGAAAACATCAATACCTGATATTCCTCCAGGCAAAGTTCGAACACGTTGCGGTGAACCAGGAGAAATGCCACCTGGAAGCGTCCACGTGGGATCAGCTTTTCAAAAACGATTGCACTTACCTCTTCCCTGCCGCGGGGACCGCGGATTCGCTGAACGTAGCGGTCATATCCCACTACCTCGGAGCAGGGGGCAGGATAGACCAAACCAACTCGTTGAAATTCGAAGAGAAGCCTTTGCGCAAGCTCTTCAGCTTCTATGCCCGCGGAAGGGATAGCGGGCTCATACCGGGCTCTGTGTTGAAGATGTCCAGTTCCGACGACACCTGGAGGGATTTCCTCGCAGAGAAAGGCACCGTGGCGCATGTGGATTCCCACCAGTTTCTTGTGAGCCAGGGGTTGCTCCAGAAAGTCGGATTCATGTCGATCCCGACTTACGATGGACATACGGTGGCGCTGGCGGAGGGATGGGGCGCTGTAATCGTCACTCCGTCTGCCAGGAGGCAGAAAGCTGCTATGGAATTCTTGAACTGGCTGTTTCAGCCGGATTGGTACGGGAAATGGTGCGAGGCTGCGAAGATGCTTCCGGTCACGGTCGAAGGGATGAAATACTGGCACGAAGCCCACGGAGCCAGCGCATATGGGGAGTTCCTCGACTCCATGCTCGGTTCGGCTATATCCCTGCCCGCCGCCGAAACGTTCAGAGAAAGCGCCGTTCAACTGGAAGGAAAGTCTCGGAAGATCCTGGCGCAGCCGTCCACCGACCTGGAGAAAGCCATTCAGGAGCTTATAACGAGCCCAAAGGGGTGATTCGATGCAGATAATATCCGTGAGTAAGAACGTGACGGAGTTCGACGAGCTGCTGAAACTCGACACCGATCTCGTAAAAGAGGTTCTGGTGGGTTTCCTGCGCCGGGAAGCCGGGAGATTCGGGTTCGAGAAAGCCGTGGTGGGCGTATCCGGTGGGATCGATTCTGCCCTTTCCTGCTTCCTGGCTGCGGAAGCATACGGCCCGAAGAACGTCCTCGCCCTGAGGATGCCTTACAAAACCTCCAGTCCAGACAGCCTCATCGATGCCCAGAAAGTGATCGACGCCCTGGGGGTTGCGTCCGAGACCGTCGAGATCACCCCGATGGTGGAGCCGTTGTTCCAGATGACCGAGGGGATGGACAGGCGTCGCAAAGGGAATGTGATGGCGAGGACGAGGATGATCGTGCTGTACGATAGATCCGTCGCCTGGAACGGGCTCGTCATAGGCACCAGCAACAAAACGGAGTTGCTGGTGGGGTATTCCACCCAGTGGGGGGATTCCGCTTCCGCCATCAATCCAATCGGCGACCTGTACAAGACGCAGGTCCGCCAGATGGCCAGAGCACTTGGCGTGCCGGAAAGCATCATAGCGAAGCCTCCCTCTGCCGACCTGTGGCAGGGTCAGACGGACGAAGGAGAGCTCGGCATATCTTACGAAGAAGCGGACAAGATATTGTATCTGCTCTTCGACCTGCGCTATCGTCGAGAGGAAGTCGCAGCCGCCGGGTTCGACGAGAGGAAAGTGAACAGGCTCTGGAACATGGTTCGGCGCAGCCAGTACAAAAGGAGCCTTCCCATAATCGCCAAGATCAGCACCCGCACGGTCGGGTGGGATTTCAGATACCCGAGGGATTGGGGATCGTGAGCAGCGTGATAGAGGATCTGATCGGCACGCTTCCGGCGTCTTTGCCGCCGGCGAGGGAGATAGTTGTGGGCGCTTTCTGGACCGGAGCATGGACGGAAGGAGCCAGCGTAGCCATCACGGTGAGGCCGTCGAAAGCCCCTTCGGATGGATTCCCCGTCCCGCACGCCGGTGAACTCGCGGAGATCCCGACCGAAGAACTCGTGCAATGGGCGCTCTCTCCCGTTCCGATCCGGGCGAGCATCGGAATGGCCGTGTTGAACTCCCTTTTGCCCACCGCCTCGGCGCGAGAGGTAGAGATCAAGGCTCAGGACATTCTGATGAAGGAAGGAGCGGGCAAACCGGTGGCACTTGTCGGGCATTTCCCGTTCGTGGAAGAGCTGCGGGAGGTGGCCAATCCTCTCTGGGTGCTGGAGCTCAATCCGAGGGAAGGGGATCTGGAAGCGAGCGAGGCCGGAAACGTCATTCCACGCGCCAGAATCGTCGCCATCACCTCCAGCGCGTTCGTCAATCACACCATAGACAGCCTGCTCGCCATGAGCAAAGGTGCGGAATTGGTGATGCTGCTGGGCGGAACCACACCTCTTTCGCCGGTTCTGCTCGAAAGAGGCGTCGATTTCGTCTCGGGCGTGCGGGTGTTCGAACCGGAGCTCATGCTCCGCAGCGTGAGGCAAGGTGCCACTTTCCGCCAGATCAAAGGCATGAAGCTTGTCACTTTGATGAGGGATATGTGAAGGTTTACCTCGATTTCCTGGGATGCAGGCTCAACGAAGCGGAACTCCAAAAATGGGCCAGGGACTTCGCCGCTCACGGGTACGAAATAACCTCATCCGCCGGAGAGGCCGATATCTGCGTTTTGAACACGTGTGCGGTGACTTCGCAGGCGTCGAGAAAATCCCGCCAGCGGGTCAGACACCTGCACAGGATCTCCCCCCAATGCGATATCATCGTTGCCGGATGCGATGCAACGTTCGAAAAAGATCGAATCGCTGCGCAGCCGGGCGTGTCCATGGTGCTGGACAACTCCGAGAAAGAAGAACTGGTGGAGCGGGTGGTCGAAAGATGGGCTCCTCCCAGGAGCGAGGTTCGTATGGACGCTCTGGAGCATCCTTTCGAATCGGGAAGGACGAGGGCTTTCCTGAAAGTGCAGGACGGATGCAACAACAGATGTACTTACTGCCTCGTCCGGGTGCTCAGAGGTGAAGAAAGGAGCGTCCCTCTCGGGCAGGTTCTGCAGGACGTGACTCGCCTCGTGGCCATGGGGTATCGGGAAATCGTGCTTACCGGAGTCCACCTGGCATCCTACGGTCGCGACGTCGGTTCGTCCCTGCGGGAGCTGGTCTCCACGATCCTGGAGAGAACCGAGATCCCGAGGCTGCGACTTTCCTCCCTCGAGCCATGGGACATAGAGCCGGATTTCTTCGAACTGTGGAACGACGAAAGGCTCGGGCAGCACCTTCACCTGCCGCTGCAAAGCGGCAGCGATTCTGTGCTCAAGAGGATGGGGCGGAAGATCACCGCAGAACAGTACGAACGTTTGGTGGATGCAGCGCGTGAGGCCATACCAGACCTGACCCTGACTACAGACATAATGGTCGGTTTCCCCGGAGAGACGGACGAGGAGTTCGAGGAGAGTTTGAGATTCATCGAGAAGATGCGGTTTGCTCACGTTCACCTTTTCCCGTTCTCACCGCGTCCCGGCACGCCCGCAGCGCGAATGAAAGGCCGGGTGGACGGCGCTACGGTGGAACGTCGGCTCGAAGCGGTGAGAGAAGTCGCCGCGGCGTCGAAAAAGGAACATCTAAGGAAGTTTCTCGGCCGGGTGCGGCCGGTGCTCTGGGAATCGTGGCGCCCCATGAGAGGCATGAGGAAGTGGTCTGGACTTACGGACAATTACCTGCGTGTGACGGTCGCCGTCGACGCAGATGTCGATTTAAGGAACGAGATTCTGCCGACGAGGCTCGTATCCCTGGAAGGTGAACATCTGGAGGG
>CAZEXY010000054.1:0-14118 GCA_964516345.1 uncultured Anaerolineae bacterium
TATCTGCACAAAAGGAGACCTTCCTTGAAAGTCGCCACAGATGAAAAAACGCTTCGAGTGAATCTTAACACTTTATCGGCAGCAGGTCAATCCCCGGGCACGCAAGCGTCGCAGCTTGCTTTTCCGAGCCGATTCCATTATAATGAAATTTGGATGGTATTGACAATCGAACATGTCTGCTGGGGGAGCTGGGGGAAACGGCCTGGCTGAGAGGAAGGTCCTGAGGTTTAGCCTCACCACCTTCGACCCTTAGAACCTGACCTGGGTAATGCCGGCGTAGGGAATGCTTACGACGACACAACGAAGGCCATTGCCTCAGGGCAGTGGCCTTTCTCTTTACCCAACACCCCCGAGCAGACGAAAAGGTGCGAACGATGAAAGCGCTAATAGTTCTCAGCCAATCGATCGAGGATTCAGCTTTGCTGCGCGAATATCTCGATCAGGCAGATCTGGTCGTGGCGGCAGACGGCGGGGGGGACGCAGCAGAGTCCATTGGGGTCTCCCCGGACGTGCTCATAGGGGATTTCGACTCCATCTCTCAGGAACGGTTGTCGTCCTTGGAAGCCGAAGGGATACCGGCGTTGAGATACCCGAGAGAGAAAGACGAAACCGACGGGGAGCTCGCGCTGATGTACGCCCTCCGTCGAGGGGCCGATTCCATCGTATTGCTGGGAGCACTGGGCGGAAGGATCGATCACGAGTTGGCCAATTTGATGCTGCTCACCAGAGAGGAGTTGCGAGGAAAGGACGCGGTGATCGTGAACGGGAGGCAGGCCGTAAGGGTGCTTCGCGGGGGCGAGCAACTAAGGCTCCGGGGAAAGCAGGGCGACATACTCTCCCTGATTCCCGTAGGAGGCGATGCAAAAGGGATAACGACCTCGGGGTTGCTCTACGGCTTGGAGGACGGGGAATTGCTCATGGGATTTGCAAGAGGGGTGAGCAACGAATTCGTCTCGTCCGAAGCCTCGGTGTCGCTCCGGGAGGGAACCGTCTTCGTGATCCATGTGAGCGTGTGAACGCCGATTCAACACCCTGCGGAGCCTCCGGATCGGTCCAAATCCGGTAAACACCAGGAGTAAGACACGGCCATACGTGAGGCAGTGTGCAGGTCGCCGACGGGATGCCGTGAGATCCGTCCATTGGCAAGATTTATCACAACCAATTGCTTTCGGGAGGTGAGAAGATGAGCAAATCCATCAGGACTCTGGTCTACGCCCTCGTGGTGGGGGCAGCAACGCTGCTGATCTACTACATCGCTGCGGTCATCAGGGGGCCAAAAGTGGAATACGTCAGCTGGAACGCGACCGTTGCTGCGGTGCTGACGGTGATGGGGCTGGCATCCGGAGCCGCGTGGGGCATTGGAGGGGAGCTGAAAAGCTGGAAGACGAGGGACGCCATACTCGTCGCAAATCTCGCGCTCGTGTTCGGGCTTCTGTTCCTCGGATGGTCGATGGTCTGGGACCTGGTGAAGCCGCTCAACGCGCTGCTCCCCGGATCCAGGGATCTGGTATATGGGTTCTGGTTCCTGGCGGGGCTCGTGGCTCCGTACATAATCCGACGCCCCGGAGCCGCCGTCGTGGCAGAAACCCTGGCAGCCCTGGCCGAATGGCTCGCCGGGAGCCAGTGGGGATTCACGCTTCTGATCAGCGGGCTGATACAGGGCGGGATGGCCGAAATCGTGTTCGCAGCCTATGGCTACAAAAAGTACTCCCTCGACACCTTGATGGTGGCCGGTGCGGCCGCCGGAGTCGGAAGCCTCGTGGTTGACTATTTCTTCTGGTATTCCAACCTCAAGCCGGGCGTGCTCCTGATCATGCTCGTCGCAAGGCTGATTAGCGGCGCAATCCTGGGCGGCTGGCTTGCGAAGGCAATCGCCGACGGTCTCGTTCGTTCCGGCGCCCTCGGCAATTTCCCGGTGGCAAGGGAAGGGAAAGAGGAAATTTGAACCGAACGATCATAGAAGTCGAAGGCTTGAGGGTAAAGTACCCCCTGCGCCGACTGCCGGCTCTCAGGGAAGTCAGTTTCCGCGTGGCGCAGGGGGAAACCCTGCTCATCCTGGGCCCCAGTGGCAGCGGCAAGAGCACCCTCGCCCTGACGCTGAACGGGATCATCCCGCACAATGTGGAAGCCGATGTATCCGGCAGGGTTACGGTGGCGGGGTTGGACGCCTTCGCCACCCCTCCTGGAGTGCTCAGCAAGCACGTTGGGGTCGTGTTTCAGGATCCAGAAGCCCAGTTCTGTACGCTGACCGTGGCGGACGAAGTCGCCTTCGGGCTGGAGAATCTGGCCGTACCCCGGGAGGAGATGGACAGGCGGATACGTCAGGCGCTGAACATGGTCGGCCTCGAGGGGATGGAGCATCGACGCCTCAGGAATCTGTCTGGAGGTGAAAAACAGCGCCTCGCCCTGGCATCCATCCTTGCGATGGAGCCGGAAATCATCATCCTGGACGAACCCACCGCAAATCTCGATCCTCTTTCCACAGTAGAGTTCTTCCGAACGATAGAACCGCTCCGAAGGAAACACACGATTCTGATCGTGGAACACAAACTGGACGATTGCATCCATCTCGTGGACAGGGTACTCGTGCTATCCAGGGACGGCGCTTTGGCTGCATCCGGCCCTCCAAGGGATATCTTCTCCGAGCAGGCGGAGAAGCTTTCCGAATACGGAGTCTGGATACCCCAGGTCACAGAGTGGGCGATCTCTTTGCGGAAAAGAGGGTTTCCCGTTCCACGCCTTCCGCTTTCGGTGGAGGAAGCCGTCTCACTGGCAGAAGAGCTGGAAATCGATGGGAAGGAAATCTGCCGTCGCGAGCACGTCTCCCTGCAGTCGGAGAAGCAGGCTCCCCCGGCCGTGAGGATTCGAGAACTCAGTTACACCTACCCGGGATCGGACACGCCGGCGCTGGATTCCGCCGATCTGGAAATCCCGGAGGGAACCATCTTCGCTTTGCTGGGGCCAAACGGCTCCGGAAAAAGCACCCTTGCGAGCCACCTGATATCCATCCGCGTTCCTCCTCCCGGGAAGGTCTTCGTATTCCAGGAGGATGTACACGAAACTCCCCTGGAACGCCTGACGGAGATGGTCGGCTACGTTTTCCAAAACCCGGAGCACCAATTCGTGACGGATTCGGTCTACGACGAACTGGCGTACAGCCTTCGAGTCAGAGGGTGGAGAGAATCGGAGATCGAAAAGAGGGTGAAGGAGGTGATCGAGGACTTCCATCTCACCGGATTGGAGAAAGCAAATCCATTCACGCTCAGCCAGGGACAGAAAAGGCGGTTGAGCGTAGCCACCATGCTCGTTGTCGGGCAGAAGCTGCTGGTGCTGGACGAACCCACTTTCGGCCAGGACAGGCTGACCACCAGGCGAATGGTGTCGCGATGGAAAGACCTCCGGTCCAGGGGAGTCACCGTTCTCTTCATCACCCATGACATGAGGCTGGTCCTCGAAGTGGCGGAACGGGTAGCCGTGTTATCCGGCGGAAAGACCATCTACCAGGGGGACGTGACGGACCTATATTCGAAGCAGGAGCTTCTGCAGGAAGCCCACATAGTTCCACCACCGCTCTACCGGGTCATGACGAGCCTCGAATCCCGCTCCCCGTAAGACCCGCCGTCGTTCCTCTCCCGGAAGCGCATATTGCCATGATATCGGCCTGCCGCGGGCCGACGGAGTATCTCCGCATATTGTCAGACATCAGACATCGTAACTGTACAAATCCGGGAGGGTGTTGTATAATCCCCACCGAACTCTCGCCGAGGAGATGCAAAGATGGATCATGTGAAATCGCTGAAATGCACCATTTGCGGTGCCGAGTATTCGCCGGACGAGGTGGAGTACGTTTGCCCGAAGCACGGCGACGACGGCACCCTGGACGTGGTCTACGATTACGACCTCATAGCCAACAGGATCAGCAAGGAATCGCTGGCCTCCAGCAAGGACTTCACCATTTGGCGGTACAAACCGCTTCTTCCGGTGGAGCCTGATTCCCCCGTGCCGCCGCTGCGGGTTGGATGGACTCCCCTCTACCCCGCGCCGCGCCTGGCGGAGAAGCTGGGGCTCAAGCACCTTTGGGTGAAGGACGATACCGGCGAGCCCACGGCCTCGTTCAAGGACAGGGCATCGGCGGTGGCGGTGGTGAAGGCCCTGGAAAAAGGCGCCGAAGTCATAACCACCGCGAGCACCGGAAACGCGGCAGCGGCTCTGGCGGGTCTGGCCGCCAGCGTTGGGCTCCCGGCGGTGATCTTCGTCCCCAAAAGCGCCCCACCGGCCAAGATCGCCCAGCATCTGATCTACGGAGCGAAGGTGATGCTGGTGGACGGGACTTACGACGACGCTTTCGAGCTCACCCTTAAAGTAGCCCGCGAGTTCGGCTGGTACAACCGAAACACCGCCTACAACCCCTACATGACCGAAGGGAAGAAGACGGCGGCGCTGGAGATCTGCGAGCAACTGAACTGGGAAGCCCCGGATCGGATCTTCGTCCCCGTGGGGGATGGCTGCATCATCGGAGGAATCCACAAAGGGCTGAAGGACCTGATGGCGCTGGGGTGGATCGATCACATGCCGAAGATCATGGGCGTGCAGGCCGCCGGGTCGGACCCGCTGGTGCGGGCGTGGGAGCAGGGTTTGCAGGGCTGGGAGATGAAGCCGATGGAAGCCCATTCTGTCGCCGACAGCATCGTTGCCGGACTGCCGAGGGATCGCAACAAGGCCCTTGCCGCCGTGCGGGAGACCGGCGGGGCGTACCTGCGGGTCACCGACGAAGAGATCCTGGCAGCCATTCCCACCGTCGCCCGAAATACCGGGGTCTTCGTGGAGCCAGCCGCGGCGGCGGCCTACGCCGGGCTGGAGAAAGCCGTGGCAGAGGGGTTGGTGGATCCAGAAGAGCGCGTCGTGGTGCTGTTGACCGGTTCCGGGCTGAAGGATATCGCCAGCGCGATGAAAACCGTCCCGCAGCCGCCGGTGGTAGCGCCGACGCTGGAAGCGGTAAAATCGGCGATGGAAGATCGAGGGTAGAGGCCGATGCTCGTACAGAAGGAGGAGGCATCGATTTGGGCTGACGTCCGCGCAGGAGAGCGGGTCCGTATGAAGCTGTAGGACGGACTGTTAGTCCGTCCTGGTCGGGCTGACAGCCCGACCAACAGCCACATCTCGATCCGCCGACTCGCTGGTCATCGGCGTCCTATTTTCAACCCTTATTGGAGAACCATTGCTCATGGTGACTAAGAGGAGGATGATTACGGTGCGGCGCTTGGCGAGGCTGGCAGGTTCGATCGTGGCGTTGGCGACGGCAGCGTGGCTTTTCTGGATGACGCTGCGGCCCAATCCCCAGGTTGCCTCCCAGTTGCGGCCCGTGACCGCCGAAGCGACGGCTTTCGGCCTTTCCGTGGCTTTCGTGATAGGCATCGTCGGCAACATAATTGTCTTCGTACCGCTTGGGATGGGATTGTCGGCGGCGCTGGAAGGCAGAATCTGGCCGCCGATTGCCATCGGTGGAGGCACAAGTCTCGCCATCGAGGTGCTGCAAGCTCGGCTCCCGAGCCGGGTTTCGTCGCCATGGGATTTCGTCCTGAACACGGTGGGTGTGGCTCTTGGAGCACTCATCGTAAATATAACCTTAAGGAGAATTTGGAGGAAAAATGATTGACCTGACGATCAACGAAGAACAGCTGAAGCGCACGGTTCAAAGAGCGCGCGAACGCAACATCATCATCCCGACTTTCGAGCAGATGAAGAACCCGGATCTGATTCCGGACAAAATCAAAGAAGAACTGAAGAGCATCGGCCTGTGGGACGTGCATCCGCGGAACCTGTTCCGCATCACTTGGAAGAACGAACCGGTGCCTTTCGGCGGAGGATTCGACGGCGTCAATTACATGGAGATCCCGTCGCAGCTCACCGGAGTGCCCGCCAGGATCATCCAGCTCATCGGCAAATGGTTCCCAACCGGATCGCACAAAGTGGGCGCTACTTTCGGCGTCCTCGTGCCGAGGCTGGTCACCGGACAGTTCGACCCGACCTACCACAAAGCGGTCTGGCCCTCCACCGGCAACTACTGCCGCGGCGGAGCCTACGATGCGGCCCTTCTGGCGTGCGAATCCATCGCCATCCTGCCGGAAGGGATGAGCCGGGAGCGGTTCGAATGGCTCTCCAAGATCGCCGGCGAGGTCATCGCAACCCCGGGCACCGAATCCAACGTCAAGGAAATCTTCGACAAGTGCTGGGAGCTGAAGCGGGAACGCGGCGACGAGGTCTTCATCTTCAACCAGTTCGACGAATTCGGCAATTATCTGTGGCACTACGACGTCACCGGGCACGCGATGGAAGAGGTGCTGGAGAAGGAACTGCGCAAAGGGGACGAGTTCCGCGGCGTGGCCCTCACCACCGGCTCCGCCGGCACCATCGGCTGCGGAGACTATTTGAAGCAGGTCTTCCCCACCTCCAAGATCGCCGCCGGAGAGGCGTGGCAGTGCCCGACCCTCCTGCTCAACGGATTCGGGGCGCACAGGATCGAGGGGATCGGCGACAAGCACGTCCCGTGGATCCACAACGTCAAGAACACCGATCTGATCATCGATCTGGACGACGAGGCGACGATGCACCTGATCCGGCTCTTCAACGAGCCCGTCGGACGGGAGTACCTGGTCAAGCAGGGCGTGCCGGAGGAGTTCGTGAACAAGTTGGACCTGCTGGGGATCTCCGGCGTTGCGAACCTCCTGATGACCATCAAGATGGCGAAGTGGTACGAACTCGGCGAGCAGGACGTGCTCATCACCGTCGCGACGGATTCGATGGAGCTGTACGGGAGCAGGATCAAGGAGATGCGGGAGCAGTACGGCGAGTACACGGAAAAGGATGCCGCCGCCGACTACCACCAGTACCTGCTGGGCCAGACGACGGATCAAATGCAGGAGCTCACCTACTGGGATCGGAAGCGGGTTCACAACCTGAAGTACTACACCTGGGTGGAGCAGCAGGGGAAGACCTACGAGGAGATCCAGGATCAGTGGTACGACAGAGACTACTGGACGGCCCTGCAGAAGCAGCTTCCCGAGATCAACGCCCTCATCGAGCAGTTCAACGAGATGACGGGGTTGCTGAAGTAACGCGAGAAGTCATCTCGTCTGTACCGGGTAGGCGACGGCAGTGCCGTCGCCTACCCGCGGAAAAGCGGCGGGCTGCCGGGATTTCCTGTGGGACGACCCTGGCGGGAAATGCGACAGGGCATCTTTTCTCCATTTACTATAACAGAGGTGCAGGATATAGGGTGTACAACACTACAGGGGTTACTTTGTTTTCGTCAATGTGAAAGCACCTATATCCACGTAAGCGTTTCCGTTCGATGTTTTGAGAATGGACATATCATCGCGTCTATACAATCCCACAACAATGTGAAATCTGCCTTGTGACACAATCCGAGGTAGCAAGATTGTGTGTTCATCTCTTATCACCTCTCCCACATCCCACCAACTAGTTGGGTACTTACCTCCTTGAGGCTGAGAATCGTTCTGTGCAACGATCTTCCCGTGGTTGTCGGTAATGCGAATGGTGACTGTGTAGTTGTAATGGACTTTATCCAAGCTTTTCCAGAACAGAGAGAGTTTTAGCCTTCTTCCAGGAAAAGCGTCTCGGGGGATGCTCGCTCCGAGCAGTACAATCTTGTTGCCGAAGTTATAAGGCCTTTCGAACAAATCTCTGACAGGCACAGAAACTTTTGATGTCCCTCTCACCTTAATCAATCCTATAGAAACGATATTCAACTTTTGTCCTCTACTGAATGCCGGGACAGCAGACCTATCTTTCGAATCGAAGTCGAAAAAACCGACTATCAATTTGTAAAGTGCAGGTCCCTTTACACTGGATGGTACTTTAAGCGTATAATTATCGCAAAATAGACCACCCGGCTGCCAGACAGAAGTGGGGTAAGATCCCAGCCCCGGGTAAGAATACCTGCTGCTCACGATTTTATTTCTATCCCCTATCATGTGAATAAACACGGAAAAATCTCTATCTGTCTTGGAAATTGGTAACCAGCACAGTGTAACTGTTGTAATTCCACCCGGCCATAAAATTCTGGGATTTACAGAAAACGCTACGAGTTTTCCGAATTCATCAAATCGTATTTCTGTTTTCTGTAAATGTGCAGGCAATTCTTCTCGAGAAATAATTTTCGGCCTAGCATATGCTTTGTTAATGTAATGTGGGCTAATAACAGCCATTACTCCAATCCATACCGTAAACAGTGCCAAAGCATATTTTGAGACCTTCTTTAAGCCTATAGTTAAGAGAATCATAATTGGTGCAAGTGCAGGAAACAAAAGACGTCCATATGGAGCCAGGATATGTCTTGTCCACCAAATATACGTAATAATCACAATGGTCGAGAACAGCAAAAGCAGAGCGACTTGCATTTTGCGCTTTTGCTTCTCGGTATGGAGAAGTGATATTCCCAGGCCCACTATTCCAAGAATTTCTCCAATCCTCGTTACGGTATACATCTCCTTAGGGAGCAGAATTCCTCCCCACCCGAACTCGCCCCAAAAAGATCTTTCTATTAAGAACCATCTGTTAATCATTTCTTTTAACGTTAAAGGTTGGTTCCTACCATAAAATAGCTCATGCAACTTTGTCCCCAAAGGATCGTTAAACAGTAATAAGTTTCGAAAATACCACCATCCCGTAATAACCAATGCCACACTTAGAATATATAAAGCAAGAACAAACGCTCGTTTAATATTCCGTTTTGTTACATTAATTGAAATAGAGACGATAAGTCCTGTTATTATCAAAGTAAAACCACTATTTTTAGTAAGCACAGCAACTGAGGAGACTAAACTAAACAAAATCCAAGGAGAATCCTTTTCAGTGTTAGTAACTGCTCTCATAAGCAGCCATATTCCTATAGCGGATAACGCTGCTTCAAGTGCATCATTGCTTACACTGCTGGAGATGAACAAAAATTGGGGATTTAAAGACACAAGTGCCGCAGCAGCAAGCTTTTCGCTTCGGCCAAGCTTTAATAAATGTGCCATTCGATAAGCAGCTATGATAGCACCTATACTGAGTAATAATGAAAAGAAGCGAAGTAAATATGTTGGCCAAAAACTTTTAATTTTATATTCCTCAATGTGATAGTGAATACAACAATTTCTATTATCATTAGGCCATATGTACCAATTGAAAGGGTTGTTTTTTAATACGGGCACTTTACTGTTCAGTCCGGACAACTTTACCAAAGCGGCCGAAGCGACATAGTACAACGGCGGATGTGCTGCTATTTGAAGTGCCGGATTGATGGATTTGTTTGGAGAAAGAGGAGGTAGCGATTTATGTTCTATAATATACTCTACATAAGCATAGTGCCAAGGTTCGTCAGGTTTCTCGAAGACCGGGGTTTCGATAGCGTAAACACCACCTAACGCTAAGTGAATGAACACTAACAAGAGCAGGAAAAAACTATCTATGTGTGAGTGGACTCCATCTCCAATACGCATCATTTAAGCCCTTTACTTGACGAAACAACTCAATTCATTATACACGCGCCGAAGTCCTCTCAACAAATTCTGAGGATTGCGCCGTAACGGTATCATTGGTTTATTCAATTTACTTCAGCAACCCGATTGTCACACCGCTTCAGACGAGATTAGAATATTACCCTCCGCCACGCTCCTCGGAATGGTAAAACATAGCAATGAATTTGGGAAAAGTCTTTCTGTCGAGACAAAGGTGCATGATCAAATCACGGTTCGACAGGTACACTGTCCTGTGGTAAACGCTTTTTACCCTGAACCGCCGTCAGCCTAATGCCACTGCCTGGATCATAAACGCCTATATAAATGCAGTGCAACCCACACTGCATGACGGAAGGCAGCTTGGTCTCGTCCAACACCACATCTCCTGCACGCCACAGATGAGAAGGAAACAGATATTCACCCAGGAGGTGGTCGTAACTGGAGATCGGCGGCACGGAGGGAGAAGTCGTCTCGTGTACGAAGAGGTGATAGTCTTTGTGAACGTCCCGCAAAGCACGCCAATACGTCCTCAACACCACACCCTCCGGCTCTCTTTTCCATTCGACGCCTTCGAGCCGTATCTTGCCGCCAAAATCGACAGGACTTATCTCTGCTTCAGGAGGAACCTTCAAAGGCTCCGGCGGCAGGAGTCTGATTTCCGCCAAGATCAGAGGGGTCCTCTTGACGACTTCCCCCGTTGCGATTTCCTTCCAAGGCAAATGGCTGCCATTCTCGAAATCGTAGAAACTCATCTGCAAAGTTCCACGAAGGGGGCGGTCCGACAGGAACATAATCGGCAGTTCGTAAGAATCGAGAATCTGCTCACCCACGGCCCAATCGGACGTAGGGAGCAGCCCACCGCCAGGATATGTGTCCAGTTGCGCCGCTTTCTTGTCCCCATAGGGGAGCACTACCTGAAGAGACATCGAATAGTTTTTGTGCGTGGCCCCAAGGGCATACAGCTCCAAGCCAACGTACAGCTTCTCTCCGTTCTTCACGGATACGACAACATCGCCCCCCTCCGGAGAACGAACCGTAAAGCTCCTCATCAGCACGAAATCTCCGAATTGCACCTCCCTGGGACATGCAAACTTCCGCGGGGCGTGCGGGCTCACTACTCGGTGTGGCGGAGGCATATAAGCAGGTTTGACGATCAACCACGGCGTGAACACGCTGATTACCCCCATGCCGCCGAGGGTCATAAGCACAATAACCGAAAAGGCCTTACCCGGCAGCAGCTTCCTCCATCCATACAATCCCGCCCCTCCCATCGCCGCAAAGGAACCAATCGCCGGATAGAGCAATCTCCCCTGAGAAGCTGGTACTATCAGCGTCCACCTAACCAAAGCAACTAACATCGAAACTCCCCACAACAACACCAAAATCCAAGCCGCTACATCTTTCCCTTCACGCCTGCAACCCCGCCTGGAAAGAGAAACCGTCTCCAATACCATTCCCAACAAGCACAAGACTGCCACAGCATCTATCCACTTCAAAGCAATATCAGGGAGAATGATGGTGCCCAAACCGAACACCCCCCAGAAATAAATCCATATCCCCTCACTCTCATGCAGCACTACATCCCAAATGCTCCTATGAGGTGCTGTTCCCCACCTCCAGATGTGTACCACCGTGGCCAACGGATCCCCGTACACCACGTAATTCCTCACAAACCACCAACCCGCTAAAGCCGTCACTATACCGATGACCACCACCAGGTGCACCATAAGCTCTTTCATCCTCACCCGGTGTAGCACGAACTCGAACGTCAGCATTATTGCAACCAGTGGCAACAGCAAAAGCCCGGATACCTTCGACAACACGGCCAACCCTATGACCACCCCTATCCACATGCTCGACCTCAAAGTGGGTCGCTCTTCTGAAAGAATCCGCTCCACCATCGCCAACACCGCAAGCGTCGCAAGCGGAACCACGAACCAGTCGTTGTCCACCCCAGCCGCTATGTGCGAAAATGCAGGATTGAACGCCACCAATCCCATGCTCATGAGGGCAACGGTTTCGTTGCCCCGGCTAAGCAGTCTTGCCAGCTCATATACCAGCAGAAGAGTCCATGTAGCCATAACCACAGAAAGCAACCGCATCACATGCACGGCCAAAACAGTGCCTTCCCATGGTAATCTTTCCTTGCCGGGATCATGCAGAAAGAGATTGTGGTTGTCCGTAGCCTTCGGAATGCCTACTTTGGCATGAGGGTTGATCTTCCACACTTCCTCAAAATCACCCATGGAAATCGGCGCAGAAAGCAGCGCTTCCACAAGGTAGTAAAGGGGAGGTTGAGCCGATTCCTGGCCGTAAGGCTGTTGCTGCCAGGGTGTACCTCGATCGTACACGGGAAGTCTGCGGTGGGTGCGCAGATAGTATACGTATCCCACGTGCGCCCCTTCGTCGTATATCTCGAAAATGGGGGCTACAAACCAGTGCGACAGCGCAGAAAAGAGAAAGAGCAACAAGAGTAAGGGTTTAGCCCTTCCCTCCCACCTACTAGCAGTGATCGTACTACGCAACATATTGCCGACAGATCCCATGAAGCGCATCCTTTTCATAATTCAGTGAGAATGAGTCCCATCAGGTAATATCAGCACTCTTTTCAATACCATAGCATCGTCCCACAGCTCACCTCCGGACGGTAAATCGATAGCCGTCAAACGTCTTTTGGTGTTAAAGTCATAGAAGACAACCTGCAGTGTCCCTTCTGTAGGATGGTCGACAGGGTAATTTACCTTGACCTTATATCTATCCATAATGACCTCTCCGTTTTCCCAGGTAGAAGTTGGCATCGTGCCACCCCCAGGATACGTATCCAGTTGGGCAGCTAATGGAGGCACAGAGGGAGGCACTACTTGGATGGACAAAGAGTAATCCTTCCGCATCCTCCTTTCTCCACGCAGTATCAACGTAACGCACACTCTATCCCCATTCCTTACCTTCAAAACTTGTTCACTGGTTTCGGAGTTACACAAACGAGCATCGTAACCAATTACCTCGATGTATCCTCCGAAAGACACTCTACTGGAAGTTATCCCAGGGGGCAATTTCACCTCAAGGCCATGTGGCGGAGGCATATAAGCAGGTTTGACGATCAACCACGGCGTGAACACGCTGATTACCCCCATGCCGCCGAGGGTCATAAGCACAATAACCGAAAAGGCCTTACCCGGCAGCAGCTTCCTCCATCCATACAATCCCGCCCCTCCCATCGCCGCAAAGGAACCAATCGCCGGATAGAGCAATCTCCCCTGAGAAGCTGGTACTATCAGCGTCCACCTAACCAAAGCAACTAACATCGAAACTCCCCACAACAACACCAAAATCCAAGCCGCTACATCTTTCCCTTCACGCCTGCAACCCCGCCTGGAAAGAGAAACCGTCTCCAATACCATTCCCAACAAGCACAAGACTGCCACAGCATCTATCCACTTCAAAGCAATATCAGGGAGAATGATGGTGCCCAAACCGAACACCCCCCAGAAATAAATCCATATCCCCTCACTCTCATGCAGCACTACATCCCAAATGCTCCTATGAGGTGCTGTTCCCCACCTCCAGATGTGTACCACCGTGGCCAACGGATCCCCGTACACCACGTAATTCCTCACAAACCACCAACCCGCTAAAGCCGTCACTATACCGATGACCACCACCAGGTGCACCATAAGCTCTTTCATCCTCACCCGGTGTAGCACGAACTCGAACGTCAGCATTATTGCAACCAGTGGCAACAGCAAAAGCCCGGATACCTTCGACAACACGGCCAACCCTATGACCACCCCTATCCACATGCTCGACCTCAAAGTGGGTCGCTCTTCTGAAAGAATCCGCTCCACCATCGCCAACACCGCAAGCGTCGCAAGCGGAACCACGAACCAGTCGTTGTCCACCCCAGCCGCTATGTGCGAAAATGCAGGATTGAACGCCACCAATCCCATGCTCATGAGGGCAACGGTTTCGTTGCCCCGGCTAAGCAGTCTTGCCAGCTCATATACCAGCAGAAGAGTCCATGTAGCCATAACCACAGAAAGCAACCGCATCACATGCACGGCCAAAACAGTGCCTTCCCATGGTAATCTTTCCTTGCCGGGATCATGCAGAAAGAGATTGTGGTTGTCCGTAGCCTTCGGAATGCCTACTTTGGCATGAGGGTTGATCTTCCACACTTCCTCAAAATCACCCATGGAAATCGGCGCAGAAAGCAGCGCTTCCACAAGGTAGTAAAGGGGAGGTTGAGCCGATTCCTGGCCGTAAGGCTGTTGCTGCCAGGGTGTACCTCGATCGTACACGGGAAGTCTGCGGTGGGTGCGCAGATAGTATACGTATCCCACGTGCGCCCCTTCGTCGTATATCTCGAAAATGGGGGCTACAAACCAGTGCGACAGCGCAGAAAAGAGAAAGAGCGCAATGACGAGAAGCTTAAGATCTACATTCCTCACATCGTTACCTCGACTGAAGCGCCTGCGTCTGCTATCCCCGAACCCGCTCTGCTCGAGCCGGAAAGCAAGCTATGCTGTTCTGAGCTACCTTCTTTCAGAAACCCACCGCGCAAAATCCAGCAGATTACCGAACACAGGCACGCCGTCAG
>CAZEXY010000055.1:0-11680 GCA_964516345.1 uncultured Anaerolineae bacterium
ACACCGGGTCGTGGGGTGAAAGTCAGCCCGACGGCGAGCGAATCCTCAAGAACCCGGATATCAGAAACCCCAAAGCTCCGAGCCATCCCAAGAACCCCAACGCCAAACCGCATCGGACGCTATTTGGACTGTAGCGAAAGACGACCTCATGGCTTCCACCGGGCAACACGACCCCAAGAAAAGATAGATCGGCCCGCACCACCGACAAAGATTTCCTCCTGCCCGATGCATCCACAAGGTATGCATGCCACCCCGGCATCCAGTTGAAGCTCACGACCAACAATCCCCCATCGGGAGAGGTCACCGATAATCTAACTTCTCCAGTCTCGTCCGAAACAATGCCCATAACTTCGTCCTTCCGATAGCTCTTCCTTCGGACCAAGTCGGAAACCTTGCTGCACTGTTGGGGAGGGAGAGTGGCATCGCCTTTCAGATCGAAATCGAAGGAAGAAAGCAGTTTCAGCGCATCCCCATCCGGAACACAACGGACACGATGCACCACCCTTGCCTTAGGATAAGGTCGAACGAGCCTGTAGAAATAAGCCTTCTTACCTCCCGGCAATCCGATAGTCCCCACGAGTTCGGCAGGGACGAAAAGCTCCTTCCGCCATGTCACCACATACTCGGTCCCGGTGATCTCCCAAAATCTACCGAGGGGCATGGAATCGAAGAGCGTCTTGTACCTCCCAATCCGAAGGGAACTTCCTCCCAGAGTGTCTTCGACGCGGATGAACATCCCATAATCGCCGGGTAGCTGATACTCGTTATGCACACGCCCAGAGATTCCGCCTGATCTGACATTTTTCTGCACAAAAGCCATGGAATCGCCAAAAGGATTCCACAGCGCCAGATTCTGCTTCACCGTAACCACTCCATAAGCCGCCGAGGACAAATCCAGCAAAACGAACACGACAACGGCATATCTCGCCGCTCTACCCTCCAGTCCACCTTTCGACAAAATCAAAAGCAAAGCACCGGCGCCAAACAACTTCATCACCTTGAACATGAACGAGTGATTTTCGTACAATACCTCCAAAGGCACATGGAATTCGTACATCAACCCAGCGAGAAGGGCCAAAGAAACGACAACGAAAGCCGCAGAGTACCTGAAAGCCGCATTCCTGTTTCTCTTCAGGAAAGAAAATCCATACCCGGACAGCATCGCTAGTGAAAACACCACAATATACGCTGCTCTTTCCTGATCGCGAAACAAAGCACCGCCAGGCACGAACTTGTAAACCAGAGGATAGAGGAAAGCATTTCCACCAAAAGAAAGGAGGAAAAAGAAAACCGCAACGACAGTCCAGAAAACAACCCCGGACGCCTCGTCTCCCCGATCTCCTCCAGGCTCATGGAACAGCCACCCAAGCGACAGCACCCACAAACCGATGGACGTCACTCCAGCGTATAGCGGGGAGAACCGAGTGAAGATGGAAGGGAACACCACCTGCCATGCGTCTCTCAGCGGCAGTCCGCCGCTCAATTCCCTGTAACCCGCATGTATCCTGGCGCTGAACTTGGCGAACTCCATCGTCGGGAGAAGCTGAGGGGCAGACAACAGAAGAAACATCCCGTAGAACAGCGCTACCCGAGGCAGGAGCACACTCCACCTCGTCCTGTACCTGCGCCATAGAAACAACACCCACACCAATATCACATAGCTTGCCATCCAAAACATCTGTGGATGCCCGGCCAAAAATGATATCGAGTAGAAAACTGACGCCAGAATCCAATATCTCCACATGTCACCTTCGAATGCCAACAACAAATACCATAGCACCAGCGGCAACCACACGGATGTCTGCAAAATTGTGGATTGCAGCATCGGATATCCCGTGAGAAAACCAGAGAAAGCAAACGTTACGCCGGATATCACACCGGCCCACGCATCGTCCAGGAGCCTTCTCACGAGAAGGAAAGTGAAGTATCCCGCCAGAGTCAGATGAAAAATCGAGTTCAATTCCAGAAAGTAAAATTCGGCGCTCCCCGAACGCCATAATCTCGCCAGAAAGAGCAGCAGATCCTTCACAGGGTAAAACGCAGAAGCCTGAGGATCCGCCAGGAAAGGCTGTCCGGAGTAATTGTAGAGATTCCACACAGGCACAGCAGCGCGGGATATCAACCCCAGGAGATAATGGTTGAAGAACAAGTAGTTGTAAACGAAGTCCCCCGGCTCGAAGATTTCCTTTCCGAGTATCACCGGCAGGTAAAGAAGTACCGAGGTCAGCAAGAAAAAGGCAAAAACAACCCATCCCTTGAATCTACGAAGCGCTCTCACAGGTCATCTCCGCTATTCACCCTCGTACCGTCCCGCCAGCTTCGCCAGAGCCATGGTCTCCACCTCCATGGCCTCACGCTCGAATTCAATCCCCTTTCCATATCCATGCCGAAGGTAATCCCAGAGGTACCTCGCCAGAAATCCCAACCATCCCTCTCGCTCGAACTGCTCCACATGCTTCAGTTCGTGCACGAGAAGCGCCACGCCTTCCGGAGAACCAAAATCCATATCTGGCCGAAGCAGGTACACATTATGCCCCAGCGTGATGGCCGAAGCACCTCTGCCGTTGAAAATCGGGCTGGCCAGGAAGCGCGCCAACCGGTTGGGTGGAGAAAAGCGAACACGCCCCAGCAAATCGAGATCCACCGGAACCCCCATCCGGTACGCCGCCTTCAGTGCAGAGACCGCTTTATCTTGCAGATCAGGTATTCCTCGTTTCTCCACAGATGCCGCCAGATGCTCTAAGTGAGTCCGAGGCGTCCACCGAACCAACGCAGGATGTGGTTCAGGCGGGCTACGCGCCGGTCGGTACGACCTGTTCGGGAAAGACCGTGGGGCTCGCCCGGGAAGCGCACCATCTCCGTCTCCACACCCTGCACTTTCAACGCCACGAACGCTTGCTCTCCCTGTTCGATGGGACATCGGTGATCCTGTTCGCTGTGGATAAGCAAAGTCGGCGTTCGAGCGTTTCCCAGGTGGGCAATCGGCGATCTCTCCCAGTATTTCTGGAAATCCTCCCACGGTGGGCCGGCCTCCAGCGGAAGCTGGAACACCCAGTTGAAATCGCTGGAGCCCCACATGCTGATGAAATTGCTGACGACCCGCTGCGCCACAGCCGCCTCGAACCGATCTGTGTGCCCGATGATCCACAGCGTCATGTACCCGCCGTAGCTTCCTCCGGTGACGCCCATGCGGTTGGGATCGATGTACGGCTGCTTTTCCACGTAGTCAGCCCACGCCATCAGATCATCGTAGTCCACCGTACCCCACCTGCCCCAGATCGCTTTGGTGTGTGCCTCGCCGTAGCCTCGGCCACCACGAGGGTTGGAGAAATAGACCACGTACCCCTTCGCCGCCAGCAGGTAGAATTCGTGCATGAAGAAATAGCCGTACTGCGTCTGCGGCCCGCCGTGAATTTCCAGAATCGATGGATACTTGCCGACAGGATCGAACCCCGGAGGCTTCAATATCCACCCCTGAAGCTCGTACCCATCCTTTCCCCGGAACCACACCTCCTCTACGGAGCCGAGATCGAGGCGGGCCAGGAGATTCCGGTTCGGCCTGGCAAGGGTCCTGTGCCGTCCTGAGCGCAGGTTCCACAGCCGAACTTGGCCGGGCGAGCTCATGCTCCCGAAGAAATACGCCATCCTGGAGTGGTCGCGGTCGAAAGTGTACGCTCCCACCACGCCCTTCTCGTCGATCTCCGTGCGCAAATCCCCACCATCCAGGCGGATCGAACGGAGCTGCACCTTGCCATGCTCTGCCGTCTGGAAGTAGATGCGAGTTCCATCGGGAGACCAGGTTGGAGGCATGGTGAACAACGCGCCCGGAAGATCGTTGAGGACATCCGCCATTGCGTGAAGGTCGTAGCCTTCGGTCAGGTTCCTGGCCTCGCCGCTGCCGTCCGCCGGAACCACCCATAGCGACGTGTTCTTCCACCAAAGCCCTTCGCCCTCGTTCCCGAGGTAAGCCACCAATCGGCCGTCCGGCGAGCACGACGGCGCCCCCTTCGGGCCGACGGGCGTTGGAATCCGCTCCATCTCGCCGCCAGCCGCCGGGATACGGTAGAGATCAACCACATCCGGGCGAAGATCTGGATCGGGCTGCCGGTTGGAGACGAAGAAAATCCACTTTCCATCGGGCGACCAGGCAGGGTCGATCTCGTCGTGGACATCGCCGGAGGTCAACTGCCTCCCCTTACCCGTCCGCGCGTCCACGATCCAGAGGTGCCACCGTTCCTTCGGGAGGTAGCCGTAGCCATCCAGCTTGTAGAAAAGCCGGGTGACGTGCCGCTCCACGACGCCGAGCTCTTTCTTGCGATCGTCCTTCTCCCGCTCCAACACCTCGGCGTCCTTCTTCCGAAACTGTAGAAGCAAGCTCCTGCCGTCCGGCGACCACTCCATCGCACCGATCTCCCCTTTCAGGTCGGTGAGACGCTCCGCCTCGCCTCCTTCCATCGAGATCAGGTAGATCTGAGGCTGTTTCTCGTCGTCCCGGTTGGAGACGAAAGCGATGGTCTTGCCATCGGGCGACCACCGAGGCATCGTGTCAACATGATCCCCCTGGGTGAACCGGCGCGGGCGGCTGCCCCGGGAGGACACCATCCACAGGTTGGAGAATTTCTTCTCGCTCTTCCGATCCACGCGCTGGAGCACGAAGATCACGTTCTCACCGTTCGGCGAGATGCGCACGTCTTTGATCTCTTTCAAATTGTACAGATCTTCAGCCCCTACCCTCCTCTTGACCGGCATGTTCCCTCCTCAGAAGTAAAATGGCTTCGGCGGTACGGTAATCAAGAAAAGGAAAATCGCCAAAGCGCCAACCCACCTGCGCTTTTCGTCCAGAGTCGTTATTTCGTCCAGCAAGGGGGGATGGGTGATGCCAAGAAGCAGAACGAGGAACCCCCAGATAAGCCAGCCGTTCCACAGAACCGACCCTGCCACAAGCAGGACGAGCATTGCGTAAGCGAGTCTGTTCCCCCACACCGAGCCGAAGAGCGCATACGCCACATGGCCGCCATCCAACTGGCCTATCGGGAGCAGGTTCAGGGCTGTGACGAACAGCCCAAACCACGCGGCCAGAGCCACAGGGTTCAGCATCACGTCATACCCTGGCGGCACGTGCCTGAACGCGCCGACGAATTTCACGAACAGCGAATCGCCAAGTCCCATGGACCCCTGAGAAAGCGGCACTATCGGCGACATGCTGAACCCAATCACGTAGAGCGGTATTGCAATCGTGGCTCCCGCCAGAGGCCCGGCCACTCCCACGTCGAAGAGATGTTTCCGGTTCCGCACCGGAGATCGCATCTGGATGAAAGCCCCAAATGTACCCAGGCCGAAAGGAACAGGGATGAAGTAAGGGAGTGTAACGGAGACTTTGTGCCTGCGCCCCATGAAGTAATGCCCAAGCTCGTGAATGCCTAGAACAGTCATCAGGGAAACGGAAAACGGCAACCCCATGCCGAAATCCCTCAAACTCCATACCGGAGCCGTGGAACCTGCAAAGATCTTGCCCATCATGGTAGTGGTGAAGAACGTCAGGATCGCAAGCACCACGTTCACCACGGGACTGCGAGGCTTCGGCTCCACCAGAACCCCCGGAACCAGTGTCAACACATGCCAGCCATGATCCTCCCTGAGCATGGGAGTGTAGCCAAAGGACGCAGTACGCCGACGGATTTCTTCGTAAGCTTCATCCGGAGGCACGGTAAGCCTACCATAGAGATGTACTACGCCTCTTCTCCGTCCGTCATACACGATCTGGTGGACGGAGAAGAGATCGCTTATGTACTGCAACAGATTCCCAGAATCGTAATCGTAGTCGTAAGTCATGGAATTCTCCCCGAGGGCAGGTCTGCCCTTATTTTATCGTCACCTTCATGTCAAGCGGCACGAGCTGTACCCACGTGTTCCCGGGCTTCAACAGCAAAGGATGCCCCGCCTGATCGAGGAATTGCAGAGGGGAATGCCGCGCTGCTCTGACCCAGACGCCGGAATAAGCTTTCCCATCTCTGCACAAGGTCATCTTTCCACTCCCCCAAAGCTGGATCTCTATGGACCTGGACCCAAGCGCATCTTCCACGATCAATGTCTTCACGTGGTTCACGTACAGTACGGCCACATTCGAAACGGCGATCTGCTTGCCGGTAAGAGCGTCTACATGTTTTTCTCCAAGGATCCAACGCAGGTACTTGCCGCTTGCAGGATCGTATTTGTACGTCACATCCGAATATCTTTTGCTGTACGGGATGAAAATCGTCATGGCAGGGTCGCCGCCGGGAGGAGGCGTTCGACCGAATGACCACATCTGCGGAGGACGGCCTCTCCATCCCTTTTTCTTTGCATAGTTCCACAAAATCTTGGTGTCGGTGAAAAGAGTGTGCTCACGCGCTTTCCCGTTCTTGATCCTGTAGAAAACCGGATCGCCGAACCAGTCCGACAGCGTGTACTCGGCAAAGTCGGAGTTCTTGATCTTCCTCGTCACCGGGGGGCTTGCGCCGGAGTAAGCGAAGAACGCGTGCATGATCACCGGGATCTCCAGGTCTATGAGCCTTGCGCTGCGCACCGGCCCGATCCGAGATGCGTCTTTCCCGTAGAATATCGCCGTAAAACGGGTGATTCCTCCCTCTGCAAGATGCTCGAAAACCACGTCCGCTTCGTTCAAACCATACTGAGGCCTGGCGGCAGGAGCGTTTTCGATCTTTACCGCCACAGGCATTCGATCGAGTCTTGCAGGATCACCGACCGGAAGGCCTGTGAAAACATCGATGTTCCTGCCAAGGGTCGGAACCGCCACCGGGGTGGCAGCATTCTTGCTCGAAGAAGGCGTTACAGTAACCTGTCCGACAGCAGAGGGAGAAGGCCGAGGGGCCATCTCGGTGCCCCCGGGCGCACGGGAGGTGGAAGCAGGCATACGGGTGCCAGTGGCGTTCTGGACGCCGACCATCGTGGGAGATGGAGCCGCCGTGCAGGTGGGAGTAACCGCAGGCACAGGAGTGCGGGTAGGAGTGGGGGTGAACTTCGGAGCACCACTGCATCCAGTTACGAAAACAGCCAACACCAGCAGAAACGAAACGACTGAAAAACCTCTACGCATCTGCAAATCCTCCCGATCGATAAAATATCCAAATAGTTTCAAGAAAGGTTAACCTCGATACCAGATACGCTTTTTTCGATCTTTTCCAACACTTCTTTCGTACATTCTACCGACAAACCCGGGAATTCGACCACCGTGTGCTTGCCGCCTGCAACCACCACCAGCTTCACTTTGCCGTTCCCCGGGTTTGCTCTGAGTATTTCCATCACACGATCCAGCGCCTCGATGTCCTTCTTCTCGTCGGGACCTCGCTCGATGGTTATTTCTATTTCCCCCAAACCAGGCGCTCGACTATCCGACAACGGCGACGAAACCTCGGAAGGCTCCGAACCGTTGCCTGCGCCGTTTCCGTTCATGAAGCTGCCGGCGCCATTTCGGGAGCCGGAATACCCTCCGTTCTCCTCCGCTACCCAGGGCGGGGGTTCGTTGGCAAAAGGATTGTCCACGGGTTCCTCCTTCGAAACGGGATGAGGGGGCTCGGGCTCAGCCATGTCGAGTTCTCCCCTCACTATATTTTCCGTCATGCTGACTGCAAGAACGCTCGGTCTTCCATCCCGTACGTCGACCCTGCCCTTCACGAGTAAAATCTTGCTCGGGAAGAGCACGGGCTTCACTTTTTCATAGAGTTTCGGGAAAACCACCACCTCGAACTCTCCGAGCAGATCCTCCATCCTGACGAAGGCCATTTCATCGTTCTTCTTGGTCCGAATAGGCCTGATCTCACGACAAATGCCTATCATGCTCACCATCTGTTTTTGCAGTTCCGACGAGAGATCGGTGGAATACGCAGTGATCAGGTCGCCGAACTCATCCGTCACTTTTTGCAACGGGTGTGACGAAACGTATGTGCCTATCAGCTCTTTTTCCCAACCAAGAAGCTCGCCCTGACTTTTCTCCGGTATGTTCCTCATCGGAGGGAGCATGCCACGCCCATGCCCTTCCTCGTCTTCCAGCAGGTCGAACATGGATAGCTGTCCGCTCAACTTCCTTTCTTTTTCCTGCCTGCTCAGCTTCATCATCGGATCTATCATCTCGATCAACTGAGCCCGGTTGCCAAACTGGCTGAAAGCCCCAACCTTGATCAGGTTCTCCAGCGCACGCCGGTTCACCTGGCTCAGATCCACCCTCCGGCAGAAATCTTCGAGGCTCTTGAATTCCCCTCCTCTCTCCCGTTCTTCGAGTATTGCCCTGACCGGCCCCTCGCCCACGCCTTTGATGGCCTCCAGTCCGAACCTTATGGCAGATCCCGGAGGAATTGGGTAGGGATATCCGCTGATCCTGCGAGCGCCGAGAGTTCGTTTCTCCGGGGGTACAACTTCGATGGTGAAGGTTCGGTGGCTTTTGTTGATATCCGGGGGCAGAACTTCTATCCCCATCCGCCTTGCCTCCGCCACCAGGAACCCCAGTTTTTCGGTGTTGTGCCGCTCGATCGTCATGTAAGCGGTCATGTACTCCACCGGGTAATGGGCTTTCAGATAGGCCGTTTTGACGGTTATCATCGCATAGTCGGCGGCGTGGGATTTGTTGAATCCGTACCTTGCAAAGTACTCGATGTCATCGAACACAGCATTTGCAACCCCGGCCGGGATGCCTTTCTCTCTGGCACCTTTGACGAACCGCTCCCTGTGCGCCAGCAACGCTTCTTTCTTCTTCTTGCTGACGGCTCTGCGCATCAAGTCGGCTTCCCCAGGCGTATAGCCCGCCATCTGCTGAGCAATCTGCATTATCTGTTCCTGGTAGACGATGACCCCGTAAGTTTCCTCCAGTATGGACTCCATGATCGGATGCTTGTATTCGATCTTCTTCTCGCCATGGAGCTTCTTGATGAAATCGTCTATGTACTCCATGGGCCCGGGGCGGTAGAGGGCAACCGTGGCGATGATATGCTCGATCTTGGTCGGCTTCATATTGGTCAACACCCGGCGCATCCCCTGAGATTCCACCTGGAAGATCCCCGTCACATCACCGGAGGACAGCAGCTTGTAAGTCTCCGGATCGTCGATAGGGATATTGCTCAGCGTATATTTGATGCCGTGGTTCTCCTCGATCAAATCCGCCGCCAGCCTCATCAACGTCAAAGTGGAAAGTCCAAGAAAATCCACTTTCAGCAGACCTATCGATTCCAACACCTCTCCGGTGTGCTGGGTCATGGCTTTTATTGCGCCTTCTTTCGTAGGACGGTGCAGAGGTGTGTAGTTTACCAGAGGCTTGTCCGAGATGATCACACCGGCAGCATGGGTGGAAGCATGCCGGGAAATTCCTTCGAGTTTCTTCGCCGTATCTATCAACTGGCGTACGTAATCCACTTCCTCATAATATTTTCGAAGCTCCTCCGACTCCTCCAAAGCCCTGTCAAGGGTTACTTTTGGTCCGGGTGGCACCAGTCTGGCAAGCTTATCCACCTCGCTGGAAAGGATGTCGAGCGCCCGTCCCACGTCCCTTATGGCCGCCTTGGCGCCAAGCGTACCGAAGGTGATTATCTGGGCGACTTGAGATTCTCCGTATTTCTCTACGGTATACTTGAGCATCTCCTCCCGCCGGTTGTCGGGAAAGTCGAGATCGATATCCGGCATCGTGACGCGATCAGGATTGAGGAAGCGCTCGAAGATCAGCCCGTAGCGAAGAGGATCTATGTTAGTTATGTCGAGTGCGTATGCAACCACGCTACCGGCTCCGGAACCACGCACGTTCCACCAAATATCCCTTTCCTTTGCGGCGCGGCACAGATCCCACACGATCAGGAAATACGTGTCGAATCCCATGGAATGGATTATCCTCAATTCATGCTCGAACCGATCCCGAACCACCTTCTCGTCCGCCCGAGGCCCGTATTTCTCCCTGAGTCCCTTCTCACACAGCGCCCGAAGGTAAGAATGGGCGTCTGGGTATTCTTTCGGCACAGGGAACAAAGGGAGGTGATACTTCTCCTTCGGATCCTTCGGAGAATTCTCGGGCAGGTAATGTTCGAGGTACAGCTCCACCTGCTCCGCTATCCTGAGGGTATTCTTCAGCGCCTCCGGCACTTCGGAGAAAATGCGCTCCATCTCCTCCGGTGTGCGGAAATAATAAGTGCTATCTATGGGAACTCGGCTGAACATCATGTCGCCGGGCGATTGAGGAACGCCACCTTCCTCCATAGCGATCTCGTCCGTCATCCTCATGCGGTCGACTTCGGTCACGGTTTTGCCGGTGCCGATGCAAAGCAAGACATCGTGCACAGGGGCATCTTCCTGGTAGATGTAGTGGACATCGTTTGCTGCGATGAGTGGAACTTCGAGCTTCTTACTCAGCTCTATCAGTTTTCGATTTATCCTATCCAGCCTCCGCTGCCTATGCTGTTGCAGCTCCAGATAGAAATTCTCAGGGCCGAACACATCCTGATACCACCTGACGAGCCGGATGGCTTCCTCCTCGTCCCCCCTTTCGAGAGCCCTCGGTATCATGGAAGATGCACAACCTGAGGTGGCTATCAGCCCTTCTGAATACTCCTCCAGCACGTATCGATCTATGCGAGGTTTGTAGTAGAAACCCTCGAGCTGCGCAATCGTGGCAAGCTTCATCAAGTTGAGGTATCCCTGATAGTTGTACGCGAGCAAGAGCTGGTGGAAGGCTTTCCTATCTTCCTTTTCCCGATCCGTGAGCCTGCGCGGAGCCATGTACGCTTCTATGCCTATGATCGGTTTGAGTCCGGCCTTCCTGACTTCCCGATAGAACTCGATGGCTCCGTACATCACGCCGTGATCCGTCAACGCCACGGCCGGCATACCGAGTTGGGCCGCCCGCCGGGCAATCTGCGGGATCCTCGCCAGGCCGTCCAGAAGGGAGTACTCGCTATGGACGTGCAGGTGTACGAATTCGGCCAAAGGAACACCTCCTCAAGTTCTGAGGATATTGTAACCTCAACGCCAAAAGTTGGGCAAAAGGTGAAGTCGAGCCTTATTCCCGTCCAGGGACGATTCCTTTCGAAGCAAGGACCAGGAAGGGATTCTCCCGCCGCTCGCGGCCTATGGTGGTAGGCTTACCATGCCCCGGATAGACCACATAATCGTCCGGGAGCGACAGCAATTTCTCCTCTATACCCCGAATGAGCGCCTGTGAATCACCGCCGACGAAATCCGATCTTCCCACAGTGTCGTAGAGGAGGGTATCGCCTGTGAAGACAGATCTCTCCCCATGCCATACGAAGGAAATCCCTCCCGGCGAATGTCCGGGCGTGTGCCTTACTTCGAGCCGTTCATCTCCAAATCGGATCGAATCACCATCCTTCAAAAAACCATCGGGGGGAGGCAAAGGCCTGAATTTCTGCTGCGTCCACATCTCGCCCCGCTGATGGGCTACTTCTATCAAGAACAGATCGCCCTCATGGACGAAATACGGAGCGCCGGTGGCTTCTCTCAGGTCAGGCACTGCCAGGACATGATCGAAGTGCCCATGGGTCAGGAGAATCATGGAGAGCTCGAGATGATTTCTTTCGAGCAGATCCAGTATTCCCCGGGGGTTGTCTCCCGGGTCGATTACCACTGCTTCGCCCGAATCGGAAGCCAGGATGTAGCAATTCACCTTCAGAAGCCCGACGACCAGTTT
>CAZEXY010000055.1:11780-13759 GCA_964516345.1 uncultured Anaerolineae bacterium
CTTGCGGCAAGTTCAGGTGAAACTTCCCTTATCACACGGGCAGGGACTCCGAGGGCAAGCATCCCAGGAGGGATCTCCATTCCCTCCGGAACCACGGCTCCAGCGCCGACCACAGCCCCTCTCCCCACTCTGGCATTGTTCAGCACGATCGCCCCAATGCCGATAAGGGCATCGTCCTCCACCACAGCCCCGTGAATTATGGCACCATGACCAACCGTCACTCTATTCCCGATCCGGGCAGGCACTCCGGCATCCACATGTACCACGGCATTGTCCTGGATGCTCGTCTCCTCACCAATGGTGATGGTATCGATATCTCCTCTCAGAACCGCCCCATACCAGATGCTGGAGCGAGCGCCTATGGAGACGCGACCGAGTACAACGGCGGTGGGAGCCACAAAGGCGCTATCGTCTATGAGCTCGGGGTGATGCTTGGTATCTATTTCCATACGCTGCCCTCCATATCTTCGCACACAGGTCTTTTCTCATCCATCCTCATTCGAACCCTCAGCGCCGTCCTCCGCGCTCTCCTCGCCGATCAACGACCTTGCTTCCTCCGCCATTTCTTCCGGCACCTGCACTCTCACAGCCCCAAGGCCGTCCACCGTAACTCCGAAGATCAATCCGGCGCTTTCGTAACTCAGAAGGACGGGGATTCCGGCGCTCTCGAGTTTGCTCTTCAGTACCTGCGCCTGGAGCATTCCGGAAGTAACCGCAACTGTCTCCAGCTTCAATTCCTTTTCCATTTTCTCTCCAGCATTTCCACGAATCTCACGGCGTCCTCCGCCATGTAAACATTGTTGAAGAGGCAATACGCCTCCTCGAAGGCCTCACACCATTCCAACAGCCGATTCAAATCGTCGTCAGTATATCTGTAACGATATCCCCCTCGACCATGAAGTCTGAAATAGGCCGTTCGCTCCGTCTCCGGGAACCGTCTGAAAGGATCCACCACGTCCATCAAACCGAACTTTTTCGTTATTTCCCGTATCAACTCCGGGGGCCACGCCCCTCTCGACTCCCAGCCCAACACGAGTCCATGTCTATCGATGTTGCCGAAAAACCTCGAGATATTTTCCACGTTTTCGTCAGTCGGTGCAAAGCTTGCAGGGGTTTGGAAGATCACGATCGGTGCCCGGAGAACCTCTGCTATGCGGGCAGTGGTCTCCCAAGCTTCCAACACCTCTCTCGTAGGCCGAAAGTATCCATAAGCCCTCTCCCGGCCGGAGACATCGATCCCGGCTTTCCTATATGTCGGCGAAGTAGATGGATGGGTTATGAGCTGCCACGCTTTCACCGTAAACACGAAGTCTTTCGGTGCCCGCTCGCGCCACCTTCTTGCGGTTTCCACCCGAGGGGGTTTGTAAAAAGTCTTTTGCACCTCCAAAAGGTGGAATCTGGAAAAATACTCCTCCTGTTTGACACAAAAGCCACAGCATCCAACATGCACACTATCACCCATTTTCATCCTGCCCACCAGGAAATACCTTATGGATCGCCCAGACTCAGCCTACATTCTATCACAGGTGACGCGCGAATATCATCCTAAGACATTCCGATTTGGAGCAACCGGGGACAAAGACAAGCTGAAGGACTTCCACCCTAAACGCAAAAACCCGACCGAATTGGCCGGGCCAGTTGTATTTTTGCCGGGTCTGGCCCGGCGGCGAGCACCCCAGACAGGATTTGAACCTGTGACCTCCTCCTCCGCAGGGAGGCGCTCTATCCACTGAGCTACTGGGGCTCGAAAGGCGGGGAGGGTGGGATTTGAACCCACGAGGGAGCGGTTAGCCCCCTACCCACTTAGCAGGCGGGCGCACTCGACCGGACTATGCGACCTCCCCACACCAATCGCCAACCCAGTCCAGGCGGAGGGAGAGGGATTCGAACCCCCGGTACCCTTACGGGTACTGCGGTTTTCAAGACCGCCGCAATCGTCCACTCTGCCATCCCTCCACGAGATCCTCCCTTGGAGCATC
>CAZEXY010000056.1:0-13051 GCA_964516345.1 uncultured Anaerolineae bacterium
CCACCGGTATCCAGAACCGGGACGGTTCACTTGGTCCACCTTCAGCCCGGAGGCGGTTACGTGCCGTTCCTGGAAGCCAGCTATGGGTACGGAATGCACCTCCTCCGCTCTGCGCTGGAAGCGAACTTTACCTCAAACACACCACTCCCAACCGCATACCGGCTTCTATCCGATACGATCTGGAGATGGAACGTCCCGGAATACAGAGAGAAAGTCGTAAAAGCGGACACGGCTTCTCTGCGCTCCAGGACACCAGAACTCCTGGATCACATAGGGTTCATAAACTGGTTCCTGATGGACGAAAAACTCTACCTCCTCGCCTGGGAACATCGCGACGAAGATCTGCCAGACAAACTACCGGGCCAGCTGAGGAAATCCATCCGCCAATGGCTCGACGAATTTCTCACAGAAGAAACTCTGGAGAACTTCCGGCGATGGCTCAAAACCATGGCCGAATGGCTGGTGAACGCCGAAGAACCGTACCTTGCCCGGCTTGCAGTGGCCGCTTCAATGAAAACTCGGGAAGATTCGTTCTCACATATCCCTTTCTTCTACGCCCTTGCAGAACGGAGCTTCAGGGCAGTCCATTCCAGGTTTCACACCGAAGAAAAAGAAGCGCCTCCCGAGGACTGAACCCCTGGGAGGCAGCTCATTCTTTCAAGCGGTCACCTCCTCCACCGCCTCCTCGAAAATCGACAAAGCCTCGTCCACCTGTTCCGCTTTCACGATCAGCGGCGGTATCCACCGGATGACGTTGCCGAAAGTGCCGCAGGTCAGTATCAGCAGGTTCCGCTTCAGGCAGGCACGCTGCACGGCGACCGCCGTCTCTTTATCCGGAGAACCATCCTCACGGGTGAATTCCGTCGCCACCATCAGCCCGAGCCCTCGAACGTCCCCGATGACCGGGTGCTTCTCCTGAATCCGCTTCAGGCCGGACCTCAGCCGCTCCCCCATCCTGGCAGCGTTCTCCACAAGCCCTTCCTCCCGGATCACCTGCACCGTCGCCAGCGCAGCAGCCGCAGAAACCGCCGCCCCGCCGCCGTAAGTTCCACCGTGGGCCCCCACGGCCCATTTTTCCATCAGCTCCCGCCTGGAAGCTATGCCGGAAATGGGCATCCCGCTCCCAAGACCCTTTGCCATCACTATGATGTCCGGCTCTATGTCGGAATGCTCGAAAGCAAAGAACTTTCCCGTCCGCCCGAACCCGGACTGCACCTCATCCGCCACGAAGAGAATGTCGTTATCGGCACAGAACTGGCGCAGTTCCCGCAAAAATCTCGGCGGAGCAGGGACGTACCCCCCTTCCCCAAGCACCGGCTCGATCACCACCGCCGCAGTCTCCTCCGGAGGCGTCTGGCTCTTCACCAGACGGTGTAGTTCCTTCATGCAGAAATCCGTCGTTCGATCGTCGTCCCAGCCGTAGTAGTAGGAATAGGGGTACGGCGCCACGAACACGCCGGCAGGCAACGGCTGGTATTTGTGCCGGTAGATGTACTTCGACGTGGTCATCGCCATCGTTTGGGCAGTCCTGCCGTGAAAGCTCCCCTGGAAGACGATGATGTTCCGCTTGCCCGTGGCATGGCGTGCCAGCTTGACGCTCGCTTCCACCGCCTCGGCCCCGGAGTTGGAGAAGAAGAACGTGTCTATGGCCGGGGGCGTGACCTCGTTCAACGCCTCCGCCAGGGCCACCGTCACCGGCGGGATGACGATGTTGATCTGGCCGAATATCATCTTCTCCGCCTGATCCTGGATGGCTCTGACCACTTTCGGGTGGCAGTGGCCTGTGTTGGTGACGCCGATACCGGAAGTAAAATCGATGTAACGGTTGCCTTCGGCGTCGTAGAAATAGATTTCCTCGGCCCGGACGGGTTGAACGCGGGTGAGGTGAGTCCAAACGGGTGCAAGGTGTTTCAAAGGATCACTGGTCATTTTCCTCCTCCTGCTGATTCGCCGATTCGCTTATTCGTCGATTCTACATCGCTAAAACGAAACCGGATACACCACTTCCTCCCCGTACCCGGTTATCACCCTGATATAACCGCTCAGATATTTATCCAAGGAGCGATCCCCGGTATCCACCATCAGGGGTCTCGAACGGAGCGAAGCCAGCTTCGAAGGAGTTGCCACCACGATTATGCCATCCTTTCCGACTCGATGGATGATCCTGGGGCTCAATTGCTGGTTCCCGCGCCCGAAGATGTGTCCCTGGCCACCTATCGGACTGACGATAATGGCCACCCTGTGAGTTCCAAGCATCTCGAACATCTGCCGCTCGGTGAGGTCCGTGCCGATGGACTTGCGGTTGTAGACGGCATCCACACCAAGGAGGGAAAAGGGCTGCCCCAGCTCCTCCATGATCGCTCTGGTGGTGGTACCTGGGCCGACGAAGTACAACACATCCCGCTCCATTCTGTCCACAACATAAGCGGCTATGGCTTGCTGGGCCGCACGTTCGCTGGGAGGAGTGGACGCTTTGGCCCCCTGCACTATTTGCCTATCCATGGGAACCTTGAGGTAACCGTAAAGCCGAGCCCGCACGATCCCCTTACGGAAGGCCTCTTCATCTATGTCCATTACCTCCAGTTCGGCAAGGCGACGAATCCTTCCGAGCAAGAACCGGGCAGCCAGCTCGCCGGCGCCCTCCGGGGTACCGGCAAAGACGCCGGAATGCATCTTCACGCCAGCAGGCACGCCTACAACGGGGATATCGGTTCCGACAGCCCGAAAGATGTCCCTGGCGGTACCGTCGCCTCCGGCGAACATGAGCAGCCTGGCTCCTTCGTCCCGGATGGCGCGGGCAGCGTTCACGGTGTCCTGAGCAGTGGTTCGATCCCCGGCGAGACGCCCCACCAGCAAGAACTGGAAACCGCACTCTCTCGCCTCCGATTCGCCCATGAGGCCCGGGTACGTCAGCACCATCACATCTTCGGTCAGCTCCCGCAGGCGGCGCAGAGACCTCACCGCCCTTCCAGGGGATTCGGGGCGAGCTCCCAACCGCAATGCCTTCTCCAACACCTCACGGCCATCGGTGCCTTTGAGGCCGACACGCCCCCCCAGCCCCGCTATCGGGTTCACGATCAGGCCAAGCTTGTGCATGGGAGCTCCTTCGTAAAAATCAGCGAGGTTCGAAATATCCTTTGTACTTCCTGAGGTATCCCCGCCAGGTCAAAGCCCACTTCTCCGGATCTTCCAGATAGCTGTGATCCACGATACGCCCCGTGGTGCTCCTGTGGGGAGCGGACTTGACGAAATCGGGGTTCTCATAGGCTTCCTCGGATATCCGCTCCATCATGGCGATGTATTCGTCCAGTTCCTCTTTCGAATAAGCCTCCGTAGGCTCCAGCGTAAACGGCTCCGGCACCACCCACGGTTCGTGACAGAGCCAACAATGGTTGCCGTAATCGGACACCCTGCGCTGCACGTCCAGGGTTCCCACGCCGGTTTCCCTTGCAAGCTCTTCCCAACTGTACCGGATCTGCTCCAGCCTATGCCTACCTTCCGCAAAAGGAGCGCTCAAGCCCCGGATCTTCAGGAGGTTCCGGAACATGTAATTGTTGTTCAGCACGGCGACTCGGGCGACTTCCTTCAACCAATCAGGTCCCATGCTTCTGATCCAGGCGTAAGCGCGGACCACAGCAGGAACGACTCCGTAGAACTCCTTCACCTTGCCGATGGTATCCGGCACTTCGTAGTCGAGGAAATAGCGCCCGGATTCCGCGTCGTACCCCACCAACGGCACCGGCAGAAACCTTTCGAACTCCTCGGAGACCCCAAGAGCCCCACACGCCGGGCCTCCGCTCCCGTGCGGGGAAGCAAAGGTCTTGTGGAGGTTGAAGAAAGTCATATCGAACCCCTGCTCTCGGGCCCTGGTGATGCCCAGCAGTCCGTTTCCGTTGGCCTGATCGTAACAGCACACGCCGCCTGCCTCGTGTACTATCTCCGTGAACTCTTTGATGGCAGGGTTGAAAATGCCGGTATCCTCCGGGTTCGTGATGAAAAGCGCAGCTGTCCTTTCGGATACAGCTTTCTTCAGTGCTTCCACCTCCACGAAACCATCCCGGTTCGGGTAGAGCACGATTGCCTTGAATCCCTTGACCCGGGGAGCCGCCGCATCGGAAGGATGGGAGAAAAGCGTGGTTATGATCTCATCCCTCTCCTCGCCTTTCTCCTCAAAGTATGCCCGTATCATCGCCGCCATCGTGAAAATGGCGTGGGAGCCTCCGCCGGGTTGAAACGAAAACCTGCGCATGCCGGAGATCTCCCGCAGGAACAGGTCGAGGCTGTAGATGATCTCCAGGACACCCTGCACCGTGGACTCGTCCTGAAGAGGATGCAGTTCGGCCAGTTTCGGCGAAGAGACGAATCTTTCGTTGACCGCGGGATTGTACTTCATGGTGCAGGTACCCTGCCCCACGTCGGCTATGAGGTCGCGCCCGAGGGTCTCCTGGGAAAGGCGGAGGTAATGCTGATACACCCTTTGCTGCGCCATCTGCGGCAGGTTCGGGGCATCTTTCCGCCGCATCACCTCCGGAACCGAAGCCAGCACATCGCCCACGGCTTCCCGCACCTCCGGTTCGGGACGGGGCACGTGTATCCCCCTCTCCCCTTCGTGGCTTAGATCGTATATGATCGGCTCGTCCCAGCGGGCCTGATGGAACCTCCGGAGTTCACCCACCTTGCACCTCCCCGCTCCGCAGGATCTCTTCAACGGCAGAGGCCAGCACGCCGATATCCTCGGCGGAATGAACCTCGGTTACGCACATGAGGGACACCTGCCCCAGTTCCGGAAAATCGGCAGAAACATCCGCACCGCCGAAGATGTTTCGCTTCAAGAGCGCATCGTTGAGCCGTGCCACCGTGGCACCCGGCAGATCCAGTCTAACCATGAACTCGCCGAAATGAGGAGAATCGAACACCGGAGCGAAAACGCCGGGAATCTCGTCCAACATGGAAGCTGCATAAGCGGACCTCAGCATGATAGTCTCACCCACCTCCTGCATCCCTCGAGGCCCCATCAAAGCCAAGTACACGCCGGCGGCAATCCCCCAGAGGGAGGCCATGGTCCCCACGAAGTCCTTGGATGCCTCCCGCTTTGCAAAAGAAGTCCTTTCCCAGGCCACGTCCCCAAACCCCCACGCCTTGTCCACCGTCGGTGCAATGCCGAAGAGACGATTCGGTATCTCGGAGACGTAACGCTCTTCGTCCGGGGTGGCGATGAAGCCTCCGCGCCCGCCGCCGTAGAACATGTGAATCCCCAGGGAGCCAAGTTCCCCCGTGACGATGTCCGCTCCGTACTGAGGCGGCGGTGCAAGCACTCCCAGGGATATCGGATCAACCCCGACGATGCTCAGCGCCCCGACCTCGTGCGCCAGCGAGGAAATCTCGTCCCCGTGGGACTCGATCACCCCTGCATAATTCGGCACCTCGAAGTACACCGCCGCCACGTCATCACCCAGGAGAGATTTCAGGTGATCCAGGTCCAGGAAGCCGGTCTTCCTGTCGTACCGAACTGATTCCACCCACAGCGCAGGGGTGCAGTAATTCCGAACGATAGAGCTTCTATCTGGAGAAAGGAGCTCCGGTACCAGCACCCTACCCCGCCCGGTGATCCTGGCAGCCATCCTGAGGGCAGTGGCCGCAGCCATGGAGCCATCGTAGGTGGGCACGGTCACCACGTCGCGATCCACCAGCTCGCCGATCATGCTTGCGTACTCGAAGATCGCCTGAAACCGCCCGTGATCCTCGTACCCTGTTCCGGCGTAAGCCGTCAGAAACTCCGAGCGGTGGACGATTTCGTCACACACGGCCGGAACGTAATGCTGGCATATCCCGCCGCCAAGGAAGCAGAGATTTTCGTCGCAGCTCACGTTCCTGTCCAGAAGCTGCTTCATATGCCTGGAAAGGGAATACTCGTCCAGCAAAGGCTCGGGTATGTTCAGACGCCCTCCGAAGCGCAAATCCTCCGGAATGAGCTCGAAAAGCTCCTCGATGCTATCGGCGCCTATCTCTTCGAGCATACGCCTCTGGACTTCGGGTACCGAGTTCGGAATGTAATGGTGTACAGGTTTGCGATTTTCGTTGTCCATGCCCGGTGCTCCTGTTCGGCTGCGATCAAGCGCCCATGTAAGCCTCTATGGTATGAGGGTTCTCCAGCACCTCCTTGCCGGTACCTTCCAGAACCACCTTCCCGGTTTCCAACACGTAAGCGTAATCCGCTATCCTGAGCGAATGTTTCACATTCTGCTCTACCAGGAGTATGGTAAGGCCACGATTCCGAAGCTCTTGAACCACGTCGAATATCTGGCGAACCAGAAGCGGTGCAAGCCCCAGGGAAGGTTCGTCCAGCATGAGAATCCTCGGGCTTGCCATCATGCCCCTGCCGATGGCGAGCATTTGCTGCTCTCCTCCGGAGAGCGTCATGGCAAGCTGATCCTTCCTCTCCTCGAGCACCGGGAAAAGAGCGTAGACTTCCTTCAGGTTCTTCTCCCGATCCTTCTTCGCCCTGGGATGTATAGAAGCAACCATCAGGTTTTCGTAGACGGTCATCTCCGGGAAGAGCTTCCTCCCTTCCGGCACCTGCACGACCCCGCGCCTGGCGATCTCATGCCCCTTGAGGCCGGTCAACCTATCGCCATCGAGGAAGACATCGCCGGATCTCGGCGCTATGAGCCCGGAAATCGTGTTGAGCAACGTGGTCTTTCCAGCTCCGTTGGCTCCAACGATGCTCACGATCTGACCATCCTCTACCTTCAACGAGACACCGGACAACGCCAGGAATGCCCCGTACTGAACCGTGAGATTCCTTACCTCAAGCAACGAACACCTCCTCCCCCAGGTATGCTTTCAGCACCTGAGGATCCCGGCTTACTTCCTGCGGGGTGCCTTCGGCGATCTTCTCGCCGAAGTTGAGCACCACTATCCGGTCTGACAGGCTCATGACGACTTTCATCACGTGTTCCACCAGAAGGAAAGTTATCCCATCGTCGTTGAGTTCTTTCACCAAATCCAGAACCTCCTCCACTTCGACGGAGTTCAACCCAGCAGCTACCTCGTCCAGGAGGAGCATCTTCGGCTCCGTGGCGAGGGCTTTGGCGATCTCCAGGCGCTTGAGTGCCAGCAACGGCAGATCCTTCGCCAGAGAATCGGCGCGGTGGGCAAGCCCAACCCGCTCCAGAGTCTCCATAGCTTTCCTCTTCGCGTCGGTGGTGTTGGAATATCTGACGAAAGCCCCTATCATCACGTTTTCCAGAGCCGTGATCTCCGGAAACGGTTGTACGATCTGGAAGGTGCGCGTAAGCCCGAGGGCGCAGATTTCGTGGGGTTTCATGCCGTTGAGCACTTTTCCTTCGAATCTGACGGTACCTTCCGAAGGGAGGATGAAGCCGGAGATCATGTTGAAAGTCGTGGTCTTTCCGGCCCCGTTGGGCCCGATGAGCCCCATGATCATCCCTTCCTCCACCCGGAAAGACAGCTCCCGCACGGCGGTGAGCCCGCCGAAGTGTTTGGTCAAATTCTCGACTTCCAGCAAGCTCATTTGGCCACCTCCTCCGAGCGCTGTCTCTTCCAGATCGGCTCCAGGGCACCCAGGATCCCCCGCGGCATGAACAACATCACCAACACCAGAATGAGGCCGTAGATCAGCAAATCGGCCCCGGCAAAGCTACCGGTCAGGTAAGCTCTTGTGAGCTCGGCTATGGGAACCAGAATGACGGCGCCAACGAACGGCCCCCAGACGGTCCCGATCCCGCCGATGATGGCAAAAAGCAGTATCTGCACCGAAGGGCCCTCGCCGAACACGGAATGAGGGTTCATATAGGTAAAGTACTGAGCGTAAAGGGTGCCGCCGAGAGCCGTCATGAATGCGCTGAGCGTGGCGGCTTGGAGTTTGGCTTTCATCGTATCCACCCCGAGGGCTTCTGCCGCATCTTCGTTCTCACGGACGGAAACAAGGTAGTAGCCGAACCTGCTCTTCGCTATCCACAAAGCAAGCACCACCCCCAGGAATGCGAAAATCAGCGCCACGTAATAGTACCCTGCTTTGCTTCCGAACTCCATGATCAATGGGTCGTTCCCCTTCCAGGGGACCTCCAGGCCGCCGGCTCCCCCTATCGCCTGGATGTTCGCCGCCACGTAGACCGCTGCTTCAGCCAATGCTATGGTGACCAGGGCGAAATACGGCCCTTTGATGCCGTACCGGAAGCAAAGATAACCGATGAACCATCCGGCAGCGGCAGCTATTGCTCCTCCAACCCACATGCCGAGCCAGGGTGTGAGCCCGAGCCTCACGAACAGATACGTGGAAGTGTAAGCCCCGATGCCAAGGAAAAGGCCGTGCCCCAGTGAATGCTGACCAGCGTATCCTCCGAGAATGTTCCATGCTGTTGCAAGATAAGCATAGAGGAACACCATGACGCCTATGTGAATCAAATACTGACCGGAGAAAGCCGGAACCAGCAGCAGGAGGCCGAAGAGAATCACTGCCATCACCACAGGTTTGCGTGCAAATCTCATCTTTGCCTCCTTCCGAACAGACCCTCAGGTCGATACAGAAGTATGAGAACGAAAATGAGGAAAGTAAGCACCCTGGAAAGGGACCCTGGCAGGAAAGCCGCCCCAAGGGATTCCGTCAGGCCGATGATCAAACCGCCAACCAGAGCTCCCAGGAAGTTTCCCATCCCACCGAGCACCACGATCACGAAAGCGATGAGGCCGAAGAAAGTGCCTACGGTAGGGGAAACGTAGTAAAACGGAATCATCAGGGAAGCGGCCACACCCAAGCATGCAGAACCGATCCCAAACGCCAGCAAATACGTCCACGAAACGTCTATCCCCATCAAGATCGCAGCATCCCGGTTCTGCGCAGCAGCTCTGATGGCTCTGCCAACGTCCGTGGTCTGGAGAAGCCAGTAAAGCAACAGAGCGGCGAGGATCGAACCGACGAACGCTATGAGCTGCCCGGCGGTCACCACCACGGGGCCCAGAGATATCGGCACGGCGTTGTATTTCGTCTGAGCGAACAGAACATCCGCTTTGAAGAACATGAGAGCTAGGTTTTGCAACACCAAACTCAAACCGACCGTAAGCATGATCTGGTTCATGGCCGGGTGATCGAGTATCGGTCGGATGGTGAGTTCGAATATTCCGGCGCCTACGAGAAAAAGGGCCGGCACCGAGACGATCAGGGTTAGATACGGATCCCAACCGAGTTTCGCCACCAGGAAATACACGACGTACATCCCTATCATCAGGAATTCCCCGTGGGCGAAGTTGATGATCTTCAGCACACCCCATATCAGGGTGAGTCCAATGGAGATCAGTGCAAAGACACCGCCTACAAGGATTCCGCTGACCAGGGCTTGCAGAAAAAGACCTGTGGTCACCTTCTCCCTCCATTTCGTTTTCGACGATCGAGAAGCTGGGCAGGAGGACGAATCCCCCTGCCCATTATCGAAAGAAAAGAACGTCACTTACCCAACTTCACCTTGGCTACGGCGTAGTCTGCAGGCCATACGGGCACGAGCACGCCGTTCTGGACCTGCACGATGAAGAGCGGTGCGTTGGGGTTCTGCCCGTCTTTGTCGAAGTAGATGTGGTCGGTCGGCAGAACTATGACGTTCTTTCCCTTCCGGAAGTCGGTCTTCGCCAGGGCATCACGCAGCGCCTCCGGATCGGCCTTGCCGGCCCTCTCCAGAGCATCGGCGACGACGTAACCGGCCTGATAAGCGTAAGCTCCGTTGCCGGTGATGTCCGTGCCGAACCTGGCCTTGTATTTCTCGTTCAACTCCTTGCCGCCCGGGGCATACTTGGTGAATTCGATCTCCGTAAGAATGCCCTCGGCCGCCTTACCAAGCCTGTGGATGAACTCCGGATCTACGGTGCCTCCAGCGGCGTCGACGAACGGAATGTTGGTCATCCCCAGCTTCTGGCGGGCCTGGGTGATGAGAACGGCATCGTTCAGGTAGGTAACGGTGAGCACTGCATCCGGCTTGGCAGCCTTGACTTTGGACACCTGGGTCGTAAGGTCGGGAGCGTTGGCCGGGTATTTCACCTCGATGACCATGTCCATGCCGGCCTCTTTCAGATACTTCTTCTCACCAGCAGCAGTGGATTCGCCGAAATCGGTGTCTTCATGGAGCAAAGCTACCCGCTTTACGTCTAGCCCGGCGAGCTTCTTCAGGTCCTTGAGGAATTCCACCTGGTCCTTGGCATACCAGGAAGCCTTTGGGCAGAGCCTGAAGGTGTACTTGAACCCGCGCTCGGTGATCTTGTCCGCGACCGCCATGGAAACGACGAACGGAGTCTTGAGCCTTTCGGCGGCCTGGGTAGCCGGGATGGTAACGGAGGACTGGTAAGCGCCTATGATGACGGGGACTTTCTCCTGCTGCACGAGCCTCTCGACCTCGGAGATGCCCACGTCAGGCTTGCCCTGGGTATCGCCCCAGACGACCTCCAGCTTTGCGCCTCCCATGGATTTGATGCCACCGGCCTTGTTGATTTCCTCCACCGCGAGCAACAGGCCGTTCTTGTTCTCTTCGCCGAGCTTGGCGAGGTTACCGGTGAGCGGGTAGAGGCCGCCTATCTTTATGACTTTCGTGGTCTTGGACGCAGGCGCTTTGGTCGGCGCAGCCTGTGCCGGAGCTTTGGTGGGCGCCGGTGTTGGTGTGGCTTTCTTGGCGCAGCTCGTCACCACCATGGACGCAATCAGCAGGATTGCCAGCAGAACGAAAAGCTTGCGGTACTTCATGAAACTCCCTCCTCAGTAGATAGAACAATTTAGCAAACCCACACGGAACTTCCTTCGATCGCTTACTTTTCCTCGGGCATCCACCACCCCCTTTCGTGGAAAAGAAACCTCAAACACAACGAAAACCACTCTCCCGGTCAGAACGGAAACAGGTTATCCAGGCTCCAGTATATCGTGCGGGGAGGTGAATGTAAACGGCCTGTCAGAACACAAATCGAGCATCGGCAGTGTGCACAATGCACATTGTGAATGAATTCACGTATACAAAACAGTGAAAGAGACACCGGAGAGACCCGGTTCAACGCAAAGCCACAAAGAGGCATAAGACGCAGAGATATTTCGAAGAGACTTCGCGTCTTCGCTTCTTTTCATCTCTGCGTTTGATTATTTCCCTGAAAGCTGACGGCTCACACAACAAATCAAGACAGAATCTCCGCCCCCTGCATCAATCAATCGAGTGCAAGCACAAGGGCTACCGGATGAGAGCATCTGCACCGCGGATAGTGCAATTCCGCCCAGAACGGAACATGAGCGCCTTCAAAGCAAGATGCAGCTCGAAAGAATGCCGCGGGGAACTCACGTCCACGCCGGCTATCTCGGAAGCTTTTTCTATCCGCTGGCGAAGGGTGTTCCTGTGGATCACCAGATACCTGGACGCCCTGGCAGCATTTCCGCCAAGCTCCAGATACGCAAAGAGGGTCTTCAAAAACTCAGTGTTGTGCGAATCGTCGTACTCGGCAATCTTCTCCGCCATTCTGTAGTATCGGTTCTCCCGGAGGGTCTCCTCGGGCAGATTCTTCAGCCAATGATAAGACCCCATATCATCGAAGAACAGAGGGGCAGGGACACCCACACAGTAAATGGAAAAATCCAGAGCTTCCTGAGCCTCGTTGTAGCATTTGTAAAGCAAGTGGATGTCCTTGCAAGAATTGCTGGCAGAGACGTGCACCTGCATCCCTTTCCTGCTCAACTCCTGCCAGATCTTCTGAGCAACGGAAAATCCTTCTTCCTTAGAGGAAACTCCCAGAAGCACCACAACTTTCCTTTCCCATTCCAACACCAAGCCTTCCCTGGAGAAAGCAGAGAGCGCATTCTGAACGGATTGTTGAAGTGCAGGAAGTGGTATTTCGTCTTTCCTGCTGCGAAGGAGCAGGATCTGCTGCATGTTTTCCAGCGACACGCCCAAGCTAAGCGCTTCTTCCCTCAGTTCTCTTTCGGCGGATGTATTGGATTTCAACAGCCGTTCGAAGAAGTCGGTTTTCAGACGCTGCTGGGCTTCGTAAACAGCACGATCTCTCATCATGATGATGGCGGCAACGGTGGCGGCGCGCTCCACTGCCACGATGTCGAATTCGTCGATCAGCCTGCCATGGGGGATCAGCCATACGTACCCCAATATCTCCCCGGCGGCGACTATCGGCGCCACCACCCTTTCGTACCTGAGGCCGATGCGGGGAATGGGCGAAACTCTTATCGGCCTCCTGACCCGTCGCAAGGTTTCGAATATTCCTGCAGCGTCCATCTCCTTGAAATGTATCGGGAGGGTTTGACCGTATGTGATGCTCTCGAGCCTTGCTTCGTCCACTTCACCCCAGTTGGCATAGGCCAGCAGGTGGAACGAGGCATCCTCTATGGAAACCGAACACTCCACCAGCTCCGCCAGGGTCTTCGCCAGGTCGTCCAGGCCGGTGCCTTTGAGGACTATCTCCATCAGGCGGTTGTGAACGTTCAGAGATTCCTGCAGGATCGCGTATTTGTCGTTTATGACCCGTTCCATTATGGCGCGGGTGAAATCGTAGAACGGAAGCTCCCAGGGGAGCGTCACGAGAGGAAAACCGAGCTGATCTGCTTGGTCTATCATGAACTCGGGGACCTGAGGGAGGTACTTTCCTATGGAGATGGCAAGGCTGGCGACCCCGGCGCGATGCAGGTGGGGGATCAGGCTCTTCTGAAGCTCCGGCTCCATAGAAAGCCCGAAAGCATTGGTGAGCAGGAACTCTCCGGGGCGAACCCAGCTCACCATGTCGGGCATGTCCATAATATGCGCCCATTTCACTTCCCGTCCCAGGCCCGACTCCCCGGCGACCAGTTTCGCCGGCTGAAACTCCTGAAGCGCAAGCACGTCCCTGACTGTCAGCATTGTCGCTTCCCCTCCAACTGCCTTCCGGTGAACGAAGTAACTTCTCGCTATTATACGACAGGGACGCCATCTTTCGCCACCGGTGCGAGTAATGGGTAGGCAGATCTCGACATGGGAACCTTTGACACTTAAGAACTTTCCCTGTATATTAAGAAAGCTTTTGCTAA
>CAZEXY010000057.1:0-12558 GCA_964516345.1 uncultured Anaerolineae bacterium
TCCTTGGGGAGCAGGTGCGTGATCGGTATACCGGCCACGGTCGAGTACCTGGGCAACGGCACCATCTCGTCTCCGTGTCCGCCAAGCACGAACGCGTGAACGTTCTCCACCGACACGTTGAGCTCCATCGCTATGAAAGCCCTCATGCGTGCGCTGTCCAGGACTCCAGCCTGGCCGAACACGCGCTCCCTCGGCAGCCCGGATACTTTCTTGGCAAGGTAGACCATCGTGTCGAGCGGGTTGGTCACCAGGATGATGATCGAATTCGGCGCGTACTTCATGATGTTCTCGACCACATCTGTGATGATCTTCTGGTTGGTGCCGACGAGATCTTCTCTGCTCATCCCGGGCTTTCGTGGTACACCTGCGGTCACGATCACCACGTCCGATCCATCGATGGCATCGTAAGTGTTGGACCCTTCGATCTTGACATCAAGCCATTCGATGGGCATTGCTTCGGTCAGGTCCAGGGCTTTGCCTTTGGGCATGTCGGGGATGATGTCCACGAGCACGAGGTCGGCGATTTCCTTGGTGGCGAGCCAGTGAGCGGCCGTACTCCCTACCATACCTGCACCAATGATACTAATCTTGTGTTCCATTTCAGTCCCTCCTTTGGATGTTTTGAAAGACGAAAAAGGGCTCACTTTTCATCATGTTTGGAGCCCCTTTTCTTTTATTTTCTCACGTGCTTGCCGCACGCAATACCTCCTTGTACGGGTTTTCTTTCGCTTTGCCTACGCTTCGTAGACTATGGCGCCTTTCATTTCGCTCTCCGCTTCAGAGTTCACGGCTATTCCATCGGCCTCGAGCACCGGCGTCAGCGCAGCTATCCCAACCTCCAGCATGTCGAGGTCAGGTTCCCTCGTGGTGAGCTTTTGCAGCCAAAGGCCGGGTTTGATCAACGCCCTCATGGCTGGATTGTTTTGATGGTCGGCGCTGAACCTTATGAATTCGTAGGCGATTGAAGCGACTACCGGGATGAGCAGCAACCGGGAAAGCAGCCTGAACAGCACGTTGTGAAACTGAAACGGGGCGAAGAGAAAAATAGATAGCACCAACACGTCCAGCAGAAAGGTTGTGCCACACCGGGTATGAGCGGTGGAATACCTGGCCGTGTTCTTCGGGGTCAGGATTTCGCCTGCTTCGTAAGCGTTGATCGTTTTGTGTTCCGCCCCGTGGTAGGCAAACACACGTTTGATATCCTGCATCATGCCGATCCCTACCAGGTATGCGAGGAACAGCATCAGCCTTATGGCTCCTTCTACGAAAGCGCTTGTCAGAGGAGATATGGTCAGCTTCGTTTCCATGTATTTCGCCACGGCTGAAGGTAAGAGGAAGAACAGAGCGATGCCTATGGTCAGGGAAGTGGCTATGGTGCCCCACGCCACCGCGCCCGAAAATGCCGTGCTTTCGCCTTCCTCCTGTACAGCCACGTCTGCCGACCATGTGAGAGCTTTCGTTCCGAGGACCAGGGCATCCCAGAGTACCACCAAACCTCTTATCAGAGGCCACTTCGCCCATGGTTTTGTGTAGAACACGCCCGTTAGCGGCTCTCTGTGGATCACGATCTCTCCATTTGGCGCGCGGACGGCCACGGCCATTTCTTTCTGGCCGCGCATCATGACCCCTTCTATTACCGCTTGGCCTCCGTAGTAGAATTTGCCCACTTTGTGCCTCCAGGTACATTCTACTCGATGGTGAAGCTTGATGTCAACAAAACGTGGGAACTAAGTTCGGATCGATTTGGAAAGATTGCGAAGATGTGCTGTTTTGACTCTTTGTGGATTTGATGTATAATTGCAATTACTGACGGTGGTCAGCCCCAATCCAAAATCTACAGTTTAACGAGGAGGTTATCATGTCAGACGATCTCGAGAAGTTTTTGGCCGCCAGAGATTTCCTCTTGAATGTAGGCAGCTACAAGGAAGCCAAAGAGAACTTCAAATGGCCTCACCTCACCAAGTTCAATTGGGCGCTGGACTATTTCGACAGCATGGCAAAGGACAACGACAACCTCGCCCTCATCTGTGCCGACGAAAGCGGAAGAGAGCGCAAAGTGACATTCGAAGAGATGCGCCAGCGCTCCAACCAGGTTGCCAATTTCCTCAGAGACCTGGGTTTGATGAAAGGCGATAGAGTCATAATCATGATGGAAACCGCCGTCGAGCTCTTCGAGATTCTTTTGGGGATCATGAAAGCCGGCGGAGCCATCATACCCGCAGCCACTTCCCTTCCTCCCAAAGACGTTGCAGATCGGATCGAGAGAGGGGACGTGAAATTCGCCATCGTGCATGCTCCCTTCGTGGAGAAATTTACGAAAGCTGGAAGCGTCGTGGATGCCTTGAAAGCGAGGATCGTGGTCGGCGATTCATTCGATCAATCCTGCAATCCGGAGGAGGAATCGAACAAATGCTGGGTGAATTACAAGGAATCGGAGAAGTACCCAACTTCCTATGAGTCCCCATTCGTCACCTATTCCACTGACGAGCTGTTCCTGTTCTTCACTTCCGGCACGACCTCGAAGCCAAAGCTGGTTATCCACACCCATACTTCCTACCCGGTTGGTCACCTTACCACCATGTACTGGATTGGAGTGCGCCCTGGAGATGTGCATTACAACATCAGCGCCCCCGGCTGGGCTAAGTACGCATGGAGCTCTTTCTTCGCTCCCTGGAATGCAGGAGCGACCATTTTGACTTACAGGTACAAGAAATTCGTCGCCAAGGATGTCCTGGACTTGATCGAAAAGTACAAGGTCACGACTTTGTGCGCTCCTCTAAGCGTGCTCAAGCTGTTCACCCTTGAGGACCTCGGGAAGTACAATTTCTCGGTCAGGGAGTTCGTAAGCGCCGGAGAACCGTTGAACCCGGAGGTGGTCAAGAAGATAGAGGATGCTTTTGGCGTTCCCGTGAGGGAAGGCTACGGGCAGACGGAAACCACCGCCATGGTGGGAGATTTCAAGGGTGAGCTGAGAAAAGAGGGATCCATGGGGCAGAGCGCTCCGGGTTACAACGTCGTTTTGCTGAACGAAAGGCTCGAGGAGGTACCTCCTGGGGAAGATGGGCAGATATCGGTGGAGATTTACCCTGTGAAACCGCTTGGGCTCCTGAAAGGGTACGATGACGAACAGCGCAACAGAGAAATCTTCAAAGCTGGATGGTATTTCACCGGGGACGCCGCTTACAGGGATGAAGACGGCTACTTCCACTTCATAGGCCGCACGGATGACGTATTCAAGAGCCTCGATTACAGGATAAGCCCGTTCGAGGTCGAAAGCGAACTCATGGCTGCCGAACCGGTGATGGAAGCGGCCGTGGTCCCAACCGTGGACGATAGGGACAGGATAGTTCCCAAAGCCTTCATCGTGCTCAAGCCGGATTACAACCCCGGAAGAGAAACTGCTCTGGACATCTTCCGGTTCATCAGGGACAACATTGCTCCGTACAAACGCCCGCGATCCATCGAGTTCATGTCGGAGTTCCCGAAGACGGTCAGCATGAAGGTCATGCGGCGGGAACTGAGGGCGTATGACAAAGAGCTGAAGAGCCAGAACAAGCGAGGCGAGTACGAGTTCTTCGAGAAGGATTTCGCGGAAGAGCTGGAGCTCGGCAAACGACGGTGATTTGTGTTTTTGCACCCATTGGGGCGAGGACACCCGTTCCAATGGGTGCTTTCCTCAGGTGGGGATCTCCACCGGAACATCTTTGCCGAAATTTGCGGCAATCGAGTTCGGCGTTACTTTGCAGGAGAAAGCCAGAATCCTTACGCCTGCTCTGGCAGCGGAGGCAAGGGCGGACGCAAAGGCAGGGTCCTGATCGATGTTCGGAGCGAATCGGTTGGCATCGTCCCGTTGGATCAAGAAGAGCGCGCAGGCGCCTTCGCCGGAGCGGGCTATATGTTCGAGTTCTGCCATGTGTCGTCTGCCACGATCCGTGGGCGCGTCGGGGAACAACGCAACCCCATCCCTCACCAGAGTCACGCTTTTCACCTCGATCCAGGTTCTCGTTCCCTCACAATCGATGGCGAAGTCGAGCCTACTGCTCCGGTAGACCGATTCCGGTTTCACGTCGGAGCAATGTTGGAACTGCCGTATCGCCTTGTTCAGCAGCGCCAGCTTGACGAGCCTGTTCGTCGTTCCGGTATCGATGGAGACCAGTGTGCCGTTTCCGGCCTGTACGATTTCCAGGGTGAATGCGGTTTTTCGTTTCGGACCGGAGGCAGGCTGTATCCATACGTTTGCCCCGGGCACCAGCAGCTCTTTCAACCTGCCGGACGAGGGTACGTGTGCCGTGGCGATCTTCCCCTCGATCTCTACGGCGGCGGCGAACCTGTTCAGCCGCTCGACGAAGATCGCTTTCACGAGTTTGGGTTCGAATTCCATGACGATTTTCTTTTCCATGGCCGATATTTTAGAATGTTATCCGATTTCTGGCGAATAAAACGGCCTTCTTTTGCGTTTTCATTGGCGAAAGGTTCGATAATGGCGACAATGGTTGAGGATTACAACGCTGAAAGCGATATCGAGCTCGTGCGGTTGAGCCGGCGCGGGGACAAGGGGGCATTCGAGGCCCTGTTCCATCGATATTACAAGATAGTCGCGAGCATTGGGTACAGGTATACCGGCGATATCGCTTCGGCGGAGGATGTCGCCCAGGAGACTTTCTTGAAAGTCTGGACGCACCTCGGGGACTTCCAGCAACGCCATTCGGGAGGTTTTCGGGCATGGCTGGCACGCATAGCGCGTTCCTCTGCTATCGACGCTGTTCGGAAGCGGAAGCCTTCCCTGTCGCTCGATGAGACGTGGTTGAACGACGACGATCCTTCGCTCGAATCGAAGGTGGAGGAGCGGGAGAGGGCGGAAGATGTCCAGTATGCAATCATGAAACTTCCGGAGCGGAGTCGGGAGGTGTTGATCCTGAGGGAGTACGGCGAACTTTCCTACGCGGAAATAGCGGACGTGCTGGGGATTCCCATAGGCACGGTCATGTCCCGACTGAATTACGCAAGGAAGGCGTTGAAGAGAGAATTGAAGGAATATCTCGAAATCGGGTGAGGGGAGATCGACCGATGGAAAAGCATATAACGGATGCGCAGATCGATCTGTGGATCGACGGCGAGGCGAGAGGTAGGGAGAAGGAATCCATCGAGGCCCATTTGATGAAATGCCCTTTCTGCAGAGCGCGTCTCGAAGAGGCCCGGGCTTTGAAGAAGGTGCTTCTTTCCTCGGTGCCTTCTAGTTTGTACGATAGGGAGGGCTTCGTGTGGAGTCGGGTGGAGCGATCCATTGAAATGAAGAAGTGTCCGCTGCGCCCTGAGAACTTCGTATGGCCAGGCGCGTTGACTGTATTCTACATAACGCTCACCAGCATGATCACACTTCTTATGGTGGGCAGTATGGCAGGGCTCGTTGGAGTGGAAGTGCCGTTGCTTGCAGGCATTTCCGGTCTGTGGTCGTTGCTGTTGGAAACGATCGTCGCCACTGCCCTGGGCGCTCCGGGGATGTTCGTCTCCCTTGCCGGAAGCTTGCCGGGCGCTTCCGTGTGGCTGAACACCGCTTTGGGGATCGCCATGGAGATGGTTTTGTTCGGAGGCTTGGTGGGGTTGTATGTGGCGTGGTTCTTTTCTTTTGGAAACAATATCGATCAGATCAGGAGGAGTTAGATGGATTATTCTCGCATTCTGAAGAGGGCATTCGAGATCACTAAGAAGTATCCGGTGTTGTGGTTCTTTGGGTTCTTTGCCAGCGCCGCATGGGGAGGAAATTTCAATGCCAGGTTCCCCACCGGAAACATGAGATGGGGAAGAGGGGAAGGAATATTGAAAGGGTTGGAACATGGGTACGGGACGCTCTCTCACATGTTGACCCTGGAGGCCATATTGGCTATAGCGATGTTGGTCTTGCTGTTTTCCTTGATCTACCTGGTATTGAGATATGTGAGTTTGACCGCCCTCCCGAGGCTCGTGGACGAAATCGAATCCGGAAGGGATCGGATCTCCTTTTCCCACGGGTGGAAGCTTGGATGGTCGCGGCGGGCGTGGGCGGTATTCGGAATCGAGATCGTCTCGTTCTTCGTGGCCGTCGCCGTGCTGGTGTTCGTCGGGGGAGTATTGATAGCGTTGCCTCTGTACTTCTTCATCAAGCATGGACATAGCTCCACGGTGGGAATCTTGCTCAAGATGCTGCCGTTCGGGTTGTCGGCTTTGATCATCTTGTTCGTTGCTTTGATCGTGATAAGCCTTGTGACTCAGTTTGCTCAATACCATGCCGCCATAGAGGGAGAGGGAGTCTTCCAGAGCTTCGGCTGGAGCATCCAGGCATTCAAAAAGCGGTGGAGTAGCATAGCCATGATGTGGCTCATTATGGTCGGCGTTGGAATCTTGCTGGGTTTGATAGTGCTGATAGGGATTCTTGTGTTCGGATTGGTCACCCTGGCGATCGCCGGTGGGATCGGTTGGGTGTTGTGGAAGACCGTCAGCGAGGTTCTGGGGGTCATCGTTGGAATATTGGTGGGGTTGGTTACTTTCGTTCTGCCGATGTTCGCAGTAGCCGCAGTGGTTTCGACTTACAAAACCACTGTGTGGGTGCTGGTGTATCGAGAGCTCAAGGAAGAACGATCTCCTGCGGATCTCGAACCGGCATGATTGCTACCGGGGCGCCTGGACGATGAACCGAAAGGGGAGGAGGTAAGCCTCTTCCCCTTTTTGTGTGTAACCTCGATGATTGTGTTAAACTGAGCTTTGCATCCCCTTTCGTCTAAAACGGGGGTGACACGGAAAAATTTTCGCCATGGAGGTGGGTGGACGTTTGGCTGTAAGAAGGAAAGCAGTGGCTTTGTATTCCGGCGGGCTCGACAGCACCCTGGCCATCAAATTAATCGAAAGGCAGGGTGTGGACGTGCTGGCGGTCTATTTCCGCACCGGCCTTACCATCGCCGACGTGAAACAGCGGCGAGGAATGAAATACCGAAACCCCGCCGTCGAATACGCCAGGAGATACGGGTTCGATTTCAGGGTGATCGATGTGTCTTACGAATACTTCGACGTGGTGACGAAGCCGAGGTATGGTTATGGGAGCAACATAAACCCCTGCATAGATTGTCGGATTTTCATGTTCCGTAAGGCTGCGGAGCTCATGAGGAAGGAAGGCTATGACTTCCTTGTTTCCGGTGAAGTGCTGAAGCAAAGGCCGATGACCCAGCATCTCCAGAGCCTTCAGTTGATCGACAAACGGGCTGAAGTAGAAGGACTCGTGGTCCGTCCCCTTTCTGCCAGGGAGCTGCCTCCTACGATCCCGGAGCTCGAGGGGTGGATCGATCGGGAGAAGCTGGAAGGGATAGTGGGGAGGAACCGTCAACGTCAGTTCGAGCTGGCAGAAGAGCTGGGGGTGGACGAGTACGCACCTCCGGGTGGAGGAGGATGCTATCTCACGGACGAGAGTTTCGCACGGAAGTACAGGGAAGTTCTGGACGTGGAAGGGGAGATGACCAGAGATCACCTCTTCTTGCTGACCGTTGGCAGGCATTTTCGGTTGCCGACCGGTACCAAGGTCGTGGTGTCGAGGAATGCCGGTGAGACCGCGGCATTGGAGGCTATGAAGAACAGGTACTGGTTCTTCGATACCGTGGCTCAGGGGCCGGTGGCGGTAGCCCGTCCACTGGGCGGAAGGCCTTTGTCCCGGGACGAAATCGAAACGATCGCCGATATCTTGGCTCATTACAGCAAGAGCGAGAGCGGCACCGTGCGCGTTGTGTTTTCGTCGCCGGAGGGCTCGACCCTGCCGGGGAAGGGTGGAGAGGTCCTCGGAAAAGCCATGGAGAGGGATGCTCTGGAATCGCTTCTCGTCAGGTGAGCTCGATTTGACCGGTGGATCTCTCCGGCGTAGTTTCCGAGGGGTCAGGTTTGCCCTTGCCGGATAGTGGGGATATAATCCCTATTGCGATACTCATAAAGGAGGTGCAGTAAGGTGAATACGTTCAACAGAATCGTCGCTATACTGCTCTGGTTGGTGCTGCTGGCCGTGAGCGTCGTTCTTGCTTTGATGCCGGACATGGTGGCTGCGTGGTTGAAGTCCTTCGGCGATAATTTCTTCCTCCTGATACAGAGCTGGAGGAACTACAACAGCCTGTATTTTCTCATCTTCCAGGTTGCTTTTCTCGTCGTCAGCATTTTGCTCTTCGGCGCTCTGGTGCTCGCAGAGATATGGCCCAGGAAGCAGCGAGGAGTGGTGGTCAAGACCGAAAAAGGCACGAAGGCCCGGATGGAGGAGGATTCCGTCACCAAAAGGATCGCGTGGAACCTCGATCAGCTTGCAGGGGTCATATCCGTGAATCCCAAAGTCACGCCGAAGGGGAAGAAAGTCGATGTATCGGTGGAGGTGGAAACATCCCCGGATATCGACATACCTTCCAAGACCGAGGAGATATCCAGGACGGTTCGGGAGGTGGTGGAGGAGAAAATGGGGCTGGTCTTGGGCAAGGTGGAAGTGATGATCAGGTATTCACGTTTCCCGGAGGCGTTCGAAAAGCCGAAGGCCGCACCTGCTTCGGAGTCCGCTTCCCTGTCTCCATCACCGGAGAGCGATACGGGGGAGAGCCTGGGGGAAGGTTGACGGAGTCGCTGTGAGTGAAGGATAGCCCGGTTCCCCGGGAAGCTTTCAGGGGAAACCGGGCTCGGTGGTCTATTTCGACTTTGCGATGATGACAACCTCGCCTTCTCTCATGTCGAACTTCTCGACGGTGAAGTTGTCCTGAATCCTGTCGAGATCTTCGTTGGCTTTGCTGGATAGGGAGCCGAACACCGAGGATGGAATCTTGATGCGGCCTATCTGTATCGCCACGATCTTGATGTGTACTTTTCCGTTGGTCAGGGAAGGCTCTATCACCAGCACTCCGTTCCCTTTGGTCGGCAGTTGATCCGAAGCGATCTCTCCGGCCACGATGAAGCGACCCTGGGATATCCAGACTGTGGGGTCTTTAACAGGCAGGTGGTACTCGTTGTTGAGCTTGAACCTTATGTAGGATGTGAGTTCGCTTTCCGTGAAGTCCATCTTGAAGGTCCCGCTGCTCGCCATGCTTTTGTTGGCGGCATCGAGCTTTGCGGCGAAGCTTTCCGCCGCTTTCTCCGAAACAGGGACTTTCCTGTCCGGTATCAGACTCGATGACTTGGAGCCGGGCAGACATCCGGCCGCGAGCGTCAGCAGAAGCACCAGGCTCAGCAGGACTGCAATTTTCGATTTCGACATTTCTTTTTACCTCCGATTTTCAGGAAAGGTGCATGGTTTATGGTGAAAGACATTACTCTGAAATCCATCGTCGAGGCTCTTCTGTTCGTCGCCGAAGATCCGGTGTCGCCGGAGGAGATTGCCAAGGCCGCGGGAGTGCCGGCAAAGCAGGTCGCTGTCGCCTTACAAGGGCTTAGAGCAGAGTACGAGGATGGAGACCATGGTATCGTGCTGCAGGAGCACAAGGGGAAGTACCGGCTTGTCACTTCTCCTGACGTGTCCGAGTACGTTGCTCGGTTCCTCGATCTCGACCTCACGACGAGGTTGTCGAACGCTGCCCTGGAGGTTCTGGCGATAGTCGCGTACAGACAACCGGTGACGCGTGCCCAGATCGAGTCGGTGCGGGGCGTGAACAGCGATGCCGCGCTCAACACTCTCATCCAGCGTGGGTTGGTGGAAGAGGTGGGAATGCTCCAGGCACCCGGCCGTCCCCGCCTGTACGGCACCACCGAAGAATTCCTCCGGATATTTGGGCTGAAGAGTCTGGACGATCTCCCTCCGCTCGGCCTCGAGGTGGAAGCCCTGACCATAGAATCCGGCATCAGGCAGATTTCTCCTGAGCAGCAGAGGTTGTTCGACGACGGATCCACTCCATGATGGCTTTGAACACTTCCTCCCGCTCCATGTCTCTCATCATTTCGTGTCCCGATTTTTCGAACCAGCGGATTTCTTTCTCCCGGGACGATATCCTGTCGTAGACTATCTGGGCGCTGACGGGATCCGCCACTTTGTCGTTCCTGGAATGGATTATGTACGTCGGGGTGTTGACTTCCGGAAGCCTTTTCTCGATGTACGTGGTGTATTCCAGGAAGGAGATAATCGTCTTGGTTGGGGCTTTGTGGTAGTTGTTGTCGAATTTCTCCAGCTCTTTGTCGGCGTAAGGCGTTTTCACCGGAAAGTACTTTATCAGCTTTCCCACCAGAGGCGTCAGGAAAGCAAGCGGGCGGTGTGGCGCCAGCGGGGACGTGAGCCTCAACGCCACCGACACGAGGACGATGCTGTCCAGCAGGTCTCCGTGTTCCATAGCGAGCTGCAACGAAAGCAGTGCTCCCATCGATAGCCCGACCACGATGGCTTTGTCGCATTCCGACATCAGGTCCTTCAGTGCGTTTTCGGCGTCCTCATACCAATCGCGCCAGGTGACTCCCTCCAGGTCTTCCGGGACGGTGCCATGGCCACGCAGTACAGGCATCCTGTAAGGCAGTCCTTCTTTTTCCACGTAGGGCACGAGCCCGTTGACGCAATCCAGCGATGACGTGAATCCGTGCAGTATCAAGACTCCAGGTTTCATTTTTCTCCCCTATGCCATGATTGCCCTGAAAGCCGATAGGGCGTAGGCGATGTCGTCATCAGAAATCTCGTAATGCGTCACTGCTCTAAGTGTATCATTCCCGATGGCAAATAGCAAGACGCCCCGTTCGGCAAGCCTTTCTGCCAGTTGTGTCGGGGTCATGTCTGGGCGCTTGAGCCTGAAGACGACGATGTTGGTTTGTACCGTCTCGAGTTTCACCTCCAGCCCCGGGATTTCGTTTATTCCCTCCGCGAGTATCCTGGCGCGTCTATGATCCTCTGCCAGCCTGTCCACCATCGTGTTCAGTGCCACGATCCCCGCTGCTGCGATGATTCCGGCCTGCCTCATTCCTCCTCCCAGGACTTTTCTCACGCGTCTTGCTTCCTCTATGAACTCTCGCGTCCCGACCACCATGGAGCCTATCGGAGCTGCGAGCCCTTTCGAGATGCAGAACATGACGGAATCCACCGGCGCGACCAGTTCGGAAGGTTTCACTCCCAGCGCCACGGCGGCGTTGAATATCCTTGCTCCGTCCATGTGCACCGATAGTCCGTGCGATTTTGCTACTGCCGATGCAGCCCGGATGTACTCCGGCGAGAGGGCGACCCCGCCGCAGAAGTTCTGGGTGTTTTCGAGCGCCAAAAGCCTGCTCCTGGCGACATGGATGTCGTCCGGCTGGATGGCGTTTTCTATGTCCTCCAGCTTCAGCGTTCCATCTTCCTGGTTGGGTATTGGATTATAGGCGACTCCTCCAAGGACCGAGGCGCCTTTTTGCTCGTGGTGGAAGATGTGGGCTTTGTCTCCCAGAATGACTTCGTCGCCTCTGTTGCAATGGGTGAGCAGGCTCGCCAGGTTCCCCATGGTCCCGCTCGGAACCAGCATGGCAGCTTCCTTTCCGAGCCGGTCTGCTGCAAGTTCCTCCAGCTTGCGCACGGTGGGGTCTTCCCTCATGACGTCGTCGCCCACTTCCGCTTCGTACATCGCTTTCCTCATCTCCGGTGTGGGCTTGGTGACGGTATCGCTCCTTAGGTCGACTGTTTTCATTGACCTCCTCCTTGCTCAAGTGGAGTAAGAAGTTGCCATGAGCGTGAGCTCGCCCATAAGGATGAAAATAGGACGCTGATGAACGCTGAGGATCGCAGATGAACGCAGATAATCAACTCGACGAGGTGCATAGCGAAGGGGCGCAGCGCGCTGCGCCCCTACTTTTGATTCTTCGCGTGTTACGTGCCTTTGCGTCTCTGCATTGAGATCGCCGGGCGAGCTAACAGCTCGCGCCACGGCGGCGTCAGCGTTCTATTTACGAGACAGGTGTCGGGAAATCCAACACCTGCCATCTCACGCTCGCAGACTTTCACTGCGCTGTGTTGTATGCTCAGCCTTCTCCTCGCACGATGAAGACCGGGCATTTGCTATGTTCGAGAACTTTGTGGCTTACGCTTCCAAGGAGCAAGCCTTCGAGGGAGCTCAATCCCCTTGCACCCATTACGATCAGACTGCAATCTCTTGTTTCCGAAATTCGTAGGATTGCCTCTGCAGGAGGGCCTTCTACGATTTCCACTTCCGTAGGAATTCCATCCTTTTTGAAGAATTCGGCGAACTGGGATGTTATTTTCTCTCCCTCGGCGGTGTGCTTGGCTGCTACTTTTTCCATCTGCTCCAGTCCAAGGTAGGAAGGGACTTTTGGAAAGGCGTAGACGATCAGGATGTCCGAGCCGAATTGTTTTGCAAGGCTCTTTGCATATTCCGCTGCTCTCCAGGAGTGTTTGGAACCGTCTGTTGGGAAGATGATATGCTTGAACATTTCCGGCCTCCTTTTTGTTCATTGAAAGACTTTGTAATCGACCAATTGAATTATAACTCCAGGAGGCTCCTCTGGCTAATCGAGGTGGTCTGGCTATAGCCGAACGCTCACCGGTAAAGTCGGTAGTCTATCGATTTGCAATCTATACTTCCCCGGTGTAAAATAGAGCCGAATCGACCCTGC
>CAZEXY010000058.1:0-9629 GCA_964516345.1 uncultured Anaerolineae bacterium
TCAGAGCGTCCTATTTACGAAGCAGGTGGGCTCGAACCGGGAGGAACAGGTGAAAAAAGGGACAGACCTCGTTCAAGCGGCGGTGTTCGCCGTCATAGCGATCATGCTCCTGCTGATGGGAGCGAAAGCATGGATGAGCCATCGCGCCAACGTCATGGGCAAACCGGCTCCTGATTTCGTGCTCGAAACCTACGACGGGCGCACGATCCGGCTCTCCGACTACCGCGGGAAAATCGTCCTGGTCAATTTCTGGGCTTCCTGGTGTCACGAATGCTCCAAAGAAGCTCCGGAAGTGGAGGCTTTCTGGGAGAAGCACAAGGGCGAAGGCGTCATGGTGATCGGGCCTGCGTACATGGACCAGCCGGACGAAAGCCGGGCGTTCGTCGAAAAGTACAAACTGACGTATCCGGTCGGGCTGGACGTGCAGGGCAGGATCTACCAACTCTACCACGTCAAAGGGATTCCGGAGACGTTCGTGATCGATCGAAACGGCATCGTGGTGGGGCACATCGTCGGAGCGACCACGAGGGAGGCGCTGGAGCGGGAGATCGAGAAGGCAAAATGAATCGGCGAATGAGCGAATGGGCGAATCAGCGAAACGAACTTCCGGGAAGGACTAGATCAGGAGAGTTTTGTAGGGCGGGCTGTCAGCCCGCCGCTCGGGGCGCATCACACTGTGCCCGGTTGGGGGCGAGGGCCTGCGAGCGAAAAGGTTCGAACACTAACTGGGAGATGTGATGGTTTACGTCGGTGAGTATGCCCTGTGGCTGGGACTGGCTCTCTCGGCGTTCGGGGCCGCAGTTTCGATACTCGGGGGAGTCAGGCGGGACGGCAGGCTGATCCGATCCGGCAGGAACGCTCTGATCGCCGTGGCGGCGCTGACGGTTCTGGCGTCGGCCATCCTGGTTCGGGCGCTCCTCATGGATGATTTTCAGCTCAGCTACGTGGCAACCCATTCCGAGCGGGCGCTTCCGGCGCTGTACAAACTGGCGGCGTTCTGGGGCGGCCAGGCCGGCTCCATCCTCTTCTGGCAGCTCATCCTGGTGATCTATGCCTTGGCTGCCCTCAGATCTCTGTTCCCAACACCGCCCCGACGCAAAGACGCAAAGGTGCCAAGACGCAAAGGCATCAATAAAATCCTTGCGCCTTTTGTACCCTGGCGTCTTTGCGTTGAGAATAACAGGGCGATGGCGTATTTCGTCGCCGTCGTGCTCCTGAACACCGGGTTTTTCTTCTTTCTGATGCTCTTCGGCTCCAACGCCAACCCGTTCGCCCTGCTCGATTTCGTCCCCAAAGACGGAACGGGGCTCGACCCGCTCCTCCAAAACGCATGGATGATCGTCCACCCGCTGGGGCTCTACCTGGGGTACGCCGGATTCACCATACCTTTCGCCTATGCGGCTGCCGTGCTGGCCTCGGGCGAGCGAACTGGCTCGTGGACGAAGGACATCCGGCGCTGGACTCTGATCCCCTGGGCGTTCCTCACCCTGGGCATCGTCCTGGGGATGAGATGGTCTTACACGGAGCTTGGCTGGGGCGGCTACTGGGGCTGGGACCCGGTGGAGAACGCCTCGCTGATACCCTGGCTCACCGCCACCGCTTTCTTCCACTCCCTCATGATCGAGGAGCGCCGTGGAATGCTGAAGGTGTGGAACGTGTTCCTCATCTTCCTCACCTACATCCTGACCATGTTCGGCACTTTCGTGACCAGGAGCGGCGTCGTCGAGTCGGTTCATGTCTTCGCCCGATCCAACATAGGATTGATCTTCGCCATCTTCATCGGGCTGGCGACCATCGGCTCCCTGCACCTTTTCTTCGAGCGTGCGCCCATGCTACGAAGCCGCAACAGGATGGATTCGATCCTATCCCGCGAATCGGTCTTCATGTACCAGAACCTGGTCTTCGTGGCGCTGGCAGGGGCAACGCTCCTCGGCACGGTCTTCCCCACGATATCCGATTTGTTCCTGGGGCAGAAGGTCTCCGTCGATGCTCCATTCTTCTACAAAGTGGATGGGCCGCTCTTCGGGCTGATGCTCTTGCTGATGGGTCTAGCTCCGCTGATGAAATGGCGCAGGACGGACGTCCGAGGGCTCGTGCGTGCGCTGGCGGCGCCGACGGTTGGAGCCATCGCAACGATCGTCGCTGCATCCATGCTGGGAGCCAAAGGCGTCCCCGAGCTGGCTGGGTTCGGGCTGGCAGGGTTCGTCGCAGCCGTGGTGCTGCAGGAATTCCGCCGGGGGATAGCGTCCCGCCGGATGCACCGCCGGGAAAGCATCCTCACATCCCTCTACCGGCTGTTCCGGCGAGGGAGGCAGCGGTACGGCGGCTATGTCGTCCACCTGGGAGTGGTGGTGATGGCAATCGGCATTCTGGCATCCACGGCGTACGAAAAGGACGTACAGGTGAACCTGGAAAAGGGGCAGAGCGTCCGGGTGGCGGGCTACACGATCTCTTACGAAGGGCTTCGTTGGGGTCAGGGCCGGAACTATCAGAGCGCCTACGCCGTGCTGGAGGTTTCGAAAGGCGGCAGAACCATCGGCCGCATCACCCCGGCGAGGCGCATTTACGACAAATCCCCGGATCAGCCCACGTCGGAAGTGGGTCTGCTCTCCGGGTTCACCGGCGATTTCTACGTGGTGCTGGCCGGGTGGGAGAACGGCGGAGCAAGGGCGTTCTTCGAGATATACGTCCACCCGCTGATGGGATGGATATGGGCAGGGGCGGCACTGATGCTCCTGGGGATGGCGATCGCGCTCTGGCCCGAACCGGCGCCGGCGTACGCCGATGTCCGCGTGCCCGCCGCGGCGGAGGCGGCGAGATGAACGCATGGGTGATGATCGTCGGGACGGGGATCACGGCTCTGGCGGCGTGGTACGTGCTATCACCATTGCTGCAAACGGCAGAAAAAGTACGATCGTCGGAGATCACCCCTGATGACGAAAGGAGGTACTGGGAGACCCTCCAAACGATCATCGACCTCGAATCAGATTACGAAACCGGAAAGCTGAGCAAGAGGGACTTCGAGACCACCGTAGGAAGTCTGAAAATGAAAGCCGCACGGATACTGATGGCCCTGAAAGAAAACCAGGGCGAGTAGACGATTCACCCGGCTATCGCTTCGCCTCTCACCAGACCATCGATCATGGCTTTCAACTCGGGGGTAAGAGATTCCAACCGGCTCAGAGAAGTGACAATCGAATCTATCTCCTTTTCTTTTTCCTCGATCTGTCTGAGCAAAGGGAGAGGGACGAGGTACCCGGCGAACATCTCCTTGCGCTCCTGAAGACGCAACAGATCCTTCTGCGCAGCCACCAATCTATCGAACAGGTATCTGACCTCCGATTCTCCCACCTCGCGGACGAGTTCCTCCGTTTCACTGTCTTTCAACAGGGTTTCCGTGGTGTTTTCGAGCAAAGTCCTGTGAGTCTTGGAATTTATCCAGTTGCGAAGGAGAAGGTTTTGGAGAGAATACCTTCCACCCTCGTGCCTCAAACAGCCGTATACCTGGAGGCTGAACAGAATCGTCTTCAACTCGTAATGGTTGAACCCCAGTGCTTCGGCAAGCTCCTCCTCGGAAACAGGTTCACGCCCAGCAACCGCCAGCAGAACCTTTCGCTCTTTCGGACTCATGAACCTCCAGTTCAACAGGAAATTCTCTGCAACGATGTCTATGGGGATCAAGTCCTCTTCTTCCGGATGGCGCAGGTATCCATCCGGCTCGAACAATCGGAAACAAAGGCTCTGAAGCAAGTACGGCTGATCGCCAGTTGCCTCGTGTATCGCGTCCGCTGTCTCCCTGGACACTTCAACCTGTACGGGCATCTTCGTCTGTCTCATCAAATCCTCTGCGTCCTCCCTGCTCATGGGACCGAGCAACTTCCTCACGAACCCGTACAAGAACGGAGATGTAGGAGAATCCTCCGGTGTGGAAAGCGTCAGAAGAAGCCGCGTGGAGGCAAGCACGGTACGGATTCCAGCAGTGCCCTGAAGGGTCTTCCGGAAGAGCGCCAGTGTCTCCGGCTCTTTCGTTCCAATCCTGATCAGCGCCTCGGGTTCGTCGATCAACAAAAGCAGCTTTTTGTTGTTCCCACGGCACTTCCTGGCGATATTCCTCAGAGAAGCCCTAAAATCTTCGCGATCAAGGGAAGAAGCGCGAATCCCCACCTCGAGGAATCTATCCTCGCAATCCTCAACGGCGTAGCATAGCTCCTCCGAAAGAGCTTTTCCCGAAGTCAAACCTTCCAGGTTCCAGTACAGCGGCACGTACTCCCCACGCCCCAGGGTGAGCCTCTCCAACTCCTTGAGCAAGGAAGTCTTACCACCCCTTCGCGGGCTAACGACCCAGTAAGTATCGGATGTCCCGTTCAGAAGATCGCGTATAAGGCCCGTATACCCATAGAAACTTGGCCCTCTGACCCAACCGCCGACAACATACGGATTGTGCACTGTCGATACTCCCCTTCATCAATGAATCAAACCCGTGAACTGAGAGATTTGTCCACGCTCACCAGCCTGTTGTAAGCACTGGTTACATGCTTGAGGGTTATCCTCCCCTTCTTCCCCTCGTCTCGAAGCATGGTGTTGACGGATTCCATACATAACTGCTGGATATAGAAAGGTTTCCCTTTGCTCTGTTCCCATATGAACTCCACTGCGTCGTCGTCGAAAACATAAACCCCCTTCACCGGCTCCCTGATGAGCTGTTCCGCTTCTTCCCTCTTCAGAGGAGCAAGCTCTATTTGCGTGAACATATTGTACCATGGACTTTCCACCCTGTCCCAGGCCTTGTTTATTCGCACTCCGGCCACCAGAACCCCAAGGTATTGAGCAAAACTCTCCATGAACAACCTTCTTATGAGCTGCTGGGTCTGAGAACTGTAACTTCCCATGACATCTACTTCGTCCAGGAGCAGCGTAAGTCTAAGATGCTTTTCCCTGGCATCCTTCTGCAACGCCAAGATGATCGCCTTCAAGTCCCGTCTGAAGTCCCGGTCGGAGTACTCCTTGTAGTTCTTTCTGAACACAATCATTTCATCCTTTGGGGGGACAGAATATCCCCCCGCGCTCAAGCCGGAATATATCTCTTCGGCGAGAAAATGGAAGAATTTTTCTTCGGAAACCCCCTCCAGGTCTATGTAGAGGGGCACGAAGAAATATTCTGGGTCGTCATATCCCTTCAGGCGTTTGGTGAGGTATTGCAGCAAAGAAGTCTTTCCTATCCTCCTCTCTCCAAGGATCATCACGTTGTTCCGGTGAATGGTGGAAATCAACCCCCTCAGCACATCTTCCCTACCGAAGAACATACGTTCATCGGAAACAGGAGTTCCAGCTATGTAAGGATTGAAATGTCTTCTGATCGCGGCAGTCTTTTTACCTTTCTTTATCGCTACAGACGCCACAAAGTTGGCCGTAGAGAGCAGCAACAAAGCTCCCATAACGAAAAGAGCTATGGCAGCTCCTTTCGGAATACTAACGCCTATGACAGGCAGAGTATACGAGGAGGGTGCAGGCACAACCTTTATCTTCAACGTAGCAGGCTTGGAATACAACAAATCCTCGTCTATAGCCTGAAGGACGAACTCATAGTTTCCCGGAGGGAGGGACGCGTATTCGACATGATTCACATCTCTCTGAACGCTCCACACTTTATCCCTACCCCTGAGCATATACCTGTAGTAAAGGGAAGAGGAGGGGGTCTTCGTATCTACCCCGAAAAAGCCGATGCTCACCAGCTCGTTCGAACGCACGGTAATTTCCTGACCAGAGTTTACCCGACCATTGACCAGTTCTATACCCACCTTCGGGCGCATTTTACCTCTTCTGTACCTGAAGAGTTCCCCGGTTGGTCCACCGAACCAAACGCTCCCACCCTTGCCTCCACCTACCCAGGACACTTCATTGTCCGGCAGACCCTGGGCTGTCGTATAACGCACCCACGTGGAGCCATCGAACCTTCCAACACCTCCGTTGGTTCCAACCCAAACCTCACCGTCCGGAGCAGCGTACACCGAAAACACGTCCTTAGACGGGAGGACATCATCAGAGTACAATTTCCAAGAGTTACCATCGAAAGAAGCAACTCCTGCATCAAGCAGGCCAAGCCACACCACACCGTTACGGGAAAACGCTATCGACCAGATTCCTCTGGATTCAGGGAGCCCCGAGTTCTTCGGTGTGAATGTCTGCACGCTATCCCCATCGAACACCTCCAGGGTATCATCATCCGTACCCAACCAAACCCGTCCTTCCTTATCCACTGAGAGCGATCTGACAGAATTCCCATTAGCACCGTAGTCCGTGGGAAGGTAGAGATCCCACCCCTTTTCGGTTCGGCGGAAAACGCCTTCGTTGGTCGCAACCCAGAGCTCTCCCTTCGGAGTTACCGCTAAAGCGTTCACGATTCCCACATTCGCCCCGTTGATAGTGAATTTCTTCTCCAGCACCTTACAGCTCGGCGAAATCTCGATGATGCCGTTCTCCTCGGTTCCAATCCAGACGTTACCATCCGGAGCCGCGGCGATCGCCGAAAACGACAATTTTGCCTTGTTCAACGGACACGGCTTCCAGTCCTTACCATCGAACTTCCACACTCCCTCTCTATAGGCAACCACCCACGCGGTGCCATCATGGGTGGAGGTGCCGGAAACTATGCTCTTCGTGCGATCTGGGGAGATATAGTAGCTCCAGGTGTACCTGTCGTACCGATCGAGTCCGGCGTCGGTTGCAAACCATAGCCCGCCCTCCAAATCCCTGAAGATGTCTTTCACAGAGGGAGAAGAAAGGCCCGTGGACGAAGTAAAGTGCTCCTGTATCCTTCCATCTTTGATATGACAAACGCCGTATCCATCGGTGGAAACCCATATGCTCCCATCGTCGTCTTCCAGGAGCTTCCATATCCACACGTTAGGCTCTCCCGGCATTCCGGTGACAGAAATAGGTCTCTCCCAGCTTCCTTTGGTGGCGTGCAACACAAGTCCCCTATCGGTTCCGAGCCATATATCGCCGTTCCTCGCAACGAGGATGCTGCTCACAGTGGCGTCCTTCGGCAAAACCGGGACGGAAAATCTCTTCCACGAACCGTCGCTGTATCCGTACAATGCCCCCCTGGTACCTGCGAGAGGAGTGCTGTTCGTGCTCGAAACGGAAAAAACCTCCGTGTCCTTGGGCAGTCCCTTCGTCCTCTCCCATACACCATCCTTCAATATCCACACTCCATCACTGGTTCCACACCATACACGAGAACCCGAAGCCACCCATATCGAATATATCTTTCTGGGCTCGTTATCAGGGAAAGGGAAGGAACGAAGTCCATTTCCTTTGATGGAATAAAGCCCCGAATCCGCGCCAATCCATAACGTACCATCGGCGCCAGAACGCAGTACTCTGATCCTATCTCTGAGGAAAACAGGCCACGGCCTGACGACCTCAAGTTTTTGCAAGCCTTTGTCTGTACCGATCCAAAAATTGCCGTCCTTGTCCTGAGTTACGGCCTCTATCTTTTTGCTGATGAGACCATCCTCCGTCGAAAAAACTCGCCACCTTCCAGTAGTGCCGAATTCCGCACTTCGTTCGGCGGAAACATCGGATACCAGCAGGACGACTACCAGGAGGAGAATTGCACCTACAAAAAAAGAGATTTTGCGCGACATCGACATATCCTCAAACGGAAAATTTCAACGAAGCTCCCCAGGCACGGGAGGAAAACTTACACGACAGACCAAACTTTCTTTTCAATTTTACCTCAATAGCCCGAACCGCACAAAAAAGTTCCGTCGAGGTTTCGAGCAAAAAGAAAGCAGAGCTCGCGGCTCTGCTTTCGATCGAAGAAAAACGGCGCTGGAGGACTACTTCGCCAGAGCCTCCAGGATCGCCTTCACCACATCCTTCACATCCCCGACGATGCCGAAATCGGCGTGCTTGAAGATCGGCGCCTTCGGGTTGTGGTTGATGGCGACCACCATCTTGGCGTCCTTCATCCCGGCGTAGTGGTACATTGTGCCGGAGATGCCGCACGCTATGTAGAGATCGGGGGCGATGCGATGTCCCGTGATATCCACAAACTGCTCTTCGGTGATCCTGCCATCGTCCAGTGCCCCGCGGCTCCCGCCGACCACGCCTCCCAGGGCTTCGGCCAGCTTCGCCAGGAGCTCCCAGCCTTCGTCGTCCCGCACGCCTCGCCCGCCGGAGACCACCACTTTCGCCGTCCCCACCGTGAGCTTCCGCTCCGGGCGCTCGGAGGCCGGGCCGACCTCTCGCACCGGCGACGAATCCACCGGCAGGTCCACGCTCTCCACCGTTCCCTCCCGGCTCTCGTCCAGGAACGGCGCTTCGAACGCCTTCGGCGAAACCGTGGCCATCTGCGGGTGGCCGGAGCAGGCGTAAACCTGGCTCGCCAGCCGCTCGTACACCGGAGCGGTCACCAGCAGCGCCCTCTCCGCCTCGTCGATCCCCAGGTCCTCGCCGTGGGGCACCAGTGCGGTATCCCAGCGGAACGCCAGCCGGGGCGCCACCTCCTTGCTCCAGGAGGAATCCACGAAGATCAGCATCTCCGGCTTCCGCTCCTCGAAGAATCCCGCCAGCCCATCGGCGTCGGGCCTGTTCGCCGAAAGGTACACCTCGTCGGCTCCCGCCTGGATCAGCTTCCGGGCGTAATCCTCGTCGCCGCCGCCGACCACCAGCACTTTCACGTATGCGCCGAGGCCGTCGGCCATGGTTCGGGCCTTTCCGGCCAGCCCGAGCCCCCCTTCTTTGCCGGCCTCCAAGACCAGCCAGATGTGCTCGTACTCCGGCCCGGCCTCCTCTCCTCCCATCAGCGATTCGAGATAGGACAGATCCATCTTCTCACCTCCTCACACGAGCCTTCGCTGGCGGAGCTCGGCGACCAGATCTCCGGCCGCTTCCTCGGGCGTGCCCGAAAGCACGTTTCCGAGCTCCCTCTCCGGCGGCAGAACCATGCCGTGGAACGACACCTTCGGTGCCAGCGATTCCGGATCGAGCCCCAGGTCCTCGCCCGTCCAGGTCGTCACCGTCCACTCCCGGTAAGCGTTCATCACGCGCGCCACGTGGGCGTACCGAGGCTCGTTCGCCTCCGGCGAAACCGCCACCACCGCAGGCATTCCGCTGTGGAAAACGATTCCCTCGCCGTCCACGTCCCGGATCACCTCCAGCGTCCCGTTCTGAACCGAAAGCGCCTCCACGTCCAGCAGCAGCGGCCACCCCAGCGCCTCCGCCAGCCTGCCGGGAAGGTCTCCTGCACCGGTATCGACGCTCTTCTGCCCCGTGATCACTAGATCGATCTCGCCCAGCTTGTCCACCGCGGCAGCCAGCGCCTTTGCCACACCGTTGCCGTCGGTGACCTCCAGGGCATCGTCGCTGAGGAGATACGCCTCGTCGGCGCCCATCGCCAGCGCCTCCCTCAGGGCATCGTCCACTTCCTTTCCCCCGACGCTCAAAGCGATCACGCTCCCGCCCTCATGGTCACGAAGCCTGAAAGCCGCCTCGAGGGCGTGTTTGTCGTAAGGATTTATGTTCAACTCGGCGGCGCGCGTGTCCAGCATCTCCCGGCTCCGACTCACCCGCACGCCCGCCGGCCCATAAACCTGTTTTATGCAAACTGCTATTCGCATATT
>CAZEXY010000058.1:9729-12492 GCA_964516345.1 uncultured Anaerolineae bacterium
CCCGCACGCCCGCCGGCCCATAAACCTGTTTTATGCAAACTGCTATTCGCATATTTTCCTCCTCGAAATACTCTTTCCTATCCAACGCAAAGGCAGACGAATCAGCGAATGAGCGAATCAGCGATAATCCTGTCCTGTCGAGACCATTTCGCTGATCCGAAGATTCGTTGATTCGCTGATTTCACGCTCTTATCCTCACTCCGTACTCACGGAAGAGCCTCGTGGCGATGACGTGTAGCTGAATCTCGTTGGTTCCCTCGAAGATCTCCGCAATCCTGGCATCCCTCAGCATCCGCTCGATGGGGTAATGCCGGCTGTAGCCGAGGCCGCCGTGGATTTGCAGCGCCCTGTTGATGCACTTGGACGCTATGCGGGAGCCCAGGAGCTTGCATGCGCTGGCCTCCTTGGTGAACGGCTGCCCCGTGTCCACCAGCCACGCCGTCCTGTACACCAGCGACCTCAGCGCCTCTATCTCAGCCTCCATCTCGGCGATCTCGAAAGCAATCTGCTGCTTGTGGGCTATCGGCATCCCGAACTGCTCCCTCATGCTGGCGTACTCCAGCGACATCTTCAGCACTTCCTGAGCGCCACCGAGAGACGCCGCGCCGATGGTCAATCGCCCCAGGTCCAGGGTCTTCATGAAGATGATGAACCCCATTCCCACCTGCCCAAGCACGTTCTCCACCGGCACTTCCACATCCTCGAAGATCAACTCCGAGGTGTAGCTGGCGCGGATGCCCATCTTGTCCTCGTGCTTGCCGACGGAAAACCCGGGCATGTCCTTCTCCACGATGAACGCCGTCACGCCGCCGCGTGCCCCGAGGGCCGGGTCGGTGACCGCCAGCACGCTGATGATGTCGGCGATAGGACCGTTGGTGATGAAAGTCTTGGTGCCGTTCAGGATGTACCTGTCCCCTTTGCGCACGGCCCGCATCTTGATCCCGGCGGCGTCGGAGCCTGCCCCCGGCTCCGTCAGGGCGAAAGCGGCGATCTTCTCACCCTTGGCCAGCGGCGTCAGGTACTTCTCCTTCTGCTCCGGCGTTCCTTCCAGGTAGATCGCCATGGCCCCGATGCCGATGTGGGCGCCCACGGTGGTGCTGGTGGAGGTGCACGCCTTGGCAAGCTCTTCCATCAGAATCGTGTAGCCCATCTCGCCGGCGCCGCCTCCGCCGTATTTCTGTGGGAACGGGACTCCCAGCAGGCCTGCCTCGCCCAGCTTCCGGACGAGATCCATGTCCATCTCGCCCTTCGCTTCCATCTCCGATGCCCTGGGCCTGACCTCCCTGTCCACGAACTCCCGTATCGTCTTGCGAAGCAATTGATATTCCTTTGGCAACGAGAAATCCATTTTCCATCCTCCAGATCAACCAGCCGTTAGCCGTTTGCCGTCGGCCAAAGGCCATCGGCTATCGGCTTCTTAAGGCTTGATTTTCAGCCCGTATTCTCCAAAAATTTTGCCAGCAATGATGACCCTCAGGATCTCGTTGGTGCCTTCGACGATGGAAAGGGCCCGGGCATCCCGATAGATCCGCTCCACGGGGTACTCCTTGATGAACCCGTAGCCTCCGTGAACCTGAACCATGGTGTTCGCCACGTCGAAAGCGACTTCGCTGGCCATCACTTTGAGGGCAGCCGCTTCGGTTGTGTATCGCTCGCCCTGATCCGCAAGCCACGCCGTGTGATAGAGGCTGTAGCGCAGCCCCTCGATCCGCATCCAGGAATCGGCGACGTACTTCTGGATCACCTGCTTCGTGGCGATCTCCACGCCGAACTGCTTCCGCTCGGAAGCGTAGCGGGAGCCTTCGTCGAAAGCGTGCTCCGCAATTCCCAGCCCGATGGCCGATACCGCCATCCGGGCAAAATCGAGGGTGCTCAGGGCGATCTTGAACCCTTCGCCGGGCCTGCCGAGGACGTTCTCCTTCGGCACCCGGGCCTCGTCCAGATAGATCGTGGTGATGCTCGCACCGTGCAGGCCAAGCGTCAGCTCCCTGCCGCCGACTTTAAGCCCCGGCGTGTCCCGATCCACGATGAAAGCGGTGATTCCCCTCGCTCCGGCCTCCGGGTCGGTTTTGGCGAAGATGATGTACACCCCTGCGATGCCGCCGTTGGACACCCAGGTCTTCGTGCCGTTCAGCACGTAGGAATCCCCGTCCTCCACGGCAACGGTGCTCAAAGAAGCAGCGTCGGAGCCCGCGTCCGGCTCCGTCAGCGCGAAAGCTCCGATCTTCTCCCCCATGATCATGTCCGGCAGATATTTCTCTTTCTGCTCGTCCTTGCCGTGGAGCAAGATCGGCCTGGTGGCCAAAGTGTTGTGGACGTGAACCGTGAGGGCCGTGGATGCACAATGCTTCCCCAGTTCTTCCAGCATAAGCAGGTAGCTGAGGGTGTCCAGTCCGGCGCCGTAGTACGGCTCCTCCGGCACCAGCGCGCCGAAGAACCCCTGCTCCGCCGCTTTCTGGATGAGCGCCGGAGGTATCTCTTCCTTCTTGTCTATCTCCTCCGCCAGCGGTTCCACCTCCTTTTCGGCGAACTGGGCGAACATCTGGCGGAACATCTCCTGGTCTTCGGTGAGTCTAAAATCCATACGATTCCCTCCGTTCGTCTTTGGGTGGGGCGCCTTACGTAGGGGCGCAGCATGCTGCGCCCCTACCCAATCCCTACCAAGCTACCTATCCTCGAACTTCGGCTGCCGCTTCTCCAGGAACGCCTTGATCCCTTCGGCGGCGTCGTGGCTTTCGGTGAGGATGGAGAACTGATCGGCCT
>CAZEXY010000059.1:0-12320 GCA_964516345.1 uncultured Anaerolineae bacterium
AAAAGGAGGTGATATGCCCCAAAACCTTGAAGGGGTTGGGCTCCCAGGGCTGAGGGAAAAACTTTTAATCAATTCCGTGTAAGGAGGAGGACATATGAAGCGGAATAAGTGGTTGAGTATCCTTATCATTTCCATCATGTTGCTTAGCGCCCTTGCTGCATGCGGTCCTAAGGCAACACCAACTCCGGTGCCGACCAAGGCACCTGCTCCCACCAAGGCTCCTGCGCCCACGAAGGCGCCGGCAGCTACTAAAGCACCTGCGCCAACTAAGGCTCAAGCGAAGCTACCGGATCTTGGTGGAAAGGAACTCAGGATTGGTAGCGATACCACCTATCCTCCGTTCGAGTACTTCGACAAGAACAAGAACATCGTCGGCTTCGATATCGACATGATAAACGCTCTTGCGAAGCTGCTCAACTTCAAGCCCAAGATTATCCCGACGGCCTGGGATGGCATTTTCGCTGCTTTGCAGGCTGGGCAGTTCGACATGGTGGTTTCCGGAGTGACGATTACGCCGGAGCGCCAGAAGTCCATGGACTTCTCCATCCCGTACATGCATTACGGGCAGGTTGTGCTTGTGCGTTCTGACGAAACCAGGATCAAGAGCGTCGACGACCTGAAGAAGGGCGGCTTCAAGGTTGGTGTCCAGACCGGTACCACCAACGACGATACCGCCACCAAGCTGGTTGGCGACAAGAACGTGCAGCGGTACGACACCTTCGATCTGGCCGTGGTTGCCCTTGTGAACGGGGATGTGGATGCTGTGGTGATCGATCAGCCTGCGGCCGAAGGCTTCATGGCGATCTACAAGGGCAAGCTCAAGATCGCTGGCAAGCCGTTCACCAGTGAGGACCTTGGCATTGTCTTCCAGAAAGGGAGCAAGCTTGTCGAACCTATCAATGCCGGTCTGAAGGTTCTGAAGGAGAACGGCACTCTCGATAAGATTTACGCCAAGTGGTTCAAGGTCAATCCGAAGGAACTTCCTCCGCAGTTGGAGGAAAAGCCCTCTGCCGCTGCGCCTAAGGACGAGACCATTATCATAGGTACTACCGATAAGGTCACCGTCCTCGACCCTGCAGATTCTTACGATTTCCATACCTGGGAAATCCATCACAACACCATGGACACGCTGCTCCATTACAAACCCGGCACCACCGACCTGGAGCCCGGCATTGCAGAGTCCATGCCTGAAGTCAGCGAGGACGGCAAGGTTTATACCTTCAAACTGCGCAAGGGGTTGAAGTTCCCGGACGGCACTCCTGTGGATGCCAAGGCGGTCAAATGGTCCATCGATCGTGTCATCAAGCTCAAGGGCGATCCTAACTGGTTGGTCACCTCCTTCGTAGATCACGTGGAGGCGGTGGACGACTACACGGTCAAATTCTACCTGAAAGAGCCGGTGAACTACTTCCCGCTGTTGGTGGCCACTGCTCCTTACAGCCCGTTGAGCCCCAAGTGCTATGATGCCGACAAATTCGATCCTGATAGCACCTGCGGTGGCTATGGGCCTTACAAGATCACGAAGTGGGTGCGGGATCAGGAGATGGATCTGGAAGCGTACGATGGCTACAAGGGCGACTTCGCTCCTAAGGTCAAGCACATCGTGATCAAGTACTTCTCCGATCCGACCACCATGCGACTGGCGCTGGAGAACGGGGAAATCGACGTTGCCACCAAGAAGCTGAATCCTTCCGACTACGAAGACCTTCGGAAGAACCCGAAGCTTCAGGTGGTCGATGGACCTGGTTCACTGATTCGGTATATCTGCTTCAACGTCAAGACCAAGCCTTTCGACAATGTGAAAGTTCGCCAAGCCATTGCGGCGGCAGTGGACAGAGATGCTATTGCCAATCAGGCATTCATGGGCACCCATCAGCCGCTTTACTCCATGGTTCCCATGGGAATGTGGAGCCATATCGATGCCTTCAAGGATAAATACGGTGAGCGGAACCTTGACCTCGCCAAGAAGCTCCTGAAGGAAGCCGGATTCAGCGCGAGCAACCCGCTGAAGATGGACCTCTGGTGGACGCCGACTCACTACGGCCCGACGGAATCCGATGTTGCTTCTGTGGTAAAGGATTCTCTGGAAGAGACTGGCATGATCAAGGTCAAGCTGCAGAGCGCCGAGTGGTCCACCTACAAAGAGTACATGAACGCCGGCAGCATGCCAGTGTTCCTGCTCGGGTGGTATCCGGATTATCTGGACCCGGATGACTACACTGCTCCGTTCGCTGAATCCGGGGCCTCGGATGACATGGGTATCTTCTACAGCAACCCCAAGATGGACGCTTTGCTGAAGAAAGGCCGAGCTGCTAAAGAACTCCGCAGCGACGCCAGGAAGGCGGTATACGAAGATATCCAGAAGCTCTGGGCTGAGGAAGTCCCGACGATTCCTTTGACTCAGGGTAAACTCACGGTAGTGGCGCAGAAGAACATCAAGGGAATCGTACTCGATCCCAACATGCTCTTCCACTACTTCTTGCTCGACAAATAAGCTTTTCGCACAGGGGCGACCGTACGGTCGCCCCTGTAGCAACGACGGGGGAATAGCTCTTATGTCGCTTCGTTCTTACATAATCACGAGAGTTCTGCTGACCATCCCCATGCTTTTCATTTTGGTGACTTTGGTTTTCCTTATCCTTCGCGTGATGCCGGGCGATCCTGTGCTTGCAATGATGAGGCCCGGAACCCCGAAAGAATATCTCGATCAGCTCCGGCACGAAATGGGGCTCGATAAGCCGCTGGTAGTCCAGTACGTAGATTACATCGCGGATCTTGCCCAGGGACATCTGGGAACATCCCTTGCCCCGGTCAAAGGTAGGCCGGTCGCAGAGGATCTAAAGGAAAAATTCCCTGCTACTCTGGAGCTTTCTATCGTCTCCATGATAATTACAGCCGTCGTGGGAGTTTCCACGGGGGCGTATGCCGCTTACAAGCGCAGAAGCGCCGTCGATTATACTTTCAGGCTCTACAGCATCATAATCTATGCTATACCGGTCTTTTGGTTTGGCCTCATGCTTCAGTTGATTTTCGGGGTTTACCTGCACTGGCTTCCCGTCGCCGGTAGAGTGGACAACCTGTCCTACGTTCCCAAGCATATTACGGGAATGTATCTTTTCGATAGCCTCGTTACCGGCAACTGGAGGAGCTTTGGGAATTCCCTGAAACATATCATATTGCCGTCGGTTACGCTTGGGCTTTACCTTTCCGGGATATTCACGAGGCTTACCAGATCCAACATGCTCGATGCGCTGAGACAGGATTTCGTCACGGCGGCCAGGGCGAGGGGAATACCGGAAAGGCAGGTCGTCGTGAAACATGCCCTCAAGAACGCTTTCATACCAATCCTTACGATGATGGGGTTGCAGTTCGCTCTGCTGCTGGCCGGGGCGGTGCTGACGGAATCCACTTTTTCCTGGCCCGGGCTTGGTCGGTTCCTCGTGGATCGCATTGGCTACAGAGATTTTCCGTCGATTCAAGGAACTGTTGCGTTCTTTGCCCTCCTCGTGGCACTGGTGAGCCTGACGGTAGATATACTGTACTCCTATCTCGATCCTCGGATTCGATACTGACGAAGGGACAATCGCACCTATGAACGATTTCGAACAGGTAGGGCTTCTTGCTACGTTTCTACGCGGTAGAAAGTGGTACGGAAGCGAATGGTACATAACTGTGGCTGGTGGGATAATCCTCTTCGTGGTAATATTGGGTACCATCCTGGCGCCGCTTCTGGCCCCATACGACCCGACCAAACCTGCCGGAGGGGCGTTCGTTCCCCCGGGAGGGGGGAAAGTATTGTTGGTTACGAGGCCGGACAGTACCATTCGTTCTCCCGGCGAATTGAAGGGAAAGAAAGTCTCGGCTCTTGCAAGATCTACGGCTGCCTTTCGGGGAAAAGAACTGAAGGCAAAGGTGTATTATTATCCGAGCGTGGAAAAAGCTCTGAAGTCCCTCGTTTCCGGCAGAGTGGTGGCGGCGCTGGTGGACGAAAAGGACAAAAAAGAGCTGGCTCCGTTCGAGGGTAAAGTTAAAGTTGTGGGTAAGCCTTTCGGCAAGACTTACCTGATGGGAACGGACAACCTCGGAAGGGACATCTGGAGCAGGATAGTATGGGGAGCCAGAGGCATACTACTCGTGGCGATCCTCTCGGCCCTTTTTTCCATGGCCGTGGGTGTGCCTTTGGGGCTGATTTCGGGATACACCGGCGGAATTCTGGACAGAGCCCTCTCTCTTGTCATGGATAGCGTCTATTCGTTCCCAGGGTTGATCCTTGCCATCGCCATGGCTGCTATGCTGGGGCCCGGGATACTCAATATCGCCATAGCCATCTCCGTGGTTTACATCCCGACCTATTTCAGGATTACCCGAGGTCAGGTCCTTTCGGTCAAGGAAGAGCTCTACGTGGAAGCTGCAAAGAGCCTCGGGGCGGTGAGCTGGACTATATTGAAGGATTACGTCTTTCCCAACGTAGTTCCATCGATCGTCGTGGTGTTTTCACTGAACATAGCAGATTCGATTCTCACCGAAGCAGGCTTGAGCTTCCTTGGTCTTGGGCTGCCGCCTCCCACGCCCGATTGGGGGTTCGATCTGAACAAGGGCAGGGCGTACCTGCCGAGGGGATACTGGTGGCCGATCACTTTCCCGGGCATGATGATAGCAATCGTCGCTTTGGGCTTCAGTCTGCTTGGAGAAGGACTCGGCGAGATAATGAACCCGAGATTACGAGAGCTATGACGATGCTGGGGCGCGGTCGACACGCCCCAGCAGTCTGATATCCGAATGGTGTCGAGGAACTATGCGAACGATGGCTGACAAAGAACCGCTGTTGAGTGTAAAGAATCTCGAAGTTACCTACTACACTCGCGCTGGTGAGGTGCGTGCTGTAGACGATGTAAGCCTGGACATTTTCGAAGGGGAAGTCGTCGGGTTGGTAGGGGAGTCGGGGTGCGGTAAATCGACTTTAGGTATGGCGTTCCTCCGCTTGGTGAGAAGTCCAGGGAAGATAACTGGCGGGCAGATACTCTTTCATGGAGAGGATATCCTGCGGATTCCGGAGCACGAAATGCGGGAGATACGCGGTGCTCACATATCCATGATCTTCCAGGACCCTATGACCTCCCTGGATCCGCTCCAAAGGATAGACGACCATTTCGTGGAGAGCATACGCGCCCATGACAGGCGCGTTTCCAGAGAAGAAGCCGTAGAAAGGGCTGCCGAGTTGTTCGACCTGCTTGGTATTGCCAGGGATAGACTGCACGATTACCCGCATCAATTGAGTGGAGGAATGCGCCAGAGGGTGATGATCGGGCTTGCTCTTGCCCTCAACGCCGAGTTGATAGTGGCAGATGAACCGACCACATCCCTTGATGTGCTGGTCGAGGCGCAGTTCCTGGACCTGCTCAAGGACCTCCGTCACAAATACAACATGACGTTGATCCTGATCACACATAACATCGGCATTGTGGCGGAGCTTGCGGATAGGGTGGCTGTCATGTACGCCGGCAAGCTCGTGGAACTGGCTGGCGTGATGGAACTGTTCGGGGAGCCTCTGCATCCGTACACCGAGGCACTCCTGAGTTCCGTCCCCAACATTAAGCTGGATACGGAGTTGAAGATCATGGGTGGTCAGCCTCCGGATCTGCTCAATCCTCCGGGCGGATGCAGATTCCATCCGCGCTGCCCTTATGCAAAAGAGATCTGTAGCCGGAAGGAACCGCCGCTTGTGGAAGTAGAACCAGGGCGATGGGTTGCCTGCTGGCTTCATGCCGAAAAAGAAACCTCCCAGGAGACGAAAGAGGGAGCTTATGTCTGATAACCTCGTAGAAGTCAGCGATCTGAAGAAGTGGTTCCCGGTTCAGACGAACTTTCTCGACGCCCTGTTCACCAAACAGAAGGATTACGTCAGGGCGGTGGACGGTGTAAGCTTCAATATCAAGAGAGGAGAAGTGTTTGGGTTGGCCGGGGAAAGCGGAAGCGGAAAGACCACCACCGGCAGGCTTGTGCTCAGGTTGATAGAGCCTACGGACGGTCAGATCATTTTCGACGGCCAGAATATTACCCATCTGCCTTCTTCTGAGATGAGGAAGCTCAGGCGAAGGATGCAGATAATTTTCCAGGATCCTTATGCTTCGTTGAATCCCCGCATGACCATAGGAAAATCGGTGGGTCACGCTTTGGAGATCCACAAGATTGCCAGCGGAGAGGAACTGAGGGAGAAAGTTCTGGACATACTAGAGAAGGTGGGGCTTACCCCACCTGAAAGATATTACAGGCTGTACCCTCATCAAATCAGTGGAGGGCAGCGGCAGAGGGTCGTGATAGCCAGAGCCCTCATACTCCACCCCGACCTTATCGTCGCCGATGAACCCATAGCCATGGCCGATGTTTCGGTGCGGGCGATGCTTCTGGATTTGATGTTGAAGCTCAAGGAAGAGTTCGATCTCACTTATCTCTTCATCACTCATGACCTTGCCACAGCCAAATACATATGCAACAGGATTGCGGTGATGTACCTCGGTAAGATCGTGGAGGTCGGGGATATCAAACAGGTGTACAGCAACCCGCAGCATCCGTACACCGAGGCTTTGCTTGCGGCGGTTCCCGTCCCTGACCCACGGGCAAGGAGGCAATTCCCGATACCGAAAGGGGAGATCCCGAACCCGATAAACCCGCCGTCCGGGTGTCGGTTTCACCCAAGGTGTCCGCTTGCGAAAGACATCTGTAGCCAGGAGGAGCCTGAACTAAAGGAAATCCCCGGAGAGCCCGGTCATATGGTAGCGTGCCATGTGAGACAGCAGGAGCTTGGAATCTGATGGTGGCCTGTATTTGATTTGGGCTTTGTGGACGGCGTTTTGACATTTGAATTATTCCAAATCCTGAGTTCTGCAGGTGGAATTTTCTCATTCTTTTTATGTGTGTATAATAGCATAAATTCAAAAAAACGGAGGAAGTGTTATGCTATCGGAAACGGAAAGTAAAGGTAAGCTATTGCCGATTTCTTTCGAGAACACCCCATGGTGGGCACTCATCCTCGTCGTACTCATCCTGGCCGCAGCTACGGCGGCTTTCTTCTCACCGATTTATCAGGATACGGTGGAATTTCTTCTCGCTGGCGTCAAGATTACGATTTTCTTGACCGTCGTTGCCTATGCCCTTGCTTTGGTGTTGGGCTTGCTCGCCGGGCTTGGGAGGGTCTCCAAGAACCCGATTCTGTACACACTTGGTACTCTGTACGTCGAAATCATTCGTGGCATACCACTTCTGGTGCTTCTGCTTTACATAGGCTATGTCATAGCTCCTCCGATGCATATCAGAAACTTGATGACCAGGGGCATTCTTGGGTTGGGGATAGGGTACGGCGCTTACCTGGCCGAAGTATTCCGGGCTGGCATAGAATCCATCGGCAAGGGGCAGATGGAAGCTGCGCGGTCCCTTGGGATGAGCTATTCCCAGGCCATGCGTTACGTGATCTTGCCGCAGGCGTTCAGAACGATCCTGCCGCCGCTCGGCAACAACCTGGTTGCCATGCTCAAGGATACGTCATTGGTCTCGGTGCTTTCGATACGAGACCTGACTTACCTGGGCCGATTGAACGTGGCACGCACTTTCAGGACGTTTGCCACGTGGAACATGGTTGCTTTGATGTATTTGGTGATGACGATAGGCCTGTCGCTTCTGGTGCGATGGGTCGAGAAGAAGACCTCCTTCGAGAGGAGATGAGAAAATGAAAGACAAGATACTTGGACCTGAGATCATAAAAGTGGAACACCTTGTCAAGAAGTTTGGTCATGTAGTGGCCGTCAACGACGTGAGCTTCAACGTCCGCCAGGGGGAGGTGCTGGTGATCATAGGACCGAGCGGGTCGGGTAAGAGCACCACCCTCAGGTGCCTGAATTACCTCGAGCGTCCAGATGGTGGCAGGATAGTCATAGACAACATAGAGTTGACCCACGAGCAAACCGACATAAACGCCGTGCGTGCCGAAGTCGGCATGGTCTTCCAGCAGTTCAACCTGTTCCCGCACCTCACGGCTTTGGAGAACGTCACGCTGGCTCAGCGGATAGTTAGAAAACGGAGCAAGGAAGAAGCTGAGAAGATAGCTATGGAGCTCCTGGAGAAGGTAGGCATACCGGACAAAGCCGATTCCTACCCGGCTCAGCTGTCCGGAGGTCAGCAGCAGCGCGTCGCCATAGCCAGAGCCCTCGCCATGCAGCCCAAGATCATGCTGTTCGACGAGCCCACCTCTGCCCTCGATCCGGAAATGATCAAGGAAGTGTTGGACGTGATGCTCGAGCTTGCCGAAGAGGGGATGACGATGGTGGTTGTTTCTCACGAGATGGGGTTTGTCAAAGCGGCGGCCGATCGGATACTCTTCATGGACGCAGGAAAGATCGTGGAGGAAACCACGCCAACGGAGCTGTTCACTGCGCCGAAGGAAGAGCGCACGCGGGAATTCCTCAGTAAGATATTGCACTGACATGCGGGATAGCTGGGTAAAACGTCTTTTCAGGAAGAACGTGGAGGCATTGGAGCCTTACAAGCCGATACTTCCTTTTGAGGTTCTTGCGGAAAATCTCGGGAGGAGGCCCGAGGATATCGTCAAATTGGACGCCAACGAGAATCCTTACGGGCCTTCCCCCAGGGTGCTGGAAGCCGTGGCTTCTTACCCGTATTACCACATTTATCCCGATCCGCAGCAGGAGAAACTGCGTAAGGCTCTTTCTCGCCATGTAAATATTCCCATGGAAAACCTGTTCGTGGGGAGCGGCGCAGACGAGTTGATCGATCTCCTGGTCCGGTTGTTCATCGAACCGGGCGATTACATCGTCAATTTCCCTCCGACGTTTGGCATGTACGAGTTCGATGCAGCGATTGCAGGAGGTCGGGTCTACGATATCCGGAGGGGGAAAGATTTCTCCATCGATGCGGAGACTGCTATCGAGAGGATGAAGTCTCTCTCTCCTATGCCGAAGATACTCTTCGTGACTTCGCCGAACAACCCGGATGGCGGACTGTTGCCTCCGAGTGCCCTTGAAGCTTTCCTGGATCTGCCTCTCCTGGTGGTGGTGGACGAAGCGTACAACGAATTCAGCGGAGCAGATTCGTTCATATCATGGGTGCCGGAACGGGAAAACCTGGTGGTGTTGCGCACTTTCAGCAAATGGGCCGGGATCGCTGGCCTTCGCCTGGGGTATGGTGCTTTTCCGTTGCCGGTTCTCGATGGGCTGTGGAAGATAAAGCAGCCTTACAACGTGAACGTGGCTGCCACGGCGGCAGGGATCGCAGCCATAGAAGATCGAGAGTACTATGAAAGAACCATCCGGGCGATAGTCTCTGAAAGGGAAAGGTTGTATCGGGAGCTGCAAGGTATTCCATACCTGAGCCCGTTTCCGAGCAAAGCCAACTTCGTGCTCTGCGATGTGATCGGCAGAGATGCTCGGGAGCTCAAGGAAACCCTGGAAGAGGGCGGGATCATGGTCAGGTACTACGATAAGCCGGGCCTCGAGAACATGATACGCATAAGCGTAGGGAAGCCTGAGGAAAACGATCTGGTGTTGGAGAAATTGAGGAAGATGGCGTAGAAGCTCTGGAGGATGTTTCGGGCCGGGAGAGTTGTCGATGAGGAAAGGCGCAGTTCCGCATATAGAGGAAAAGTCTTGGCTCGAGGAACTCTGGAAAGAGTTCCGCTTGGCTTTCTCTTTGTTTCTCGACAGAAGAGTCTCTCTGGTTTACAAGATCGTCATACCGCTGGCTTGGGCGTTTTACTTCCTGATGCCGGCGGACCTGATTCCGGATGTGATACCCGTCCTGGGGGAAATCGATGATATGGCTTTGCTGGTTCTGGCTGTGCATTGGTTCGTGATGGTTTCCCCCAGAGAGGTGGTCGAGGAGCACCTGAGGAAGATCCGTGGAGAGCCTTCTTCTTCTGAAGAAGGCGACGTGATAGACGGAGAGTGGCACATCCTGGACTGAGCCATTGGTTCAGCCGACGATTTCCCCATAGAGATCGTATTCCGACGAATCCACGATATGTGCTCTTCGCATGGATGCGTTCTCTGTAGGTCTGTCTAGGTAGACGACTCCGTCGATTTCGGGAGCGTCCCTGTAAGTTCTGCCAAAACTTTCCCCTTGGTCCGATCCTTCCACCAGCACGGTTAACTCGCGGCCTATTTGTTCTGCGTTCTTCTCGGCAGATATCTCCCTCTGGAGTTCCATCAGGCGTTCGTATCGTGTTCTTTTGATCTCTTCGGGAACCTGATCTGGCATCTCTGCGGCCGGGGTGCCAGGCTCCGGGGAGAACTCAAATGCTCCGACATGGTCGAACCGTATTTCCTGAAGGAATTCGAGCATGGCCTGGAATTCTTTTTCTGTTTCTCCCGGAAATCCGACGATGAAAGTGGATCGAAGCGATATATCCGGCATGGCGGATCGCAATCGTCGGATGAGGGATAGGGTCTTTTCGATTCCGTTCGGGCGCCGCATCCGCTTGAGGACTTCCGGATGTCCGTGTTGAAGGGGCAGATCGAGGTAGTTGCATATCTGTTCGTGCTTTGCCATCGTCTCTATCAGTTCCGGAGTTACGTGGGATGGGTATGCATACATGACCCTGAGCCATGGCAGGTTCGGTGCGGCTGTCACGATGCTTTCCAACAGTTTGGAGAGTCCGTTTTCCATACCCAGGTCCCGTCCGTAATCCGTGGTATCCTGGGCTACCAAGACGATTTCCTTCGCACCGAGGTCGACCAGTGTTTTGGCTTCCTGGACGATGTCCGTCATGGGGCGGCTTTTCAACCTGCCTTTGAACGTGGGTATCGAGCAGAAAGCACACCGGGCATTGCACCCATCTCCGATTTTCAGGTACGCCGTTCCGTTCACGACCCTCGCCCTGGGCAATGGGCCTTTCCATGGCCGATTCGGTTCACCAAGCAGTTCGTATTTGGCTTTGCGGCGTTCTCGAAGGTTGTACAACACCTCCGGGAGTTGATGCCAGCGGTAAGTTCCCAGCAGCACATCCACGGCCGGGACCCGGGATTTTACTTTCTCGGGATCCCTTTCCACCATACAACCGGCGGCTATGAGGGTCTGCCCCGGTTTTTTGATCGATGCCAGCGAGTTCAGCACTTCTACGGCTTCTTCTTGGGCCGATTGAAGGAAGCCGCACGTGTTGACTATCAGAATTTCCGCTTCCTTCGGGTTGGCTACGCCGCGATACCCGGATCGCTCCAGCAGCATTGCCGCGGCCTCGCTGTCGACCAAGTTCTTGGGACATCCGAGGGTGTACAGGTAGTACTTGCCTTTCATTGCGCAGGCGTGACCGTGGCGGTGACGGTCGTGGTAGCTTCAGGTGTGCTGGTGGGAGGCATTGGCGTTGCCGTTGCTTCGATAAGTCGTCCCTCCTTCCTGGTCCACACCATGTGGATCACCTGCCCTGGCTTGCCGAACGGAGTGTAGCTCTTGCCGTCTATCTTGACGTTGACGTGTCCGGCGTTTCCGACGACCAGTTCCAGCGTCTTGGTGGCCGTCCAGCTTGCGTGGGTGCCCGGCGGCAGGGTGCTTGCTTGTTTCGTTTCTCCGTCTGCAACCACCTGTATCCACGATCGATCGTCGACCACATCTACCTCCAGTACCATCGGCGGCGGTGTGGCGGTCGGCGTGCTCGTGGGCGTTGCCGTAGGACTCGGGGTTGGGGTTGGGGGTATCGGCGTTGCCGTGGGCTCCAAAGTCGGCGATGCCATTGCTATGGATGCTGTCGCTTTGGAATGGGATGGAATGCCTAAGTGCTTCAGGTGGATGGATGGTAAGTTTACTTTTTCGATGTGTGGAGGCACGATTCTTTCGGTCTTGATCAGCCACCAGCCTCCTACAGCCAGGACCGCCAGGAGCAGGATCAGCCCTGTTAGAGTTTTGGAGCCTCGTCTGAACGAATCACGAAGGCGTACATCCACAGGCCCTTTTCCGAAGATCTCTTCGTCGGTTCCCATGTGGATTTCCGATTCTTCCTCCGGGGTGGTCAGTGACTTGAACATACCCACCATTTCGTTCACGTCAAGACCGAGGAAGGCGGCGTAATTTCTGAGGAAGCCTTTGGCTGTGACGATATCTGGAAGGGATGCGAAGTCTTCGTCCTCCAGCGCCCTTAGATATTTCGGTCTGATGCGTATTTCGGCAGAAACCTGTTCCAGAGTCAGGTTGCGAGCTTCCCTGGCCGCACGAAGTCGGCTACCCAGGTTCAGTTCACTCATCAAATGCGCCTCCCCCTTACTTGTTAGCAAAAGCTTTCTTAATATACAGGGAAAGTTCTTAAGTGTCAAAGGTTCCCA
>CAZEXY010000060.1:0-5370 GCA_964516345.1 uncultured Anaerolineae bacterium
TTGCAGGAGCTTGCTCGGTTCTGTTTTTCCCATAACGCTTCTCTCCTAAGCCGATAGTGAATCAGGCTGCTTCGTAAATCCGTACGGAGCTGTAGGGCGGACTAACAGTCCGCCCTGGTCGGGCTGTCAGCCCGACCTACAGCCACAGATCGATTCGCTGGTCATCAGCGTCCCGATTTTCGCCCTTGTAGGCGAGCTACCGCTCATGGCAACTGCTTCGTAAGTAAGGCGCTGTGGCGCGAGCTCCTGGCTCGCAGGTTTGGAACGCAAAGACGCAAAGACGCAAAGAGGCAAAGGCGCAAAGTATTTGAAATTCTTTGCGTCTTATGCTTTCCTTGCGCCTTGGCGTTAAAATGCCTTGTATCAGCGTTCATCAGCGTCCCATTTTCGTCCTTACTGGCGAGCTATCGCTCATGGCGACTGCTTACCCTTCCACCACCACAAGGTGGCGGTACGATGCGATCAGGCCGCCTTCCGGCACCTCGATGTGGATCGTGTCTTCCCCCAGCTTTCCGGTGGCTACGTCGATGGGGAACAGCTTCGCTTCCGAGATGAACTCCACGCCGGGTACGTCGTGTACCACTGCGTAGACGTCGGCTATGTAGAGGTCGCGGCCGAAAGGCCATCCCTTTCCGTCCCGTCCGCCGATAAGCGGATGGATGAACCGGTACAGCTCTTCCTCCACCCGCTGGCGCACCGTTGCCGCCTCCAGCCTGTTCTGCACCTTGATCTTCACCTGCGCCGAAACCCACACGTACGGCGGGGTTCGGATGTCGAGAGCGGTGCCCAGCAATCTCCGCTCGTCCAGATACTCCCGCACGTCCGCCGCCAGCGCCTCCGATACCCGCAACTGCCGCGGCTTCGGCCTCATCACGCCTTCCAGCGACGGAACTATGTAGATGCGAACCGTTCCCGGAGGCGGGTCGCTGCTGCCGGGTCTGGGCTGGACGCATTTTGCCCGGGCAACGCTGCTGGACGCCTCCAGGGTCAGAACCTCGAAATCCTCGGCGGTGACGGCGCGGTTTCGGGTGCGGAGCTGCTTCGGCCCTCGCATCTTGGCGTGTTCCAGCGTCTCGGCGTCCCTGCCGCCGAAAGCCGCTTCCCTGTTGACCACGCTGTCCACGAACGGGATGGACGATTTCAGCACCGTCAGCGTCCCGGGACCCACGTTCCCGATGGTCCCGCCTCCTACCCGGTATCTCGACAGCCGGATCCGTGCTCCCTTTGGAGGGATGGCTCCGTACTGCCTTGCGGTCCCGTCCGGCTGGCGGATGGAAGGCCCGAACTGTATCTCGCCGTGGATCGGATCGCAGACGAAATGTCTGTCGTCGGGGCCGGAATCGGAGAAGTCCGGTACCTCCTCCCATTTCTCCCACCCCGCTTCCACTTCCACCTCGACCGTCTCCCCGCGCCCCAGCGGAAGCATGGGAACCTGGGAGACGCGGAAACTTTGTCCCGGCTTCCCGTTGCTTCGCCCCAGGACTTCGCCGACGATGGGAGATGCGTGGGTCGCCGGCACCGTCCCGCCGATGGTGTAGGAATCGGTCACCAGCACCTTCGGCGACGCCGTGTACATCGGCTGCTCCGGCTCCGGCTCTGTAACCCGGCACCTCACCCAGTAAGCCCGCTTGAGTCCCACGTCCGACGCCCCGAAATCGTAAGGCAGAGCCAGCTCCACCACACCCCGCCGGTTCAACCCGCCGGTCCCGTCTTCGAGCACCGGAACCGGAACCCACGTCCGCTTCTCGCTGCTCCAGCATTCCCACGCCAGCGGCGGGTTGTCCGGATCGATCCCCACTCCCTCGGTGGCGCATCGGAAGGAAATCGCCAGCGTGTTTCCGGCCAGGTCTTCCTGGTAGCCTATGTAGAAAGCGTTCCCAGGTTTCGGCGCTTCCTCGAAGACCGGCAGGAGCGGCGAAGGTCTCACCAGCGAATCGGAATAGTCCTGGAAATTGCTCCCGTCCGGCGAGACCAGGAAATATATCGCCGTCGGAGGCACGATCCTGAGGTCGTGGTCGGTGCTGAAGACAATCGCTTCCGTGGTTCCGGTCCTGACCGTAGCCACTTCTGTTCCCGCAGGGATGATCACCGCCTCCTGCTGCGGGGCGGATAGCCTGAAAGTGAGGTCTGCGTGGGCGGCCGCCGGAGGCATCAGCTTCACGCCGATGAGGTCGAGAAAAGTCACGAAATTCTTCTCCGGCACCCGGTTCACCCTGTACAGGAGCATCTCCATCATCCAGGCGAAAAGCTCTATCAGCGTGATGCCCGGATCGGAGAGGTTGTGGTCGGTCCATTCCGGGCAGTACCTGGGGATCAGTTCCCGCGCCTCGTTCACGATGTCCTGGAAAGATCTATCGTCCAGCTTTGGAGTTGGTAATGTCATATTCTCACACTCCTCGACGTAGTCACTTGGGTGAAAAGGTGCTGCATCTGCTGCACCTTTCTCCCTTCATCCGTGGCTGCTGGGCTCCGGGTAGGCGAAGGCAACGCTCTCGCCGAATACTTCGCCCGGCAGCCACCTTCGCCTTCATTCCTCCTCTGGTATCCGGTAGAAAGGATAGACCAGATTCCGGCGGTCGTTGGTGCTCCGGATGGTGTATCGGATCTCTATCAACATCACCGAATCCCTCTCCGGGTCGGGTCGGACTTCCACCGATTCCACCTCTATCCTCGGTTCCCATCTGCCCAGAGCTTCCCGCACGTGGTACGCCACCACGCCGGCGGTGGTCGGGCTGTTGGGGGCGAAGACCAGATCGTGTATACCGCACCCGAATTCCGGCCGCATGACCCGCTCCCCCGGCGACGTTTCCAGGATGATCCTGATGGATTGTTCGATATCGTCCTGCCCGGAGGTCATTGCTATCCCTCCCCGGCTGTCCACGCCAACCGGGAACGCCCATCCGCGCCCCAAGAAGTCCTTGTTCATCCGTCCACACCTCCGCCAATGTCTTTGCCCCGTTTCGGCCGCCAGGGCGTCCGCCGTAGGAGCAACGCCGTAGGGGCGACCTGCAGGTCGCCCCTACGGGGCGCAATGCACCGCCAGTGACGACGTAATACTCCCCTACCACACCCGTGCCGCGCGTCGCGAGGGGTCAGTTCAGGTTGATTATCAGGCCTTTGACTCCGACGTTGCCTGCGGAGCTTTCTATGGAAATGCCCATCATCCCTTTCAGGCTGGCCTGTCCCTGCGGCGCTTCGAGCTCCACGCCCATGGAGCCTTTCACCGTGTACTTCTGCTGTGTTTCGATCTCGACCCCTCCGTCCCCTTTGATGACGACCTTACCTCCGGCCTGGATCGTCAGATCGCCTTTGGAGGTTATCTTGATCCGGTCGTGGGCGGAATCCATCACAACTTCGTTTCCCTTCTTGTCCCGGATCGTGACGCCACCGCCGCCGGAATCGTCGTCCAGGATGATGGTGTGGCCTGCGCGGCTGCGGATTATCCGGCGCACCACTTTTCCGCTGCCGTCCACAGCGCCGTCCGCCCCGTCGGGCAACCCATCCTTGCCGTTCCAGACGGATCCTACGACGTAGGGATGCCGGATGTCTCCGTGTTCGAAAGCAACCAGCACTTCGTCGCCGACCTCCGGCAGGAAGAAGAAGCCCCTTCCTTTCCCGGCCATCGGCGTTGCAATCCTGGCCCACCAGCTTTCGGCCTTGTCGTCGAGCCATGGGAATTTCACCTTGACCCTTCCGTAGCCGTCCGGGTCTTTGTTGTTCGTCACGATCCCCACGGCCACGCCTCGCAACGGCTCTTCTTCTGACTTCACCAAATCGAGGAAGGTATGGGCTTTTCGGCCGCTGGCCGTGAAAATGGTTCTGTACGGCGCGTTGTTGCTAATGACGTGCACCACCGAGGTCACGAAATATTTCCCGCCAAACCGTTTCCCGACGTTCTTGATCTCCACTTTCTTCCCCGGGAGGAGTTCCGGGGTACCGGTGGTTTCGCCTTCCGCCTGCACGAATTCTCCGCTCAACTCGTCGCAGAGCGCTTGCGCCAGCGCATCCGCTTCCGCCTGCGTCCGCACCGGACGGTTCACCACCACAGCCGAAGCTTCGCCGAAAGAGCTTTTCGCCGTTTCGCTGCCGCTCTTCCCATGTCCTATTTCCGCTTCTTCCTTCCCTTTGGTGGCCCTGCCGATAATCGCTTTCTTCTCCTTCACGTCCCATCCGCGCACTATCACTTCGTTCACCTGTCGGCCGGCGCTCAGAACCGGATGGAATTTCTGGAGCTCCTTGCCCCATTCCAGCGTTATCGGCTGCTCTTCCTGGGCGGATGCCTTCTTGAAATGCAGCTTTCCTTTCTCCACCCACATGGAGAAACCGATCCGCTCTGCCCGATCACGCAGGAACTGGTAGTTCGTGCGGTTGTCCTGGATCACGTAGTCGTACACCTCGGAGGTGCTTTCCACGTCCGGGCGCAGACCCACCTCCTGGGCGATTTTCCTGGCGATGTCGCTGTCGGTGACCTGAACGAACGATCGGGTTTTGCGCCCGCGGTGGAGCCGGTGGGATTTGTCGAAGGATTTCACCACCAGCACCATGGAGCCGCGGAGGGTCGGCTCCAGTTCCAGCCCCACCACCTCCCCTTCGAACACGGTCTTCAGCTTCCTGCCGGAGCCCATCTCCACCTTAAGCTCTTTCCCGATGTCGAAATCGCCGCCGTCCACGATCTCCAGTTCGTCGTCCTGGATTCGCAACAGGCAGACGGACGGCAGGTCCAGGCCGTGTTCCACCCGCACGCTCATGGTGGATTGGAGAATCTTCTCCGAGGCCTTGTTCCCGTCTATCAGCAGGTGAAACTGATCTTGCATCGGTTTCGGTTCAGGCATGGTTCATCTCCAGAAATTCGGTGCGTGTTCTGCCCGTGGGTCCTTTTTGACGTCTTCTTGCATCATGTCCCAAATTTCCTCCGCCAGCGGATCGGCCGCCGTGGCATTTTCGTTGTAGCGATCCAGGTGCCACCGCAGCGGGTTGTAGACGATGTACCTGCGGATGGCATCCAGGGTCTTTTCGTTGCGAACGATGTGTTCGTAATAGTTCCGCTGCCAGACGGGCTTTCCCGGAGTTTTTCGCAGGATGTTGATTCGTTTGGTGGCGGCGGATTTGAAAGCACGCACAATAGCGCCTAACGAACCTGGTGGAACATGCGGTCGTTCGTCGTCCGTAGGGGCGCAGCGCCGCTGCGCCCCTACATCTGCGGGGAGGTCCACTATTCGGATGATGCCGTGGATGTGGTTCGGCATCACCACGAATTCGTGATCGTACAACACCACATTCGGGCGTATTTCCGCCGTCCTGAACCATTCTTCCCTCACGATTTTCCCCAACGCGTTCGACTGCATTTCCCCGTCCACCACCTCTCCGAAC
>CAZEXY010000060.1:5470-6820 GCA_964516345.1 uncultured Anaerolineae bacterium
CACGATTTTCCCCAACGCGTTCGACTGCATTTCCCCGTCCACCACCTCTCCGAACAAATGGATGCGCCTCCAGGTGCATATCGTCACGAAATACGCTCCCGGCTGTGCGTAATCGTATTTCTTCAGCCGGATGGAACGCCGGTGGCGCGTTCCTGGATTGCCCTTTCCGACCATCCTCTTGCCCTCACGGCGGCGGCACGATCACCAACTGCTGCCCCGGCTCGATCTCCAGCGGGTCGGCGATGTCGTTGGCCTCCGCTATGTGTTTCCAAAGCGTGGGATCGCCGTATTCTTCGTACGCTATCAGGTCGAGCCGGTCTCCCGGCTTCACGACCCGCACGCTCTGATCGATGTCTCCTTGCGTGGTGGGGTTCTGCGCCGGATACGTCCCTTCCTTCTCCACTTGCTGGAACGTCACGTCCACCGTGGCGCGCACCGGCGTGCCGTCTTCCAGGAACAGCGTGTACCGCTGTTTCATCTGGGTGATGATCGCCTTGAACCCCCATTTCTTCCCCCAGTTGAACATGCACCTGGGGGGGCGGCCTTTCTTGTTCTTCTTGTTCCGCAGCTTTGGATCCACGCTCATAAGCTTGAAGAGCTTGTCCGTGTACTCCCGGACGTCTTTCTTCTCCTCGTAGGTGTCGAAGAAAAGGGTCATGGTCAGCTTCATGGCGTCGCCGCTGATGAATTTGGGCATCGGCACGTCGTCTCCCATCACCTTGACGGAATCCCAACGATTGCTCTTGGAAATCGTGTACTCCGTTGGGTTGAACAGGCATGGGATCTGCTCGTTCGTCTCCAGGTTCGTTATGTAAGCTTTCTCCAGCGCCATGAAAACCTCCCGTTACAAACCTCTGATCTCCCGTTCCATCTTCAGCCTGCGGACGAGCCTCCGATAGATCTCGTCCGTCAGATCGTCCAGGTCCGGCAGTTTCTCCAGACCTTCCTCGGCCGCTCCCATCGCTCCCACGACTTTCGATTCGATCTCCGAGATTTCGCCCATCGGAATGGCGGACGAAACCGCTTCTTCCGCTTGCCCTGCGGCACGCTCGATCCCGCCGATCGCCTCCTGTGCGCCTCGGGGTGTTGCCAGCGGCATTTCCGGCAACCCCACCGAACGCCCGACGGCTTCCAGCGGATGCGCCACTGCCCGCTCCAGCGATCCCGGCAGGCCGACAGCTCGCTCCAGGGACGCCATCGGGTGTTCCATGATCCCGCCGATTGACGGCAATTCGAGCGCCCCGGATATTCCCGGCACGGCGGATTCGATGGCGCCTGATGCTTCTTCCTCCAGCTCCCCCACGGAGGGCATCGGCAGGGGTATGGAGAGCGCCTTCAGCAGGCCGGATG
>CAZEXY010000060.1:6920-8286 GCA_964516345.1 uncultured Anaerolineae bacterium
GGCCGGATGTTATCTGCCTGGCCCAGGCGACCGCGGCGGCCGGACCTCGGGACAATGTCTTTTCGATCTCTTCGGCTTTGCCGCCCATTCCGAGCGCCGAGGTTACGGCCCGCTCCGGGGATTCCACTGCCTCGGCCAGCGGCTTTTCGAGCCGCCCCGCGGCGGAGACGATTTCCTTCTCCTCCGGAGTCGTCAGCTTACCTACGGCTCCCCCGACTTCCCCGACGAGGCGTTCAGGTTTGCTCTTCGCCTCACGTATCAGCTTTTCGACTCCCGTGAGCGTGCGTGGCATCTCCATTCCGGCGAACGATCGGAACAGCTTGCTCGTCATGCCGGCCGTGAGAGCGGTGGGCTTTCTCGCCTCGGTCGGGGCCTTTTCCAGCAGCGCCCCGGCTGCCAGCGGAAATCGTTTCCCCAGGTCCGGCACGATCTTCCTAGCGCCCTCCGCCACCCTCCTCGAAAAGCCGAGAGCAGGCATCTCGAGCGGCGGTACGATGGGGACTTCCATCGCCTCACCGGCGGGCGTCCCTTCTGCCGATTCCGCCGTCCCAGGCGCTTCCCGCTCGAAAATCTCCTCCACCAACGGCATGGCCGGTGTCTCGATGGTTTCTGCTTCCTTTCTGAAGATCGTTACCGGCGGGGCGGTCGGTTTTCCCGCAGACGGTACAGGTGTCGTTCCTTCCGGGATCGGAGATTTGGCGATCTTCAGCACGCGCCGGATGGCGTCTCTCCCCGCCGAGAAAGCTCTGGTTATCGGCGAAAGGATGCCGCTCGGCTTCTCTCCCCCTCCTGTGGGCTGTGCGGGTTCGGCAGTCGAGCCTAAAACCGGCTCGATGGCTTCGGATTCCTGCCAGGGCAGGGTCATCTCCGCCCTCGGCGCAGGCGGAGCCGGATGACGCATCACCACCCGTCCTATGCGCTGTGGCGAGACCGGCTTCTCCCCCGTTCCCTTTCCCCAAACGTCGCCCAGCCGTTTCAGGATGGCCGAACCGGCGGTGGTGGCTTCTCCGACGACGTTTTCGGCGGGGAAGCTCCGGGGCGGGAGCATTTCGTCCAGGGAAATTCCTTCTCCTCCTTGCAGGTAGCGGTAGAGGCTCTTGCGGGATTCCACGAAACCGAGCAGGGATGCCGTGTTCGTGGGCATTCTGCCGATGGTGGGTGATATCTTTGCTGCTCCCCCCAGGACTCCCGACCACGAGGTTCTGGTCAGGATGCCGGATGTGGTGGTGCCGGCGCCGGTCCATTCCGGCATCTGCGCCAGGCGCTCCCAGCCGACCCCACCGACGAGCCTGCTCCGCTCTGCCAGGAAATCGCGCGTGTGCGAAAGCGTGCCTGCCATCTCCACCGCCGGGATGGCGATCTCCGG
>CAZEXY010000060.1:8386-12272 GCA_964516345.1 uncultured Anaerolineae bacterium
CCTATCAGCCCGCGGTGTGCTATCACCAGGGTGTCTATGGCGGCTTCCTTCGCCCCGGCCTTGAAGCTCGGGCCTTTCCATTTGACCGGGTACGCGTCGCCGAAGTTCCACCGGCGCATTTCCTCCCCGGCGGTGTTGAATAGCACCACGGAGATGTTCTTCCGCTCGATTTTCCCCTGGCAGACGTTCTGATACCACTTCCACAGATCGTCCGATCCGGCGGTGCCGTGGCGCAGGACCAGGTCGGCGTACTTCACGTGGCCGGGCAGTTTGTGGGTGAAGCTGTTCAGCCCGCCTTCTTTGTACTCCTCCACCTCCACCTGGATTTCCAGGCCGGAGCATTCGGTGAACGCTGCCTGCGCCACTCCGTCTATCTCCACGAAGAACGCGTACGCCGGAAACGGGTCTTTCTGTTTCGCATCAGGCATATCCCACCCTCGTTTCGCGGTAGAGCACGGCGAAGCGGGGACGCGGCCGACCGTTCCCCTTCACTCGCTCAACCTTCGGTTGATCTTCGCGATCTCCTCCACCCAGCGACGACGCTCCTGGTGTTCCAGTTGCAGCACGTCGAGCAGCGGCCAGTGAAAATGATAGGCGATGTAGGCTACCTCCTCGTACAGTTCGTCGAGGGGGTAGCCTTTCATCCCCCCGGGTGGCCTAAATCCACCTCGAACTCCGCCCCGCATTTCGGGCATTTCACCGGAATCCTGGTGGTTCCGTTCCCGTTTATCCGCTGGTAGAACTCCTGCAGGTATGCTAGGTCGGCGGTGAAGAGGCCTTCGATGACCCCCGGATTCACGTCCGGGAGCGTGCCGAGTTTGGTGATCACTCTGGAAAGGAGGATGATCACCAGGTACGCTTCGTTGGCCCTCACGCGTGGATCCCGCAGCGGCGCTATCTCGTCCATGGCCGTTGCGAGCCGCATCACGCCGCGCCGGTGCAGGTTCCCGTGCTCGTCGACATACCCTTTGGGCAGGGTGAATTCGAATTCCGTCTGGAGCGCCATATCACTTCACCCGCTCGTAGCCTTCTACCACGATTTCCAGCTCTTCGATGGCCACTTCGTTGGACTTGGCGTCCGCCGTCGGGCCGGTCAGCTTGGACGGCCAGGCGTTGACGAAGTTCCATCGTGCAACCTCGTTCCCGTTCTGGTCGTACATCACCACGGAGCCGTTCTTGCGGGCTTCGTCGATCTTCCCTTCCTCCACCATCTTGCGCCATTTCCACAGGTCGAGGGAGTCGGTGATGCCCCTCTTCAGGGTGATGTTGTTCCAGGTCAGGCGACCCGGGATCTTCTTGATGATGTACTGGCCTTTCTCGCCGGAAGCTTTGTACTCGACCACTTCGTTCGAGGAGCCCATGCCGGAGACCTCCTGGAAAGCTCCGGCGATGACCCCCTGGAACTCGACGGTAAAATACGCTGAGACAAGCGGATCCTTATTGTTAGGCATGACTACCTCCTTAGTTTTGAACTCGGTTCGACCAAGAGCTTACACCCACGGAATCCCAGATGCTGCCGCAACGAAACGTCGTCGGGATAAGGCTCTTTCGAGCCGATACCGATTCGTCCTTTCTTTGCGTCTCGAGCATCTTTGCGCCGTTGCGTTGGGTATTTCGATACGAAATGCTTACTCGGACACCTCGCCGCCGCCCTGCCACTGGCTGATGCGGAAGATCACGAATTCGGCAGGCTTGACAGGCGCCAGCCCGATTTCTATGATGAGCATTCCGGCGTCCCGGACTTCAGGCGGGTTCAGTTCTTCGTCGCATTTGACGTAGAACGCTTCGGACGGGGTGTTGCCGAAGAGAGCGCCGTCCCGCCACACCAGCGTCAGGAAAGCGGTGATGTCCCGCTTGACGCGCTCCCAGAGGTCTACGTCGTTTGGTTCGAACACGACCCACTGGGTGCCGAGTTCGATGGAGGCTTCCACGTAGTTGAAGAGCCTGCGGACGTTGACGTACCGCCACGCCGGATCGCTGGAGAGCGTTCTGGCTCCCCATACCCGCACACCGCGCCCCGGGAAGGAGCGGATGCAGTTGACGCCGATCGGGTTGAGCACGTCCTGTTCCCCTTTGGTGATCTGGAGCTCCAGCCCGATGGCTCCCCTGACGACTTCGTTGGCAGGGGCTTTGTGGACGCCGCGCTCTGCGTCGCTGCGGGCGTAGATGCCTGCCATGTGACCGCTCGGCGGGATCGAGATCGTGCCTTCGCCCAGCGGGTTGCTGACGGAGATCCAGGGATAGTAGAGGGCGCCGTACTTGGAATCGTACCCGGCTTTTTCCATCCGCCACTCTTTCACGCCCTGGGGCGAAAGCCCCGGCAGAGGGTCCAGGATGGCGAATCGGTACTTCATCTTCTCGCAGTGGGACAGCATGGCGTTCTGGACGGCCTTGACTTCGTCCTCGCTCAGGTCCCCTTTCTGGTACGCGGCCATCAGGTCGGGGATGGCGACCATGGTGACTTCGTCCACGGCTTCCAGCCCGCCGAGCCCGGTTCTCTTGTCGGCGCTGCCGATGAAGGTCTTGGCCGTGACTCCTTTGTTCGCCCTTTTCTTCAGTTCCGGCTTGGCAGGGGGCTTTTCGGCGCCTTCGGCTTTCGTCGGCTCCGGTTTGGATGGAGATTCGGTCTTCCCTTCGTCTCCGCTGGGGACTCTGACGACGTAGGCCGTGCCGCCGCCGTTGTAGAAATATCCGTAGACGGCATGGGCCAGGTAAGAGCCTTCCATGAAGCCCCCGAAGGTATCACGGAACTGGCTCCAGTTGGTGACGAGGGTGGGTTCGTTCAAGGGGCCTTTTTCTGCGAACCCGACGAACGCTGCGACGGAGGTCCCTACTCCCTCGATCGGCTTCGCGCCACGGTCTACCTCTTCCACGTAGACTCCAGGCGAGAGGTATTGTGGTGACATCTTTTACCTCCTTAACGTATAGATTCTGCTCAGAGCGCCACAGAAAGTCCGTGGGTCGCCGGCAGGCAGGCGCTCCGACGCCCGCCGGATCCCAAAGTTATAGATGTTTCCTCATCCGATCATCACGGTGGGTTCGCCGCCGATGATGGGATTGGGGCCGCCCCCGGCTTCCAGGATTTGATCGCCCATGCGCACCGCCGGCAAGCCGTTGATGAGCACGGTGGTGCTCCCCGCGATGGCTACGCCGGATCCGTGGGGCGTACCGGCGGGGGTGACCATGGGGCACACATGCGTGTCCGCCGTGGCCCGCCAGGCCGGCCTCCCTCCGATGAAGACGTTGGTGCTTCCCGGTCCCGGGGCCAGCGGTGAGCCGTGGGCCGTCATGTCCCCAAGCCTCGCAGCCGGTTGTCCCATTACCACCTCCTTTCCAGCATACACGTGGCGTAGGGGCGCAGCATCGCTGCGCCCTTACCGCTTTCCTTCCTGCACGATCTCTTCGAACGGGCCTTCTCCCTCCAGGCCCTGCTCCACCTTGATCGTCTTCTTGAGCACCAGCGGGCCGGTGAACCGCTTGGCCACGTCCAGCGGAAGCACGACCCGGTAATGGATGGCCGGGCGGATGTCGTTGCTCAGGACGTTCCAGAGATCGGTGGGGTTGGGCATTTCGTCCTGAGGCAGAAGCCCTGCCTTGATTTTTCCGACGTCCTTCAAATCGCCCTGCAATACGTCCTCCGGAAGTTCCGGGTGCTTCAGGAAGACCGCCAGCAGCCGCCACAGGAGGCGGTGTTCGTCTTCCACGTCTCCGGCCCAGGCGGTGACCATGTAAGTCAGGTTGATGCGAGATGGAGGGCGGTGCTTCGTCGCCTGGCCATCTTTCTTCTCCACGACCCAGTCGTTCCTTCGTAGCTTTGTGTTTTCTCCGATCTGGTACAAATACAGATTGACGGTCGGCTTCACCCTGCCCGATGCCCACTCCCTGT
>CAZEXY010000061.1:0-7042 GCA_964516345.1 uncultured Anaerolineae bacterium
ACAGCCGAAGAAGGAGAAACCCAAGGCCACTCCCACCAAGAAAGCGGCTGCAGGCCAAAGCAAGTTCGCCAACGTGGACCCCTCCAACCAGACCGTTCTGTTCTGGCACGTTTCCACCAAGAAACATCTCGAGGTCCTGAACAAGATAGTCGACGGGTTCAACAGCACCAACCAGTGGCACATCACCGTCAAGCCGGAGTACGCAGGCTACTACGGCGACATCTACAAGAAGATCATTGCCGCCATCGCCGCCAAGGAGCCGCCCGATCTGGCGATCGGATACGCCAACCAGGTTGCCGAGTACGCCAACGCCGGCGCCGTCGTGCCTCTCGATCCGTTCATGAACGATCCGAAGTACGGATTCACCGAAGCTCAGAAGAAAGACTTCATGTGGAACCTGCTCGAGGGCGACAAGCGGCCTGAGTTCAACAATCAGTACATGAGCTTTGCCCACAGCAGGTCCATGCAGGTAATGTACTACAACATCGACTGGCTGAAGAAGATGGGCTACGACAACCCGCCCGAGACGTGGGATCAGTTCAAAGAGATGTGCGTCAAGGCGACGAAAGGCGACAAGCATGGGTACGCATTCAGCAACACCGCGTCCCTGTATGCCATGATGGTTTGGAGCTTTGGCGGTCGCTTGGTGAGCGAAGATGGCACGAAGATCGCCTTCAACAGTGATGCTGGCCTGAAAGCGCTCCAGCTGCTGAAAGACCTGTTCGACAGCGGCTGTGCCTACCAGATTGCTCAGCGCTACGGAGATCAGACAGACTTTGCAAACCAGAAGGCGCTCTTCACCTTTGGTTCGACGGCCGGCCTGCCGTACTACCGCTCCGCCGTCGAGAAATCCAAAGCAGGAGCGTTCAACTGGGATATCGCCATGCCGCCTCATGCCAAAGGCCAGAAACCGGTGGTGGATGTCTACGGCCCGAGCGTGGCGATCTTCAAGACTACGCCCGAGAAGGAACTGGCTGCGTGGCTCTTCCTGAAATACTGGGCCGAGCCTGAAAATGTAGCCATTTGGGCAACGCACGCCAACTACTTCCCGATCACCAAATCGGCGATGGAGACGGACACGTTCAAGGAATACGTCGCGACCCATCCGAGGTACAAGAAGGCTCTGGACTTCCTGCCTTACGGTCGGATGGAGCCGTCCTTCGCCGGTTATCAGGAAGTACGCGGCATCATCTCCGACATGATGAAGAAGGTGATAGAAGGCGCCGAGCCAAAGGCTGCGCTCGAAGAAGCTGCCAAGAAAGCTCAGGCAGCTATGGATGCCAACAAGAAATAAGAGGCTTGGCGTGATGAAGGCAAAAAGGCGGGGAATCGTTCCCCGCCTTTTTCGTTGGAAGCTTGGCCTTACCCATGGAGCATTTGCTTCAGCCTTTCCTGCATCTTTTCCCAATGAGTGGCCCTCCAGTAGATCCGACCGCACTTCGGACATTTCCTGAATTCCGTCTGCGTCTGATATACGTAGGGAGGAACCAGCGGTCTTGCTTCCTCTCGAGAGATCGGTTCCAACGGCACGTTGCACTCCACGCACCTGCTCCCTGGGTTGCCGAAGTCGATGGATAGCTCCTCTTTTAGCTGGAGGAGCTGTGCTCCGAGGTCTTCGCTTTCTATCAGCAAGGCGTTCACCCCTTTGCGATGGAGCGCAAGATCCCTATCCCGGGTCAGGATTATTCTTCCTTCGGCCCGGGAGCGTCTGACGATTTCTGAGTCTTTTGCCTCGCTTCCGGCGTATTCGGCGTCGAACCCCAGGATCCGGAGCCACTTGGCCAGGGTGCCCAGCATGGCGTCCACCATGAACTTCGGTCTTTCTTCCCGGGGATTGTGCTCGTGTCCGTTCATCTCACGATGCTCTCCACGGCAATGATCCTTCCATCCTCGATGAATTTCCTCGTAACCCTTGGTAGAAGGCTCGTGACCACTTCATAGTTTATCGTTTCCGCCCATTCCGCTACTTCTTCTGCCGGTATCGTCTCTTTACCCTGGCTGCCCACCAGCACGATCTCGTCCCCTTCCTCCACATCCGGTATGTGGCTGACGTCCACTACGAATTGATCCATGCACACCCTTCCTACAATTGGAGCTCTGACGCCGTGGATCAGTACGCTGCCCCGATTCGATATGAGCCTGTGGTATCCATCTCCGTATCCGACCGGCACGAGAGCAACTTTCATCGGAGCCGGTGGGACGAAAGTGAGCCCGTAGCTGATTCCCCATCCCTTGGGTATCTTCCGCACCCGGGCAACCCGGCTTTTCAGAGTCAGCGCAGGTCGCAGGGGGAACGCCGGTTCGACCTCGTCCGACGGTCGAAGTCCGTACATGGCGATTCCAATTCGGACCATGTTCAGGTGCATCTCCGGCAGATCCATCGTGGCGGCGCTGTTGCACACGTGGAGTATTCGGGGGAGCAGCCCCTTCGCTTCCAGATCGTCCACCACGTCGAGGAATCTTTTGAACTGCCGCTTCGTGTACGTCTTGTCGGCTAGGTCGGCGACCGCGAAATGGGTAAAGAGTCCTTCCACGTCTATCCCTGGGAGGGAGTTCAAGAACGAAATGAAATCAACCGACTCCTCCGGCAGGATGCCGAACCGCCCCATTCCGGTGTCTATCTTCACGTGTACGGGGATCGGGGCTTCCTCGGCTTGTGCGCTCAGCGCCCTGGCCAGCCGTTTCGTCGTGACGGTGGGAGTCAGGCGGTATCTTGCTATCTCCTCTGCCTGCTCCGGCAGGCTATGGCCGAGGAGCAGAATCGGGGCTTCTATCCCTTTCTGACGGAGGGCTACCCCTTCCTCGGCACGGTTGACCGCCAGTCTTCCGGCTCCCGCTTTCAGGGCGGCTTTGGCGACTTGGTGATCTCCATGCCCGTAGGCGTTTGCCTTGACCACGGCCATCACCGTTACGTCGGGCCCAACCAACGACTTGAACTTTCGAACGTTGTACGCAATGGCGTCGAGATCGATCTCAGCCCAGGTAAGGGGTTCCATAACAGCCTCCTTCGGTTTGCAAAGCTGATTAGAATCCTTTACGAGGCTCTACCGGTGCTTCAGAACCTCGTGATACAGTTCCACGATTTTCTCCGTGTAGCGGTCGGCATCGTAGTTCTTCACGACTTCGGCGCGCGCCGAGCGGATGATCTTCTCCCGCCACTCCGGCTCCTGAGCCATTTGGATGACGGCCACTGCAAGTGCTGCGGGATCGTTTGGCGGGAACAACAAGCCGTTGTCGCCATCTCTTATGACCTCCAGCGGCCCGCCGTGGGCGGCGGCAACTACAGGAGTGCCGCAGGCCATGGCTTCCAGCATCGACCTGCCCAGAGGTTCTGGGGAGGTGGAAGGTATCACCAGCAAGTCCAGGGCTGCCATTACCTCCGGCATGTCCTCCCTGTGTCCGGTCCAGATGATATCACCGGATACGCCGAGTGCGCCAGCGCGAGCCATGAGGGTATCGCGCACTTCCTCCATCCCCGGCTGTACGTCGCCGATGATGGCGAATTTCACCCTCTTCACCCTTCTTTTCACGATCGGAGCGGCTTCTATGACCAAGTCCTGCCCTTTGATCGGGTGTATCTTGCCGACGACCCCTACCACGAAGTCCTCGTCCGACACCCCCCATTCCTTTCGGACGGAAGCCCCATCGGCGTTCGGGGAGAAGAGCTTTGTGTCTATGCCGCTTCCCCTGATCACCTCTATTTGGTCTTTTCTGCTGGGGTACGCTTCCACGATATGCTCTGCAACCGCATCGGAAATCGCTACTATCCTATCGGACAGATTCACCACCATCCATATCAAGGTGTAGCGCACGGCTTCCGATTGGGATATTATTTCTCTCACGTGCCAGATGTGTGGAACCCCTGCCGTCTTGGCTGCAAGCGCGCCGCTCAACACTGATCCGGTATTGGAATGCACCAGATCGATCTTCCTTTCTCTGATGAGCCTTCGGATTTCGATCGCCCCTTTGAGAAACCTGGACGAAAGGGAAACCATCCCCGGCACGTTTTTGTAGATCGTTCTGACGACCCCGATGTCGAGCTTGATGCTATCCACGCCGTGACCCCTGAGGGCATTGCCGAGTTTCCCTTCGTATGGAAGATCCGATGGGAGCACGACGATGGGCTCCACGCCATGATCCGGCAGGCGCTTGACCAGTTCCAGCAATGCGGCGTCTGCTCCGTACAGATCGTCCCTGCTGTGTACGAACAGTACTTTCACTAAGCCTATTCACTCCTTTCCAAAGACCTCATCAGGATAGCAAGGATTCCCGGTTTTCTGCAAAAAGCTTCTCTGCGCTATGTGCCGAAAGCTACCCAATCGATCGTTTTGCGAATCCCTTGCCCCGTGTTATAATCCCTTGCGGGAACGGTCCTCGGATGTTCAAACCCGGTGGAAGAAAAGGAACGATGCTATGAACCGTCGTCTAATCGTAGTTCTGGTCCTTTCGGCAGTGGTGTTGGTTCTGGTTTCGCTATCAGGTTGTCACCAGGCGACTCCATCTCCCCAGAGCCCTTACGCCCCTGCGCTGAAACCTGCTTTCAGGGCTGAACTGGAAACGCTCGAGGGAATGCCCCGATACGACTTGGACTTTCACGTCTCTCCGGAAAAAGGGTGGCTGGAAGGGAAGGAGAAGCTCGTTTACTCCCATCGTGAGCCGGGCAACTGGCATGCACTTTATTTCCGCCTCTATCCTAATCTCTCTCGCTATGGCGGTGCAATGGATGTAAACGGCACACTGGTGAATGGGACGCCGGTTCCGGTGGCTTATGAAGCTCACAGAACGGCTTTGAGGGTGCCGATACCGGAAACGCTTCCGCCGAACCAGAAAGTCTCCGTGGAGATCAAATACACCCTCAAATGGCCTTCGAGGAAAGAGGGGGCTTACACGGAATTCGGGGAAAGCGGCGGGGTGCTCATGCTCCCGGAAGCTTACCCGATCCTTGCCGTGCCCAAGGCAACCGACTCGTCGGATCCCAAGTGGAACCTGGAAATGCCGGCTCCGTGGGGAGATGTGCTCTTCAGCCAGTCGGCGCTTTACAAAGCCCGAATCACGGTTCCTGGGAAGATGGTCATAGCAGCCAGCGGAACGGAGATAACCAGAACCCTTTCCGGACCATCGGCGACTTCCGTCTGGGTCACCGGGCCGGCCAGGGAGTTCGCCATCATCATGAGCCCTTCGTTCAAGACGTACACCACCGAGGCTTATGGAACCAGGGTTACCTCTTACTTCCTTCCTCAAGACGAGAGTGCCGGTAGGATCGCGGCGGAATATTCGGCCGCCGCTTTGCGGATTTACAGCGACAAAATAGTCCCGTATCCTTTCACCGACTTCAGGGTGGTGGAAGGGCCTCTGACCTATCACGGTATGGAGTACCCGGAGATGAACGCTCTTGGATTTGGGTTGTATCGCCGCCAGCGGTATAGCCTCGAGTTCCTGATCGCCCACGAAGTGGGGCATCAGTGGTGGTACAATATGGTCGGGAACGACCAAATCCGGTACCCGTGGCTCGATGAAGGATTGACCGAATTCAATACGGTGCTCTACTACGAGGCAATTTACGGAAAGCACGGCATACCCTCTTCCGATTATCTGATCAAGAACAGGTGGCTTGCTCCGTACAAGCTGCTGGTTGCCAGAGGCGGTGATTCCTCCCTGGACAAACCGACCACCGAATACAAGCAGAGCGATTACGAGGTCCTTGCATACGCCAAGGCAGCTTTGTTCTTCAATGCCATCCGGGAGGAAATAGGAGAAAAAGCCTACGATGAATTCCTCAAGGTCTACGCCGACAGGATGAGGTGGAAGATATCCACCCCCGACTACCTGCTCTCCGCTGTTGAGGAAAGCTCTCAGCACAACGTGAAGCCGCTGTACGACAAATGGATACTCGGCAGATGAAGCTGCTATCGAAAGCTGCCGCGGTTTTGGTGTCCTTGTCTCTGTTCCTTGCCGGTTGCACCTTTGGCGGGGCTGTTAACCGACGCATCCCTACGCTTTCGGCCACGACCCCCACTTCCGCGGCTACAGCGATCGCCTCAACTTCCACCGATGTTTCCACGGGCCTTCTTACCGCCACCGTTCCCGAGCCATCGTTGACGCCGGAACCGACAGCAACGGCTTTCCCTTCCTCTACGCCGACCCCAGAACCGACAGCAACGGCTTTCCCTTCCTCTACACCGACCTTAGAACCGACAGCAACGGCGATCCCTGCCCCGACGCCTCTGGTCTCGTGGAACGACCTGAGTTTCTACAAACGCGCCATGCGCTCCAGATTCGTTGGGGACGTGGACTGGGTGGAGAAGACCCTGCATCCGACTCATTACCAGCTCGACGTTTTCCTGAAATGGCCTTCGAAAATCGAGGGAACGGAGATCGTCCGTTACACCAACGCCGAAAGCGTTCCGCTGGACAAAGTGTATTTCCGCCTGTTTCCCAACATCCCCGGATGGGAAAGCAAGACCGTCGTCGAAAGAGTATGGCTCGACGGGAAGCCTGTAAGGTGGCGTCTGGAAAGTTCGAAAACCGCCCTTGTGGTGCCGCTCGCGCCGCCCCTCCGGCCTGGAGACTCCGTGGAGATAGCGATCGAGTTCTCCGTTGACATACCCTCGGGCGAAGGGAGCTCCTACGCCGTCTTCGGCTACAAGAACGGCGTCCTTTCGCTGGCGCATTTCTACCCGATGATACCTGCTTTCGATTCTGCAGGGTGGCATGTCGAAATTCCCCCTCCCTACGGGGACCTGACGTACTCGGACACCAGTTTCTATTACGTCCGGCTCAGGACGGACGATGCCAAGCTCAAGCTGGCGGCGTCGGGCAAGATCATACGGCACGCCGTCGAGGATGGCATCTCGACGTGGATCATCGCCAGCGGTCCGATGAGAGACGTCAATTTCGTTCTCAGCCCGAATTTCGGCACGGCGTCGGCGAAAGTCGGGGACACCACCGTCACGAGTTACTTCGTGGAGGCCGACGAAGGGGGCGGGAAGAGGGTGCTGAAGTACGCTTCCGACGCACTATCCGATTATTCGGCGCGGTTCGG
>CAZEXY010000061.1:7142-12218 GCA_964516345.1 uncultured Anaerolineae bacterium
TCACCGGGAAGAACCTGAAGCCTCTGTTCGATCGATGGGGGGCGAGGTGAGTCGTCTTCCGTTGCTCGTCATAGTCGGACCGACCGGGGTCGGCAAGACGAGGCTAGCCGTGAGGCTTGCGGCTCATTTACCACTCGAGGTGGTGTCCGCCGATTCACGGCAGATCTACGTCGGGATGGACATTGGGACGGCCAAGCCGTCGCCGGAAGAACTGGCCGCCGTCCCACATCATCTCATCGACGTGATCCGACCGGATCAGGATTTCTCCCTTGCAGAATTCCAGCGCATGGCTTACCGTGCCATTTCGGAGATCCACGCCAGGGAAAAACTGCCGGCCCTCGTTGGAGGCACGGGGCAATATGTCAGGGCGATTATCGAAGGCTGGGTCGTTCCGGAAGTGCCGCCGAATCCGGTCGTAAGGGAGTGGTTGGGCGAGGTCGCCGAGAGGAAGGGAAGAGAATGGCTGTACCTCGCCTTGAAAGAAATCGATCCCGGGGCTGCGAAGATCGTGGACCCGGCCAATCTGCGCCGCGTTATCCGGGCTTTGGAGGTTTGCATCGTAAGCGGCAGAAGATTTTCGGAAACCCGAAAAAAACTCCCTCCACCGTATGACGTCCTTCAGATAGGCCTGACTTTGCCGAGAAAGGAGCTGTACGAGCGGGTGGATGCTCGAGTGGATCGGATGATAGAAGCGGGGTGGGTGGAAGAAGTCGAAAGGCTTCTGGATTCAGGATACTCCCCCGAACTCCCGTCGATGTCGGCCCTGGGGTATCGGGAAATAGTCATGTACCTGCGCGGGGAAGTTTCCCTCGAAGAGGCTATCAGGCAGATCAAGATGCGAACCCACAGGTACATACGTCGTCAGTATACGTGGTTCTCCCTGAAAGACCCTCGAATCGAGTGGTTCGAATCGAGGGAGGAAAATTTTCCGAAGATCGTCTCTCTGGTTGAGAAGTGGTTTTATGGGTAGTGTGCTCGATGGCGTGCCGGCCGCCGAGTCCCATACTTGCTCGAGCCCGATCGATATACCCTGGATTCACAGGTAAGTTGCTCCGTTCCATCGGCTTTTGACAAAATCACGGTCTTCCCTATAATCGTGATGAAATCGGTGATGGAGTCCACCGGACAAGCGCCTCGTTTGGCTAATGACTCCTGCCATAGTTCGACGTCCCGGCAGGGGTCTTTTGTTTTGCAAGCGTGAAGAGCTCCTGCCTGGATCGCCGGAAGGAGTTTTTTCATGTCTGACATTCCTCGACCGAAAGGAATGAAGAAGTTCGAAAGTATATTGTTCGAAAATCCGGAGGATCGACCCGGTCCGGATGTGAAGATGCCGGATTTCTTCACCGACCTCAACCTCGATCAGATCGTCGAGGCGGCCACCTTCGGTAAGAAAGATTACGATCTGGAGCCGTTCTTCTATGCCCCTCTGACAAGCTCCGACGCCATCGAGTACAGGCAGAAGGTGATGAAGGACATCGAGAACGAAGAGGTTCTGAGGGCAGTGGAGACGTTTACCGAACAGATGTCCAAGGTCCACCGTTATTCGAACATGGCGCTGAAGCTGTATCACAGGTACAACAAAGCCGGGTGGTTTCTGGAAGCGGTGCTTCTGTACGGGGAAGCGGTGCGTGGTTTGTTGAAAGGACTTTCCGGGACGAAACTCGGATCGAAGGGGCTGGGGAGGTTTCTCGGATATCTTAGGGACTACGTGCGATCCGAACGGTTTACGTCCCTGATGAAGGAGGCCGAAAGCCTGAAGTCAGAGTTGAAATCGGTCAGGTACTGCATCCGCATCAAGGAAAGCAACGTACGCGTGAGCCGGTGCGATCCGGGTGAGGACTACAGCCTGGAAGTGGTCAGGACTTTCGAGAGGTTCAAGCAAGGCGACGTGAAGGACTACACGATCAAGATGTACCGGCGAAACGGCATGAACCATATCGAAGCCCGGATCGCTGAGTGCGTGGCGAAGTTCTATCCTGAGGAGTTCTCACACCTGGAGCGATTCTATTCCGAACACGGCGACTTCCTGGACGAAGTCATCGATGGCTTCGAGAGGGAGGTGCAGTTCTACGTGGCTTACCTGGAGTTGATGAGGGAGATCGAACGCTCCGGGCTCGAGTTCTGCTACCCGGAGGTGAGCTCCGAAAAGGAGATTCGCGCTGCCGATACCTACGACCTGGCGCTGGCGAAGAATCTCATCTATCGGAACGAGCAGGTTGTCACGAACGATTTCTATCTTGCGGGGAGGGAGCGGATCATAGTGGTTACTGGCCCGAATCAGGGTGGAAAGACGACTTTCGCGAGAACTTTCGGACAGATCCACTACCTTGCGAGGCTCGGGTTGCCGGTGCCTGGCAGCAGCGCCAAATTGTTTCTGTACGATCGGATGTTCACCCATTTCGAGAGGGAGGAGGACATCACCACCATGCGTGGAAAGCTCGAGGATGATCTGTTCAGGGTTCACGAGATACTCGAAGAAGCGACTCCGAACAGCATCGTCGTAATGAACGAAACGTTTTCTTCGACGACGCTCCAGGACGCCGTGTTCCTGAGCAGGAAAGTCATGGAAGAAATCGATCGCCTGGATATGTTTTGCGTTTTCGTCACGTTCATGGATGAGCTGGCTTCGTTCAGTGAGAAGACCATCAGCATGGTAAGCACGGTAGTCCCTGAGAACCCATCCGAGCGGACGTACAAAATCGTCAGGAAGCCGGCGGACGGACTGGCGTACGCCATTTCCATTGCCGAAAAGCACCGGTTGACTTACGGGCAGATCAAGGAGCGCATGGATCGATGAAAGTACACCTGATGTACCCGGATCGGGATTTCGATCCCGGACAGGAGTTGCCCTGGGGCTCCGATTCCCTGGTGCAGGATCTGGAGCTCGAGATCGTGTTCGACGCGATGGCGCGAAACGACGAATTCCTTTACCGGGTGGCCCGGGCGGCCGTGCTTTCCAGCCTCGTGGATCCGGAACTCATCCGGTATCGGCAGGAGATAATGGAGGATTGTATCCGCAACCCTGAGGTCGTGCGGAAGATCTACGAGATTCCTCTTCGGTCCATCGAGAACAAGCGACGGCATTGGATGGGGATCTTCGGCAATACCCCCGGCAGCGTCTTGAGCAGCGGTGCAGAGATGATGAGGATGTTCCTGGAGCTGCTCGAGCATCTGCGCAAGATTGCCGACGAGCGATCTTCCGGGTTCCGTTCGCGCGGGTTTGGGCGTTTTTTCGAGATGATCCGGACCGAACTCGACGATGATTTCTTCGCCGCGGCTAGAGAGCAGCTGAGAGAATTGAAATTCCGATCCGGCGTACTTTTGAGTGCCGAACTGGGTAAAGGCGCAGAGGGCACGAATTACGTGCTTAGAAAGCCCGGACGTGAGGGAGGATGGCTCAAGCAGCTGGTCGATAGCACGTTCCACGAGTGCGCTTTCAGCATCCCGCAGCGGGACAACCACGGAGCAAGGGCCATCGCCGAAATCAGGGATAGGGGCATCAACCAGGTTGCAAACGCCGTAGGGCAGTCTTCGGATCATATCGACAACTTCCTCGAGGCGCTCCGAAGCGAGCTGGCGTTCTACATCGGGGGGCTGAACCTGTACGAACGTCTGGCGGAGATCGGCGAACCGACTGCATTCCCAGAGGTGTTCCCTTTGGGCGTCCGGAAGCGGTCGTTCTCCGGGCTCTACGACGTGAGCTTGGCGCTCTCCATGGGACAAAGAGTGGTGGGCAACGATGTTGAAGCCGACGGGAAGGACGTCATCGTCGTCACCGGCGCGAACCAGGGCGGCAAGTCGACGTTCTTGCGCAGCCTCGGGCAGGCGCAGGTGATGATGCAATGCGGCATGTTCGTCCCGGCAGCCCACTTCGAGGCGAACGTGAGTTCCGGAATCTTCACCCACTATAGGCGGGAAGAAGACGCCAGCATGGTCAGTGGAAAACTGGACGAGGAGCTCGGTCGGATGAGCAGGATAATAGACCATCTGAAACCGGACGCTCTGGTGCTCCTCAACGAATCTTTTTCCGCCACGAACGAACGGGAAGGATCGGAAATAGCACGCCAGGTGGTGGAAGCCTTGATGGAAGAAGGGATACAGGTCTTTTTCGTGACTCACTTGTATGCTTTTGCAAGCAGTTTCCACGAAAAAGGGCTCGAAAACGTGCTGTTCCTGCGTGCCGAACGCCTTCCGGACGGCACCAGAACGTTCAGGATGATCGAAGGCGAGCCGTTGCAGACCAGCTATGGGAAGGATCTGTATCGGAAGATCTTCGCCCGACGGACTAAGGGGGATGACGGGTGATAGGCGAGCTCGACCGGGGAGGCGGCATGAAGGTAGATCTGATAGCTCTGGACATAAAACTCGCCCTGAAAGAACCGGGGTGTCCCATATGTCGGTTGCGTCATAAGATCGAGAGGCGGTATCTCATAGGCATCTTGAGGGAGAATGTGAACGATACGTCCACCAGGGCGAAGATTTCACGTTCGTGGGGGTTCTGCCCCAGGCACGGATGGCAGCTTCAGCACCTCGAGGAGGATGTCTGGCACGATGGGCTGGGAAACGCGATAATCTACCAGGACCTGACGGGGCAGGTCATCTCGTGGCTGGATTCGTACCATTCCGTCCACGAACAAAGCCAGAGCGATCGTCTCCCGACGAGAATAGTGGGCAGAGCCAGGAAGCTGCTCGGAAAAGCGGAGAGCGGGGAAAACGGCGTTTGCCCGGCTTGCGCCATGGGTGCTCAGAGCGAGCGGACTTACCTCGAATGGCTGGTGAAATGGCTGCCGCAGGAGGAGTTTCGTTCCCTGTACGAATCATCCGACGGCCTTTGCCTCGAACACCTCCGGTACGCGCTGGCTATAGCGGAGGAGGAGAATCCGGAGGTGGTGGATGTACTGGTTTCTTCGGCGCTGGAGAGGTTACAGAGGTTGAGGGAGCTTCTGGGGGAATACGTGGGTAAGCATAGCTGGCACAGGCACACGGAGGAGATGTCGGACGAGGAGATGGAATCGTGGAAACGTGCTGTGGCTTTCTTCTCCGGCGAGGAATACCGCCGATCCGCTTCGTAAATAG